>NZ_DASQCJ010000046.1:0-25839 GCF_035634735.1 Cellulomonas sp.
GGTCGACAAGATCGGCGAGGTCATCGGCCCGAAGGGCAAGATGATCAACCAGATCCAGGAGGAGACCGGCGCCGACATCTCGATCGAGGACGACGGCACGGTCTACATCGGCGCCACCGACGGTCCGTCGGCGGAGGCCGCACGGGCGGCGATCAACGCGATCGCGAACCCGCACATGCCGGAGATCGGCGAGCGCTTCGTCGGCACGGTCGTGAAGACGACCACCTTCGGCGCGTTCATCTCGCTCTCGCCGGGCAAGGACGGCCTGCTGCACATCTCGCAGATCCGTCGCCTCGTCGGCGGCAAGCGGGTCGAGAAGGTCGAGGACGTCCTCGGCGTGGGCCAGAAGGTCCAGGTCGAGATCGGCGAGATCGACCCGCGCGGCAAGCTGTCGCTGCACGCGGTGGTCGAGGGCGAGGAGGCGGGCTCGGACGAGTCCGCCGCCGCTGAGCCGGCCGACGCCTGACGTGCCGCTGGACCTCCCGCTGGTCGCGCCCGGTCAGCCGGGCAGCGACCTGACCGCCGGGCAGGCGGGTGACGGCTCCGTCCGTCGCTCCGTCCTGCCCGGCGGGGTCCGCCTGCTCACCGAGCACGTCCCCGGCGTGCGGTCCGCGTCCGTCGGGGCGTGGGTCGGCGTCGGCTCCCGGGACGAGTCCGACGGGCACCACGGCTCGACGCACTTCCTCGAGCACCTGCTGTTCAAGGGCACCGCGCGGCGCACGGCGATGGACATCGCCGAGGCGTTCGACGAGGTCGGCGGCGAGGCGAACGCCGCCACGGGCAAGGAGCACACCTGCTACTACGCCCGGGTGCTCGACGAGGACCTGCCGATGGCGGTCGACGTCATCGCGGACATGGTGACCTCGGCCCGCCTGGACCGCGACGAGCTCGAGACCGAGCGCGGCGTGATCCTCGAGGAGCTCGCCATGAACGACGACGACCCGAGCGACGTCGTGCACGAGCGGTTCGCGACGGTCGTCCTCGGCGACCACCCGCTCGGCCGGCCGATCGGCGGCACCCCGGACACGATCCGGGCCGTGCCGCGGGACGCCGTCTGGGAGCACTACCGGCAGCACTACCGCCCGGACACGCTCGTCGTGACCGCGGCGGGCAACGTCGACCACGACGCGCTCGCCGAGCAGGTCACCCGGGCGCTGCAGGACGGCGGCTGGGACCTCGCGGCGGGCGCCGCCCCGGCCGCGCGCCGCGGTGCGACCGAGGCGCTGCCGGTCACGGCCGGCGCCTCGGAGGTCACGGTGCGCCGGACCACCGAGCAGGGCAACGTCATCGTCGGCGGGACCGGCCTCACGGCCACCGACCCCCGGCGGTTCACGCTCTCGGTCCTGAACGCGGTGCTGGGCGGCGGCATGTCGTCCCGGCTGTTCCAGGAGATCCGCGAGAAGCGGGGGCTGGCGTACTCGACCTACTCGTTCGCGTCCGGCCACGCCGACACCGGCGTCTTCGGCCTGTACGCAGGCTGCGCCCCGGCGAAGATCGACGAGGTCACCGACCTCATGGTCGCCGAGCTGGAGCGCCTCGCGGACGGCGGCATCACCGACGCCGAGCTGCGCCGGTCGGTCGGGCAGCTGTCCGGCGGCCTGGTGCTCGGCCTGGAGGACTCCGGGTCGCGCATGAGCCGGCTCGGCAAGTCCGAGCTGGTGCACGGCGAGCTGCTGTCCACGCAGGAGTCGCTCGACCGCGTCCGCGCGGTCACGGCGCGCGAGGTGCAGGAGCTGGCCGCCGACCTGGCGGCGCGGCCGCGGTCCGTCGTGCGCGTGGGGCCGTTCGGCGGCTGACGCGCGATCGTCACCGGAGCCGGGTCCCCGTCCGCGGGGGCCCGGCTCCCGCCGTTCCCGGGGTCGTCGCCGACGCCACCCGCGGGCCGGGCGGAAGGTCCCGTTCCGCCGCGCGCCGGGCGGGACGATGATGAGGGCATGGCCGCCGTCACCTCCGCCCGCCGCTCCGTCGCCGTCGCCCCCCGGTCGCCGGGGCTGGTCGAGGCGCTCTGGGTCGCCCGCGCGCCGCACGCCGCGCCGCCGCGGGTCGCGCTGCCCGACGGCCGCCCGTCCGCGGTGGTCCGGCTGGGCGCGCCGGTGCGCTGGGTCGACCCGCTGACCCGGGAGACCGAGTCGGTCGGCAGCGTGCTGCGCGGCCCGCGCGTCGTGCCGGGCGTCGTGCTGCCCGCCGGGGACGCGGAGTCCTGGGAGGTGGGCGCGCGCCTGGCGCCGTGGGCCCTGTCCGCGCTGCACCCCGAGGGCTTCCTGGTGGACGAGCACCGGCCGCTGGGCGAGGCGCTGGGCCTGGACGAGGCCGCGCTGGCGGCGGGGATGCGCGCCGCCTGGGACGCCGCCGCCGGGCTCGGCGAGGCCGCCGCGGCCGCCGCCTGCGCGGCCGTCCTGGAGGACGCCCTGGCCGCCGCCGTCCGGCGCCCGGTGCCGCCGGCCGACCGCGACGCCGTCGACCGGGTCGCCCGGTACGCGGACGCCGAGCGCGGCTTGGTCCGGTCGGTCGACCTGGCCCGCGCGGTCGACCGGTCGCTCGCCGGCCTGCACGCGCTGCTCGCCGCGCACGTCGGGCTGAGCCCGTCGGCGTTCCTGTCGACGGTCCGGCTGTCCTGCGCGGTGCGCGAGCTCGGCGTCGACGACCGCGGGGACGCCGTCGGGGTGGTGCGGGTGCTGCGCGCGTACGCCGACGCCGGCTACCCGCAGCGGGAGGTCGAGCGGTTCACGGGGCTGCACGCGCTGGACCTGCGCCGGGCCGTCCGCGGCATGGAGGACGTGCTCGCGACCGCGTAGGGCTCGCATAGGCTGCCTCGGTGAGCGAAACGATCGCGGTGGCCGTGCTGGGCGCGGCCGGACGCATGGGACGGACCGTCGTCGACGCCGTGGAGGCGTCGCCGGACCTGGAGCTGGTGGCCGCACTCGAGCACGGGGACGACGTCGGCGCGGTGGCCGCGACCGGCGCGCAGGTCGCGGTCGACTTCACGGTCCCGTCGGTCGCCGAGGCCAACGTGCGGTCGCTGGTCGCCCAGGGCGTGCACGCGGTCGTCGGCACCACCGGCTGGACCGCCGAGTCGCTGGCCCGGGTCGAGGCCGACCTCGCCGACCGGCCCGGCGTCGGCGTGCTGGTCGCCCCGAACTTCGCGCTCGGCGCGGTGCTGGCCATGGCGTTCGCCGCGCGGGCCGCCCGGTGGTTCGAGTCGGTCGAGGTCGTCGAGCTGCACCACCCCGACAAGGTCGACGCCCCGTCCGGCACCGCCCGGCACACCGCGCACGCGATCGCGGCGGCCCGCCGGGAGGCGGGGCTGGGCCCGGTGCCGGACGCCACCACGACGGCGCTCGACGGCGCCCGCGGGGCGGACGTGGACGGCGTGCGGGTGCACGCGGTGCGGCTGCGCGGGCTGGTCGCGCACGAGGAGATCCTGCTGGGCAACGCGGGGGAGCAGCTGACCATCCGGCACGACTCGTTCGACCGGGTGTCGTTCATGCCCGGCGTGCTGCACGCGGTCCGGCAGGTCGGGTCCCGCCCGGGGCTGACCGTCGGGCTCGAGCACTACCTGGACCTGGGCTGACCGGCGTGGGGGAGCCCCGGGACCCCGCGCCCGCGCCCGCCGCGCCCGCCCGCCGCCGCACCGGGCTGATCGCCGCGATCGCCCTCACCGCGCTGCTCGGCCTGTACCTGTGGCTGGTCGCGGGCCGGGCCGTCGCCCTGATCCGCACCGGCGAGCCCGTCGGCGTCGGGCTCGGCGCGGCGTTCGCGCTGCTGCCGCTGCTGGTGCTGGGCCTGGTCGCGCGGGAGTGGCTGCTCGCCGTCGACGTGCAGCGCATGGCCGACACCCTCGCCGCGCGCGGCGAGCTGCCCGTCGACGACCTGCCCCGCAGCCCGGGCGGGCGGATCGACCGCTCGGTGGCCGCCGGGCAGTTCGAGGCGGCGCGCGCCGAGGCCGAGGCGGCGCCGGACGGCGACTGGGGGACCTGGTACCGGCTCGCGTTCGCGTACGACGCGGCCGGCGACCGCAAGCGCGCCCGCGCGGCGCTGCGGCACGCGTCCCGGGTGCACCGCGGCCGCGCCGCCGCCGGCGAGGAGCCCCGCGGCCTGTCCTGACGGGACCGGTCGCGCCGCCCCCGCCCGCGCGCGCCCCGGCACCACCGACGCGCCCCGGCACCACCCACGCGCCCCGGCACCACCGACGCGCCCCGGCACCACCGACAGTGGATGGTTGTGACGGACACGCCGACGGCGTGTCCGTCACAACCTTCCACTCTCGGGGTGGTCGAAGCCGGCGCCGCCGCGTCCGCGCCCCTCAGGTCGCCGGGGTCAGGTACGCGCGCAGCGCGTCCGAGGACATCGGCCGCGCGACCAGGAACCCCTGCACCAGCGGCACGCCCGCGGCCCGCAGCGCGTCCAGCTGCGCGTCCGACTCGACACCCTCCGCGACCACGGTCATGCCCTGCTCGACGGCCATCCGGTGCACCAGCTCGACCAGCAGCGCGTCCAGCGGGTCGTCGAGCATCCCGGCGACGACGGACCGGTCGATCTTCAGGACGTCCACCGGCAGCCGCGTCACCTGGCGCAGCCCCGACATCGCGCCGCCCAGGTCGTCCAGGGCGATCGGCACCCCGGCCGTCCGCAGCGCGTCGAGCGCCGGCAGCGCGCGGGCGACCTGGGCCTCGGTCGCGGCCTCCGACAGCTCCAGACGGACGCCGTCGTGCGGCGTGCCCGCCGCGTCCAGCACCCGGAGCACCCGGTCGGCGAGCAGCGGCTCCTCCAGGGCGGCGGGGGAGAGGTTGACGTTCACCACCGCGGGGGCGGCGGCGCCGAGCGCGGCCCGCCACGCCGACCGGTCCGCGCACGCGCGCTCCAGGACCCACAGGTCGAGCTCGAGCGCCAGGCCCGCCCGCGCGGCCCGGTCCAGCGGCGCCGCCGGGCCCGCCAGCCGGCCCTCGGCGTCCCGGGACCGCAGCAGCGCCTCGACCTCCCGCACCGAGCCGTCGGCGGTGCCGGCGATCGGCTGGTAGTGCACCTCCAGCGCCGCGAGGTCGAGCCCCGGCAGCGCCGCCAGCCCCGCGAGGCCCGCCGGCCCGGCACCCGGCCCGGCGTCCGCGCCGGCCAGCCGCACCCGGTCGCCGCCGGCCTTCTTCGCGCCGTACATCGCCAGGTCCGCCTCGCGCAGCAGCCGGTCGTGGTCGACGAGCGCGCCCGCGCCGAGCGCCAGGCCGACCGACACCCGGGAGTGCGCGGGCACCGGCAGGCCCGGGTCGTGCGCGGCGATCGCGGAGCGCAGCACCTCGCCGAGGTCCAGCGCGCGCACCCGCCAGGTGTCGTCGGGCGTCTGCGGGGGCAGCAGCCGGGCGAGTGCGAACTCGTCGCCGCCGAGCCGGCCGACCACGTCGCCGGGCAGGGCCGAGGCCGCGAGCCGGGTCGCCACGGAGTGCAGCAGCGCGTCGCCGAACGAGTGCCCCAGGGTGTCGTTGACCTCCTTGAGCCGGTCGAGGTCGAGGAACGCCAGGACGACCGCCCCGCCGTCGTCGCGCGCCGCCGCGCACAGCTCCCGGAGCCCGTCGACGAACCGGGCCCGCGAGGTGACGCCGGTGAGGTGGTCGTGCGACGCCTCGTGCGCGAGCTCCGCGGCCAGCGCCTCCATCAGCGTCGTCGGGTCGAGGATGCCGACCGGGCCGCCGTCCGGCCCGGTGACCATCATGTCCTGGTAGCCGTCGCCGCCGACCAGCCGCTCGGCGGCCTCGGTCAGCGACGCCCGGACGTCGACCCACGGCACCTCCCAGCGCGCGACGTCCGCGACCGGCCGCCGCCCCCACAGCGACCGGCCGAAGCCGTACCGCCCGGTCATCGTCGTGAGGAAGTCCTTGCGGGCGACCATCCCGAACGGACCGCCCGCCTCGCGCGGGGCGACGAGGACCGACGAGCCGGTCCACCGGGTGCGGAAGCCGACGTCCACGGCCTCGCAGGAGTCGGTCGGGGAGACGACGACGGGGGCGGAGACCAGGTCGGACAGCAGCCGGCCGCGGTCGGCGCGCCGCCACGGCGCGCGGGTCTGGGGGGACACGCCCGCACGATCGCCCGCCGCGCCCGCGACCTGAGGCGTCGCCGCGCCGCGTCGCCGGCTGTTCGCGCGCCGTTCACCCCGCGCCGCCCGTCCGGGTGAGGGCGTCACCCGCCCGGCCGCGCCCGGCCGAGCCGCGCGAGCCCGCGCCCGCCCGCGCCGCGGTCAGATGCTCGCGCCCCAGAGGTGCTCGGTGATCTCCCGCGGGTCGTCCTGCTCGCCGAGCACCCGGGTCGCCCCGACGTCACCCAGGCCGGCCGAGCCGAGGAACTGCTCGCGCGCGGTGTCCCCGACCACGACCCAGGTCTGCACGCTGGTGGCCCGGTCCTCGTCGCGCAGCAGGTCGACCACGGCCGCGAGCAGCCGCGACCCGTGGCCGAGCCGTCGCTCGGCGGGGTCGACCTCGAGCGCGAGGATCTCGCCGCCCGGGGTGTCGTCGCCGGACCCGGGCGGGGCCGTGACGGGGGCGACCGAGGCGAACCCGACCAGCCGCGGCCCGTGCATCGCCACCAGCACCCGGTAGCCGCGCCCCGGCGGCGAGGCGATCGCGGCGGCCCACTGGTCGGTGACCCGCGCGAGGTCGACGCGGTCCAGCACCTCCTCGCCGACGAGGTCGCCGAGCGTGGCGCGCCACGCGGCGAGCTGCACGGCCGCGACGGCGCCCTCGTCCCCGGGGACGGCGGGGCGGACGGAGACGTCGGAGGTGGCGGCGAGCAGGGGGTCCATGCCGGTCACAATGCCACGTACACCGGCTCCAGGTACTCCTCGATCCCGGCCTCGCCGCCCTCGCGGCCGATGCCCGACGACTTCACGCCGCCGAACGGCGCGCTGGCGTCGGAGACCATGCCCCGGTTGATCCCGAGCATGCCGGCCTCGACGCCCTCGGCCAGCCGCATGACCCGGTCGACGTCCCTCGTGTACGCGTACGCGACGAGGCCGAACTCGGTCCCGTTCGCGAGCCGGAGGCCGTCGCCCTCGTCGCCGAACGTCACGACGGGGGCCACCGGGCCGAAGATCTCCTCCCGCACCGCGCGGGCGTCCTCGGGCACGCGGTCGAGCACGGTCGGCGGGTAGAAGTACCCCCGGCGGCCGGGCCGCTCGCCGCCGGTGCGCACCCGGGCGCCGTCGTCCGCCGCCTCGGTGACCAGCTCCTCGACCCGGTCGACGGCCGACCTCTCGATGAGCGGGCCGACCGCGACGTCCGGGGCGGTGCCGGGGCCCATCACCAGCCGCTCGAACGCGGCCGTCAGCCGGTCGGCGAACTCCGCGGCCACGGGCTCCTGGACCAGGAACCGGTTCGCGGCGACGCAGGTCTGCCCGGCGTTGCGCATCTTGGCGGCCACGGCGCCCTCGACGGCGGCGTCCAGGTCGGCGTCCGCGAACACCAGGAACGGCGCGTTCCCGCCGAGCTCCATCGACGTCCGCAGCACCTGGTCCGCGGCCTGCTTGAGCAGCGACCGCCCGACCTCCGTCGACCCGGTGAACGAGAGCTTGCGCAGCCGCGGGTCGGCGATCACCGGCTCGGTGAGCGCGCGGGACGACGACGTGGGCAGCACGTTGATCACGCCGGCCGGCAGGTCGCGGGCGTCGAGCTCGGCGCGGACGATCTCGGCGAAGTACGCCGTGGTCAGCGGGGTGAGCTGCGCCGGCTTGATGATCACCGGGCAGCCGGCGGCGAGCGCCGGCGCGACCTTGCGGGTGATCATCGCGATCGGGAAGTTCCACGGCGTGATGAGCAGCGCGGGGCCGACCGGCCGCCGGAGCACGAGCTGGTGGTGCGTCCCCGCGGGCGCGCGCCGGGTCAGGCCGTCCAGCCGCACCGCCTGCTCGGAGTACCAGCGCACGAACTCGGCCGCGTACTGCACCTCCGCGCGCGCCTCGGCCAGCGGCTTGCCGCCCTCGGCGGTGATGAGCGCCGCCAGGTCCTCGGCGCGGGCGACCATCGCGTCGAACACCGCGCGCAGCACGTCCGACCGGGTCCGCGGGGCGACCTCGCGCCAGGCCGGGAACGCCCGGTGCGCCGCGCCGAGCGCCGCGAGGCCGTCCTCCGGCGTGGCGTCCGCCACCTCGAACAGCACGTCGGTGGTCGCCGGGTCGGCGACGGCGAACGTCCCGCCGCCCGTGGCGTGCCGCCACTCGCCGTCGATCAGCAGGCCGGTGGGCGTGTGGGCGGCGACGTACGGCGGCAGCGGCGAGGTCATGGGGCCAGTGTCGACCCGGACGTCGCCGTGCGGCACCCCGAGATCGCCGGGCACGAACCCTACGATGGCCCCATGACGACGCCCGCCGGACCGATCGAGACGCCGTACGAGGACCTGCTCCGCCTGGTGCTGGAGACCGGCACCCCCAAGGCGGACCGCACCGGCACCGGGACCCGCAGCGTGTTCGGGCACCAGATGCGGTTCGACCTCCAGCAGGGGTTCCCGCTCGTCACCACCAAGCGCGTGTTCCTGCGCGGGCTGACCGAGGAGCTGCTCTGGTTCCTGCGCGGCGAGCGCAACGCGCGCACGCTCCAGGAGAAGGGCGTGCACATCTGGGACGAGTGGGCGGCCGAGGACGGCGACCTCGGCCCGGTCTACGGCGTGCAGTGGCGGTCCTGGCCGACGCCGGACGGCGGCACGATCGACCAGCTCGCGCAGGTGCTCGACGGCCTGCGCCGCGACCCCGACTCGCGCCGGCACATCGTCTCGGCGTGGAACGTCGCGGACATCCCGTCGATGGCGCTCGCGCCCTGCCACGCGTTCTTCCAGTTCTACGTGGCCGACGGGAAGCTCTCGTGCCAGCTCTACCAGCGGTCCGCGGACCTGTTCCTCGGCGTGCCGTTCAACATCGCCTCCTACGCCCTGCTGACGCACATGGTCGCGCAGCAGGTGGACCTCGAGGTCGGCGACTTCGTGTGGACCGGCGGCGACTGCCACATCTACGACAACCACGTCGAGCAGGTGCGCGAGCAGCTGACCCGGGACCCGTTCCCGGCGCCCACCCTGCGCCTGAACCGCGCGCCGTCGCTGTTCGAGTACACGTACGAGGACGTCACCATCGAGCACTACCAGCACCACCCGGCGATCAAGGCCCCGGTCGCGGTCTGACCCGCGCCGAGTTCGGCACTCCCGCGCCGAGCTCGGCACCTCCAGCTGCCGAACTGGGTCCCGACGTGCCGAAGTCGGCGCCCGCGCGCCGCTAGGGGAGGCCGAGCCAGCGGAGCAGCGCGGCCGTCGCGGCCGCCAGGAGCACCACGAGCACGAACGGGGCGCGCAGCAGCAGGGCCACCGCCGCGACCGCCAGCGCGGCCAGGCGCGCGTCGAGCGCGAGCGCGCCGTCGGTCGTCGCGGTCTGCACCGCCACCAGCGCGGCCAGCAGCGCCGCGGTCACCAGCGCCGCGGTCCGCACCACCCGCGGGCGCTCCAGGAGGGCGCGGGGGACCAGGTGCCCGGCGACCTTGGTCGCGAGCACGACGACGGACGCGGCCAGCACCGCCCACCACACCGCGAGCCGGCTCACGGGGTCACCACCGGGGCCGCGTCGTCCTCGTCGCCGCCCGGGCGGCCCCCGGCGCGCGCCCCCGCGCCGCCACCGCCGTCCAGCACCCCCACGACCACCGCCAGCGCCGCGGCCGCGAGCACCGGCACCCCGGCCGGCGCCACGGGCGTGAGCGCCAGCGCCAGGGCCGCCGCCGCCACGGCCACGACCCGCACGGTCCGGGTCGCCCGCCGGTCGTCGCCGGACAGCCGCGGCCACAGCAGCGCCAGGAACGCCGCGCCCGCCGCCGCGTCCAGCCCGTACCGGCGCGGGTCGCCCAGCGCGTCGCCGAGCAGCGCCCCGAGCAGGGAGAACGCGTTCCACAGCACGAACACCCCGGCGCCGGTCCACCAGAACCCCGCGCGGGTCGCGGCCGGCGTCGGCTGCGCGGTGGCCACGGCCGTGGACTCGTCGATCGTCAGGTGCGCCGCGAGCACGCGTCGCCAGCCGGACGCGCCCAGCAGCGGGGCCACCTGCACGCCGTACAGCCCGTTGCGCGCCCCGAGCAGGCCCGCGGTGGCCACCACCGCGCCGATGCCGCCGCCGGCGCCCACGACGCCCACGGCGGCGAACTGCGAGCCGCCGCTGAACATCAGCAGGCTCAGCGCCATCGTCTGCGGCACGTCCAGGCCGGCGGCGACGGACAGCGCCCCGAACGAGACGCCGTACAGCCCGGTGGCCACGGAGACGGACAGGGCGGTGCGGACGGCCGACCGGACGGCGGGGTCGGTCCGGTCCGCGGGGGAGCGGGCGGGCACGCGACGAGGGTAGGACGTCCCCGAGGGGAGGTCGGCCGGCTGTCCAGGCGCTGACCGCCCGGTGACGCCGCGGAACCCCAGGTGAACGACCCGGGAAGCCTTGCGGAACGCACCCCGGGAAGGGTCGTCCGGGGTGGCGCGGCCGGGGCAGGGTGTCCAGGGCCGGCGACGGAGCGGGCCAGCACCTGCCCCCTCTCGAAGCGGACCTCTCCCCGTGACCACTGCCGAAGTCCTCGCCCCGCCGCCGGCGGCCGCCCCCTCGGGCGCCCCCCGGCAGCGCGGTGCGCTCCAGTCGCGCCGCCGCCGGTCGGCGCTGCTCTGGTTCCTCCTGCTGGCCGGGCCCAACGTGGCCCTGCTGCTGGTGTTCGTCTACCGGCCGCTGATCCAGTCGTTCTACCTGTCGACGCTGCAGTGGAACCTCGGCTCGCCCGTCGCCCGCAGCATCGGGCTGGGCAACTACGTCGAGCTGTTCACGTCGCGGAACTTCACGCAGGTCGTGACGACCACGGTCGTGTTCACCGTCGCGACGGTCGGCGGCGCCATGCTGCTGGGCCTCGGCCTGGCGGTGCTGCTCAACCAGAAGCTCCGCGGCCGCGGCTTCGCCCGCACCGTGGCGTTCGCGCCCTACGTGCTGTCGGGCTTCGCGGTCGGCATCCTCTGGCTGTTCATCTTCGACCCGCGGTACGGCCTGATGCGCGAGGTGCTGAGCTGGGTCGGGGCCTCGTCGCCCCAGTGGTACACCCAGCGCCCCTGGCCGCTGGTCATGGTGATCATCGTCTACCTCTGGAAGAACCTCGGGTACGTCGCGCTGATCTACCTGGCCGGCCTGCAGTCGGTCCCGCAGGACCTCAAGGACGCGGCGGCCCTCGACGGGGCGTCGTCGTTCCGGACGCTGCGGTCGATCATCCTGCCGCTGCTCACCCCGACGTCGTTCTTCCTGCTGGTCACGATGATGCTGGCCTCGCTGCAGTCGTTCGACATCATCAAGGCGATGACCCAGGGCGGCCCGCTCGGGTCGACCACGACGCTCATGTACTCCGTGTACCAGGAGAGCTTCGTCAACGGCCGCGCGGGGTACGCCTCCGCCGTCGCCACGGTCCTGTTCCTCGTGCTGCTGGCGGTCACCGCGGTGCAGATGCGGTTCGTCCAGCGGAAGGTCCACTACGCATGAGCGTCCTGACCCCGAAGCGGCCGGCCGCCGCCACGACCACCCCGCCCGCGGCGCCCACCGCGCGCGACGTCCGGCCCACCGCCGCGTCCTCGCGCCCCGGCCGCCGGCAGCGCCCGCACGTCGCCAGCTACCTCACGATGGTCCTCGCGACGATCGTGCTCGGCGCCCCGCTGATCTGGATGCTGCTCGCCAGCCTCAAGACCTCGCAGGAGCTGTACCAGTTCCCTGTGCAGTGGCTGCCGTCGGCGCCGAGCCTGGACAACTACGCCCAGGCCGCGGACACCGTGCCGCTCGGCCGGCTGCTGCTCAACAGCGTCGGGCTGACCGTCGTCGGCGCCGGCCTCAAGGTGGTGCTCGGCCTCACCTGCGCCTACGCGCTCGTGTTCCTCGAGTTCCCGTTCAAGAGGATCGTGTTCGGGCTGGTCATCGCCACGCTGATGATCCCGCCGCAGGTCACGATCATCCCGAACTACACCCTGGTCGCCGAGCTCGGCTGGCTGAACACCTACCAGGGCATCCTCGTGCCGGGCCTGGCCAGCGCGTTCGGCACCTTCCTGTTCCGCCAGCACTTCCTCACGCTGCCGGCCTCGATCCTCGAGGCCGCGGAGCTGGACGGCGCCGGGCACTGGCGCAAGCTGTGGCGGTTCGTGGTCCCGATGAGCACGCCGACCATCGCGGCGGTCACGCTGGTGTCCGTCGTCACCGAGTGGAACGACTACCTCTGGCCGTTCCTGGTCATCGACCGCGCCGACAAGATGACGCTGCCGATCGGCCTGACCCTGCTGCAGAACATCGACGGCCTGACCAACTGGGGCGTGCTGCTGGCCGCCACGGTCGTCGTGACCCTGCCGATCCTCGTCGTCTTCCTGGTCCTGCAGCGCCGGCTCGTCGCCGGCCTCACCGCGGGCGCCGTCACGGGCTGACGCCCGGCCCGCCCCGCACCCACGACGTGGCCGGTCCGCCGGCCGCCTGAGACGGTCGCGCCCCCGCGCGCCCGTCAGCCCCCCGAGCGCCGCGACGCGGCGCGCGAACCCCCGAAGGAGCACCACCGTGTCCCACCCCCGCAGGCGCCGCCGCAGCACCCTGGCCGTCGCCGCTGCCGTCGCCGGCACGACGCTCGCGCTCACGGCGTGCGGCGGCCCGTCGACCGCCGCCTCGTCCGACGAGTCCGCGGCCGCCGACGCGACCGACTGGTCGCAGGTCGAGCCCGCGTCCGAGATCACCTGGTGGAGCAACCACCCCGGCCAGTCCCAGGCCGTGGAGGAGCAGCTCATCGCCGACTTCGAGGCCGAGAACCCGGACATCACCGTCAACCTGGTGACCGCCGGCGCCAACTACGACGAGGTCGCCCAGCGGTTCCAGGCCGCCTCGCAGACCGACGAGAAGCCGGACCTGGTCATCGCGTCCGACGTCTGGTGGTTCCGCTACCACCTGAACGACCAGATCATGCCGCTGGACGACGTCTTCGACGCGATCGACGCCGACGCGGACGACTTCCAGCAGGGCCTGTACGGCGACTACGAGTACGAGGGCCAGCACTGGGCCGCGCCGTACGCGCGCTCGACGCCGCTGTTCTACTACAACAAGACGATGTGGCAGGCCGCGGGCCTGCCCGACGAGGGTCCGGAGACCTGGGAGCAGCTCCAGGAGTGGAGCACCGCGCTCGAGGCCCAGGTCCCGGCGGAGGGCTCGCCGTTCGGCCTGTCGCTCGGCACGTCCTGGTCGGCCTGGTGGTTCGAGAACATGATCTGGGGCCAGGGCGGCGAGTACTCCGACGAGTTCGACGTCACCCTCGACTCCGAGGAGGCCCTCGCGGGCGGCGAGTTCCTCCGCGGCCTGTTCCACGGGGACGACGCGATCGCCACGGTCTCGGCGGACGACTCGATGGCGGACTTCGCGTCCGGCCTCATCGCGTCGACCATCGGGTCGACCGGCTCGCTGAAGGGCGCGCTCGACGCGGCCTCGTTCGAGGTCGGCACGGCCTACCTGCCCGACGGCCCGCAGGGCGGCGGCACGCCGACCGGCGGCACCGGCCTGGCGATCTCCTCCTCCAGCACCCCGGAGAAGCAGCTCGCCGCCGCGATGTTCCTCGAGTTCCTCACGAACACCGAGAACACCGCGACGTTCTCCCAGGCGACCGGCTACATGCCGGTGCGCACCTCGGCCGTCGAGTCCGACACCATGAAGGCCGTGTACGAGCAGTACCCGCAGTTCCGCACCGCGGTCGACCAGCTGGCGGAGAAGGCGCGCCCGCAGGACTACATCCGCGTGTTCGTGCCGGGCGCCGACGCGCTGCTCACCGACGCGCTCGAGCAGATCGTCCTCGAGGGCACCGACCCGGCCGAGGCGTTCGGGTCCGTCACGCCGCAGATCGAGACGGCGTACACCGAGAACGTCGAGCCGTACCTGTGACCGGAACCGTCACCGGTCCGGTCGCCGGGGCCGCCCACCAGGGCGGCCCCGGCGCCGGGGCGTCCGCGCCCCTGGTCGTCGCGCACCGCGGCAACTCCGCCGTGGCCCCGCAGAACACCCTCGCCGCGTTCGAGGCGGCGTGGCGCGCGGGCGCGCACAGCATCGAGATCGACATCCAGCCGACCGCCGACGGCGAGGTCGTGGTCATCCACGACGACACCGTCGACGCCACCACGGACGGGTCGGGCGTCGTCACCGAGATGACGCTCGACGCGGTGCGCGCGCTGGACGCCGGCTCCTGGTTCGCGTCGGCGTACGCCGGCCAGCGGGTGCCGACGTTCGCCGAGGTGCTGGAGCTCATGGTCCGCCGCCCCGGCATCGACCTGCTGCTCGAGCTCAAGGGCGCCTTCACGGTCGAGCAGGTCCGGCCCGTCACCGACGCGATCCGCGCCGCCGGGCTCGCCGACCGGGTCATCGGGCAGTCGTTCTGGCCGGAGTCCGTGCGGGCGCTGGCGTCGGCGGATCCCCACCTGCGCCGCGGGCTGCTGATCTTCCAGGTGCCGGAGGACGGCGGGGTCGACGAGGTGGTCCGCGTCGCGGGCGAGCTCGGCGTCATGACCGTCAACCCCTACGGCCCGCTGCTGGTCGAGCACCCGGACCTGGTCGAGCGGCTGCACGCCGCCGGCCTGCAGGTCCAGGTCTGGACGCTCAACGAGCCCGAGCACTGGGCCACCGCCGTGGCCCTCGGCGTGGACGCGGTGATCACCGACCGCCCCGACCGCCTGGCCGGCTGGCTCGCGGCGCGCGCGTCCTGAGCCGCTGAGCACGCCCCGCCCCGCGCCGGGGCCGGTCCACCCCGGACGGGTGCGACCGGCTCCGGCGCGGGGCGGTACCGTTGAGGCCATGCTCCCCGCCACCCCGTCGCGTCCCTTCGGCGCGGTGCTCACCGCCATGGTGACGCCCATGCGGGAGGACGGCTCGGTCGATCTCGACGCCGCCGTCTCCCTCGCCACGCACCTCGTGGACCACGGGCACGACGGCCTGGTGCTCAACGGCACCACCGGGGAGTCGCCCACCACGCACGCGCCCGAGAAGGCCGAGCTGGTGGCGGCCGTCGTCGGCGCCGTGGGGGACCGGGCGACGGTCGTCGCCGGCGCCGGGTCGAACGACACGCTGCACGCCGTCCGGATGGCCGAGCAGGCCGCCGAGGCCGGCGCGGACGGCCTGCTGGTCGTCGCGCCCTACTACTCGCGCCCGTCGCAGCCCGGCCTGGTCGCGCACGTGACCGCCGTCGCGGACGCCACGCCGCTGCCCGTGATGCTCTACGACGTGCCCGGCCGCACCGGCGTCCGGTTCGCCGCCGAGACCCTGGTCGAGCTCGCGCGGCACGACCGCGTCGTCGCCATGAAGGACGCCACCGGCGACCTGTACGGCGCCGCGAAGGCCGCCGCCGCGACCGGGCTCGCCTGGTACTCCGGCGACGACTCGCTCTACCTGCCGTTCCTGGCGCACGGCGCCGCCGGCATCGTCAGCGTGGTCGGCCACGTCGCCGGCCCGCAGCTCGCCGCGCTCACCGCGGCCCACGACGCGGGCGACCACGCCCGCGCCCTCGAGATCTTCCTGTCGATCGCACCGGCGATCGACGCGCTCAACGGCCGGGGATTCCAGGCGGTCGCGGCCAAGGCCGCCGTCTGGTCCCTCGGCCTGATCCCGTCCCGACACCTGCGGCTGCCCAACGTCGCCGCGTCGGACGAGGACGTCGAGGCGGTGCGCGCGGGCCTTGCTGCCGCGGGCATCGCCGGCGTCCTGTCCGCCTGAACCAGGAGAAGCATGTCCCACCCGCACCCCGACCTCGCCCTGCCGCCCGCCCTGCCCGAAGGGGGCCTGCGCATCGTGGCCCTCGGCGGCCTCGGCGAGGTCGGCCGCAACATGGCCGTCCTCGAGTACGGCGGCCGCCTGCTCATCATCGACTGCGGCGTCCTGTTCCCCGAGGACCACCAGCCCGGCGTCGACCTGATCCTGCCGGACTTCGGCTACATCGCCGACCGGATGGACGACGTCGACGGCATCGTGCTCACCCACGGGCACGAGGACCACATCGGCGCCGTGCCGTACCTGCTGCGCCTGCGCCAGGACATCCCGCTGATCGGCTCGCAGCTGACCCTCGCGTTCGTCGAGGCCAAGCTCAAGGAGCACCGGATCACCCCGCTGACCCACGCGGTCAAGGAGGGGCAGACCGAGCAGATCGGCGCGTTCTCCTGCGAGTTCGTCGCGGTCAACCACTCGATCCCGGACGCGCTGGCCGTCGCGGTCACCACCGGCGCCGGCACCGTGCTGCACACCGGCGACTTCAAGATGGACCAGCTCCCGCTGGACGGCCGGATCACCGACCTGCGCGCGTTCGCGCGGCTGGGGGAGAAGGGCGTCGACCTGTTCATGGTCGACTCCACCAACGCCGAGGTCCCGGGCTTCGTCAGCCCCGAGCGCGAGATCGGCCCGGTGCTGGACAACGTGTTCGCCACCTCCGCGCGCAAGATCGTCGTCGCGTCCTTCTCCTCGCACGTGCACCGCGTGCAGCAGGTGCTGGACGCCGCCGCCGCGCACGAGCGCAAGGTCGCCCTGGTCGGCCGCTCGATGATCCGCAACATGACGATCGCCGCCGAGCTCGGCTACCTCAAGGTGCCGGACGGCGTGCTGGTCGACGCCAAGCGCCTCGACGACGTGCGCGACGACGAGCTCGTGCTCATGTGCACCGGGTCGCAGGGCGAGCCGATGGCCGCGCTGTCCCGGATCGCCAACAACGACCACAAGATCTCGGTCGGCCCCGGCGACACCGTCATCCTCGCGTCGTCGCTGATCCCCGGGAACGAGAACGCGGTGTACCGCGTCATCAACGGCCTCACCCGGCTCGGCGCGCGCGTCGTGCACGGCGGCAACGCCAAGGTGCACGTCTCCGGCCACGCCAGCGCCGGCGAGCTCCTGTACTGCTACAACATCCTGCGGCCGCGCAACGTCATGCCGGTGCACGGCGAGGTCCGGCACCTGGTCGCGAACGGCGCGCTGGCCGTGAAGTCCGGCGTCCCGGCCGACCGCGTGGTGCTGGCCGAGGACGGCGTGGTCGTGGACCTGGTCGACGGCCGGGCCTCGGTCGTCGGCGCCGTGCCCTGCGGGTACGTGTTCGTCGACGGCTCGTCGGTCGGCGGCATCACCGAGGCCGACCTCAAGGACCGCCGGATCCTCGGCGACGAGGGCTTCATCTCGATCTTCGCGGTGATGAGCTCGACCGACGGCAAGGTGCTCGGCAAGCCGCAGATCCTCGCCCGCGGCGTGGCCGAGGACGACAAGGTGTTCGACGCGATCCTGCCGGACGTCACCGCGGCCCTCGAGGACGCGGCGCGCGGCGGGGCGGTCGACACCCAGCAGCTGCAGCAGGTCGTGCGGCGCGTGGTCGGGCGCTGGGCGTCCAACCGCCTGCGCCGGCGGCCGATGATCATCCCGGTGGTCGTGGAGGCCTGACCCGGCCCCGGCTGCCGGCACCGGACGGCCCGGGCGCGCGACCCCGCGGGGTGCGTGCGCCCGGGCCGTCCGCGTCCCGGGCGGCGCGGTCAGGCGGGGTCGGCGCCCCGGAAGGCGGCCAGGCGCTCGTGCTGCTCCGCGACGGCGCGCTCCAGGGCGGCGTCCCACGGCAGCCACGGGTCGAGCTCGAGCGCCAGGCGCCGGCCCCGGGCGCGCGGGCGCCAGGTGCCCACCACCTCGCCGTCGGCCAGCACCGCGCCGGGGCGGCCGAGCACCGGCCACAGCGCCGTCGCCCGGGCCGGGTCGGGGACCAGGACGTGCCGGTCGCGAGCCTGGAGGAACAGGTCGTGGGGGCCGAGCAGCCGGACCACCCGCTCGCCGTCCCCGGTCCCGGTGCCGAGCAGCGCGGGCAGGTCGTCCGCCAGCACCGACGCCGTGACGCCCTCGACGTCGACGGGGACCGCGTCGGCGGGCCAGCGCCGCTTCACGTCGGCCACCGGCGCGTCGAGGAACGCGGCGACGTCCTTCGGGGTCGCCGGGCCGAGCAGGTGCAGCACGCCGCGGACCAGGTCGTGCGCCGCCTCGTCCGGCGCGTCGTCGGCGGCGCCCGCCCCGTCCCCGCCCCGGTCGACCGCCCCCACCTGCGCGGGCGGGAACCCCGGCGACCGGCGCAGCACCGGGGGAGAGGTGCCCGGCTCCAGCTCCAGACCGGCGTGCAGCGCCCCGAGCCGGAACGGCATCTCGAACATGTGCGTCGCGCCGCAGGGCCGGCACCAGCGGAGGTACGGCTCGTCGAGCTCGGCGGTCATGCGCGTCGAGAGCTCGCCCTTCGGGGTCGGCTCGCCGACGACCGCGTGCATCGTCCTCGCGACGTGCGCGAGGGCGTCGACCGGCCGGATGCCCGCGGCCCGCAGCGGCTTCGCGGCGTCGTAGATCCGCCTGCCCGCGTCGGCGTCGGAGTACGGCCGGAGCGCGCGCTGCACCGCGGGCAGGTCGCCGCGGCGGTAGGCGTGCGGGGCGCCGCGGACGCTCCACACCAGCGCCAGGTCGTCCGGCCACGCGCCCGCCCGGGCGGGCACCCCGCGGACCGCCAGCGCCCACAGGGCACCGTCCGGCCCGGTGTCCTGGACGCCGGCGTCGAGCACCGCGGCGTCCGTGCCGGCCCGGCCCGCGTCGGGCTCCCGGTCGAGCTGCTGCGCGCGCACCCGGTACCGGCGGACCTGGTCGGCGCTGACGTGCTCCATGCCCCGAGCGTCCCACCCGGCACCGACAGCCGCCGCGACCCGGGCGCGCCCGCACGCCGGCGCGGACCGGTGCGGACGCCGTCGGACGGCTGTGTCGCCCGTCACCGACACGCACCCCACCGGCGCGGGCTCCCGGCCGGGCAGGCCCCGGGCGGCTACCGTGAGGATCATGGCCGCCCGTCCGTCCTCCACCGCCACCCGTGCGGCTGCGCCGTCGACGCGCGCCCGCACCGCGGCACCGGCGGCGCGCGCGTCCGGCTCCGGCTCCCGCGGCTCCGCGAAGAACGCCGCCCCGCCCCCGCCGCCGCGCCCCGCGCTGCCGGTCCGGATCGTCCGCGGCATCTGGATGGGCGCCGCCCACGTCGTCGGCGGCGCCGCCCGCCGGGTGGGCCACGGCGCGCGCGACCTCGACCCCGCGCTGCGCCGCGACGGCGCCGCGTTCTTCCTCATCGCCCTGGCGATCGTGGTCGCCGCGCGCGAGTGGTGGGGCCTGGACGGCATGGCGGGCGACGCCGTGCACGTGGTGGTCGCCGGCACGTTCGGCCGGGTCGCCGTGGCGGTCCCGGTCGCGCTGGTCGGCATCGCGATCCGGCTGATGCGGCACCCCGACCGGAACCAGGCGAACTCCCGCATCGGCATCGGCGTCACCGCGATCACCCTCGCGGCGTGCGGCCTGGTGCACGTGCAGCAGGACCTGCCCGCGCCGTCCGGCGGCTTCGAGGCGGTCCGGGACGCGGGCGGAATCGTCGGCTACCTGGTCGGCACGCCGCTGGTCAGCCTGGTGACCGTCTGGGCGACCGTGCCGCTGCTCGTGCTGCTGGCGTTCTTCGGCGTGCTGGTCGTGACCGCGACGCCCGTGAACCAGATCGGCCCCCGCCTGCGCGGGCTCTACGACCGGCTGACCGGCAACCACCGCGAGGACGAGGTCGAGGACGACGACGCCCCGCTGGTGATCAACGCCGGGCACACCGCGATCGAGGAGCCCCCGGCCAAGCAGTCCCGCCGGAAGCTCGTCGACCGGCTGAAGAAGCGCGCCGCGGCGGACCCGGACGACCCCGACCTGCTCGACGAGTACGCGGGCGACGAGGCCTTCGAGCGCGCCGCGTACGTCGAGCGCAAGCGCCGCGAGGAGGAGGACGCGACGGCGCTCCTCGAGGCCGAGGGCGCCGACGAGGACGTGGTCGAGCCGAGCACCGCCCCGACCCAGGCGGTGACGGCGGTCGGCGCCGCCTCCGCCGCGGCCGCCGCCCCGGCGCCCCGGCCGGACCCCGTGGCCCCGCCGACCACCGGCGTGCCGCGCGGCGAGCAGCCCATGCTCGGCGGCGACGTGCTCTACACGCTCCCGGACGAGAGCGCGCTCGCGAAGGGCGCCCCGCACAAGGTGCGCTCGGCCGCGAACGACCGCGTGGTCGAGGCGCTGACCGGCGTGCTGGAGAACTTCGAGATCGACGCCCAGGTCACCGGCTTCACCCGCGGCCCGACCGTGACCCGGTACGAGGTCGAGCTCGGCAAGGGCGTCAAGGTCGAGCGCGTCACCGCCCTGAGCAAGAACATCGCCTACGCCGTGGCGTCGGCGGACGTGCGCATCCTGTCGCCGATCCCCGGCAAGTCGGCCATCGGCATCGAGATCCCGAACACCGACCGCGAGACGGTCTCCCTCGGCGACGTGCTGCGGTCGAGCGCGGCCCGCCGCTCCGAGCACCCGATGGTGATCGGCGTCGGCAAGGACGTCGAGGGCGGCTACGTCACGGCGAACCTGGCGAAGATGCCGCACATGCTCGTCGCCGGTGCGACGGGTGCCGGCAAGTCGTCCTTCGTGAACTCCATGATCGTGTCGATCCTCATGCGGTCGACGCCCGACCAGGTCCGCATGGTGCTGGTCGACCCGAAGCGCGTCGAGCTCACGGTCTACGAGGGCATCCCGCACCTCATCACCCCGATCATCACCAACCCCAAGAAGGCCGCCGAGGCCCTCGAGTGGGTGGTGCGGGAGATGGAGGCGCGGTACGACGACCTCGCGATGTTCGGGTTCAAGCACATCGACGACTTCAACGTGGCGGTGAAGGCCGGCAAGGTGAAGCCGCTGCCAGGGTCCGAGCGGAAGATCGCGCCCTACCCGTACCTGCTGGTGATCGTCGACGAGCTCGCCGACCTCATGATGGTCGCCCCGCGCGACGTCGAGGCGTCGATCCAGCGCATCACGCAGCTCGCCCGCGCCGCCGGCATCCACCTGGTGCTCGCGACGCAGCGCCCGTCGGTCGACGTCGTCACCGGCCTGATCAAGGCCAACGTGCCGTCCCGGCTGGCGTTCGCCACGTCGTCGCTCACCGACTCCCGCGTCGTGCTCGACCAGCCCGGCGCCGAGAAGCTGATCGGCCAGGGCGACGCGCTGTTCCTGCCGATGGGTGCCGCGAAGCCGATGCGCACCCAGGGCGCCTGGGTCTCCGAGTCCGAGATCCACGCCGTCGTCGCGCACGTGAAGCAGCAGCTGAAGCCGGTCTACCGCGAGGACGTCACGGTCACCGCGGCCAAGAAGCAGGTGGACGAGGACATCGGCGACGACCTCGACCTGCTGCTGCAGGCCGCCGAGCTCGTCGTCACCTCGCAGTTCGGCTCGACCTCGATGCTGCAGCGCAAGCTGCGGGTCGGGTTCGCCAAGGCCGGCCGCCTGATGGACCTGCTCGAGTCCCGCGAGATCGTCGGCCCGTCCGAGGGGTCGAAGGCGCGCGAGGTCCTCGTGCAGCCGGACGACCTCCCGGGGACTCTGGCGATGCTCCGCGGCGAGCCGGAGCCGGGCGGGTCGGGCCCGTCCGCCGGCGACGCCGCGGGCGAGGACCGGTACGCCGCGCCCGAGGGCCGGATGCCCGGCGAGCCGCCCGAGGCCGTCGACTACTACGACGACGCCGACGACCTGCGCTGACACCCGTGCGGGACCCCGGCGCGCCGGGGCCGGACGCGCCGTCCGGGCCGTCGCGCGCGCCCGCTGCCCGTAGGCTGTCGGGGTGAGCCGCCCTTCGCCGATGAACGTCGCCAACGTCGTGACGGTGCTGCGCATCGCCGTCGTGCCGTTCTTCGCCTGGGCCCTGCTGGTCGACGGCGGGGACGACCCGCGGTGGCGCTGGGTGAGCGCCGGGATCTTCGCGCTGGCCGCCGCGACCGACCGGCTCGACGGCTACCTGGCCCGGCGGCTCGGCCTGGTCACGGACCTCGGCAAGCTGCTCGACCCGATCGCCGACAAGGCCCTCATCGGCACCGCGCTGGTCGGGCTGTCCTGGATCGGCGACCTCAGCTGGTGGGTCACCGGCGCGATCCTGGTCCGGGAGATCGGCATCACCGTGATGCGGTTCTTCCTGCTGCGGTACCTGGTGCTGCCCGCGTCCCGCGGCGGCAAGATCAAGACGGTGCTGCAGTCGGTCGCCGTCGGGCTGTTCCTGCTGCCGCTGTCCGAGCTGCCGACCGCCGTCCTCGTGGTCGCGAGCGTCCTCATGGGCGCGGCGGTCGTGGTCACCCTCGTCACCGGCGCCGACTACGTGCGGACCGCCGTGCGGGTGCACCGGGAGCACGTCGCGGGCGGCGTCACCGACGCGACCCGGCACGCGGCCGCGACCGGGACGACGTCCGCGCACGGCGACCCGGCGCGATGACGTCGCCCGGCGCGCGCGAGGCCGCCGAGGCCCTGCTCGCCGCCCTGCGCGACCGCGGCTGGACCGTCGCGACCGCCGAGTCGCTCACCGGCGGCCAGCTCGCCGCCACCCTGGTCGACGTCCCCGGCGCCTCCCGGTCGCTGCGCGGCGGCGTCGTCGCGTACGCCACCGACGTCAAGGGTTCGGTCCTCGGCGTCGACCCCGGCCTGCTCGCGGAGCACGGCGCCGTGCACCCCGAGGTGGCCCGGCAGATGGCCGAGGGGGTGCGCGGCGTGCTCGACGCCGACGTCGGCCTCGCGACCACCGGCGTCGCCGGCCCGGATCCCCAGGACGGGTTTTCACCCGGGACGGTGCACGTCGCGGTGGCGACGCCCGAGCGCACGGTCGTCCGGACGCTCGACCTGGGCGGCGACCGCGCGACCGTCCGGGCCGCCACCTGCGTCGCGGTGCTCGGGGAGGCGCTGTCCGCGGTGGGCCCCGCCGGCGCCGCCTGACCCCCGGGAACACGCGGGGTCGTGCAGGCGTTGTGCAGATCGTGATCAACACCAGGCCCACCAGCCGTCCCGGCGCTGCCCGTCAGGGGAGCGCACTGTACGGTGGGAGCCTCCCCACGCGGGGCCACAAGGGTGCCGCCGTCGTCCGGCCCGCTGCTGCGGGTCAGCAGACGGCGCGGCAGGAGCAGGATCGGGACATGAGAGGGGGACGCCAGATGGTCGTGTTGCGCCGAGAGATCGGTGACGTGCTGCGGGATGCCCGCCAGCGGCAGGGACGCACCCTGCGCGAGGTGTCCTCCGCCGCCCGGGTGTCGCTGGGGTACCTCAGCGAGGTCGAGCGGGGTCAGAAGGAGGCGTCGTCGGAGCTGCTCGCGAGCATCTGCGAGGCGCTCGACGTGCCCATGTCGCTCGTGCTGCGCGAGGTGAGCGACCGCATCGCCGTCGCCGAGGGTCTGCTGATCCCCGACACCGTCCCGGTCGACCTGGCTTCGGCCCTGGCCGGTCAGGACAGCACCTGGCGCCGACGCCCGGAGCTCACCCCGGTCGGCTGACCGCGGGGGACACCCACCCCAGACACCGACGACGCCCGGTCGTCCCGCCCTTCGCTCGGCGGGAGACTGGGCGTCGTCGCGTCCGGGGCCGGGCAGGTGGGCTCGAGTGGAGCGTCCTGCCCGACACGCCGGTGCGTGTCGGGCAGAACGCTCCACTGGTTTCCAGTCGGGGTGCTCCGGGGGTGGGCCGGGGCAGGCACGGTCGGGGTGGGTGCGTCAGGGTGCCGGAGGCGCCGGGGCGGGCGGGCGCTGGCAGACGCCGCAGAAGTACGCCGGCCGCTCCGTCGGCGGGTGGCCCGCGAGCCCGCGCCGCACCGGGGCCCCGCACCGCCGGCACGGCTCCTTCAGCCGCCCGTGCACCCAGGTCTCCCGCCCGCGGTACACCTCCCCGGTGGTCGACGGCGAGGAGGACCCGACCGAGCGCTGCATGATCGCGCGGGCCACCCGGAGCAGCCGGACCGGGTCCGCGACCTCGTCGGCGGGGGTCCACGGCCAGATCTTCTCGAGGAACAGCGAGTCGGCCATGTAGATGGTGCCGATGCCGGCGACGACGGTCTGGTCGAGCAGCACCTCGCACACGGGCGTCGACCCGCGGGCGGCCCACCGGCGCAGCACCTCGGGGATCCCGGCGGTCTCGAAGTCGTCGGCGAGCAGGTCCGGGCCGAGGTGGCCGATCAGCGTGTGCTCGTCGCGGGTGGGCACGACGTCGAGCATCCCGATCAGCTCGCCGACCGCGGTCCAGGTCTCGTTGGCGAGCACGGCGCGGACGTGCGGCGCGCCCGCCCGGGCGCCGGGGGAGCCGGTGCGGGCGATCCGCCAGGAGCCGTCCATCCGCAGGTGGGTGTGCAGCGTGCGGCCGTCGTCGAACCGGGTGAGCAGGTGCTTGCCGTACGGCTTCGTGCCGAGGACGGTGCGGCCGACCAGGTCGACGGTGGCGGCGGTGGGCCAGCGCAGGTCGCTGCGCACCAGGACCCGCCCGGCCAGGGCCTCGTCCAGCCGCCGGGCCGTGCGGGCGAGGATGTCGCCCTCAGGCACGCGGGGTCACCGCCCCGGCCGGGCACGGGCGCCGCCGCGGGCCTCCCACCGGGCCGGACCGCCTCACCGCGCGCTCCGCAGCCGGATGCCGCGTGGCGTCGGCGCGAAGTCCGCCAACGCCAGCGCCCGGCCCAGCGCGGTCGACTCCAGCCCCCCGGTCAGCAGCTCCTCGCCGTCGGCGCGCACGAGCGTGATCCGGCCGAGCCGCCCCTCGCGCACCGTGTCGGCGAGCCGCGCGGTCGCCAGCCGGAGCGCGGTCTCGTCCTCGGTGAAGGTCAGCACCGTGCGCCCGCCGCGCTCCAGGTACAGCGCGAGCACCCCGTCGACCAGCACCACCACGGCGCCCGCCTTGCGCCCCGGCCGGTGCCCGGTGGGGGCGTCGGCGCGGACCGGCCACGCGAGCGCGGCGCCGTACGGGTTGGCGGGGTCGGTCGCGGCGAGCAGCACGACGGAGCGGTCGGCGTCGGCGGGCACGGACTGCTCCGCGATCCGCTCGATCTGCCGGGCCTCCGCGCGCAGCTGGTCGACGGCCCCGGGCAGCGCGAACTGGGAGCCGCCGAGGTGCTCCACGAAGTACCCGCGCCGGACCTGGCCCTGCTGCTCGAGCGCCGCGAGCACCCGGTAGACCGGGGCGAACTGCCCGGCGACGCCCTCGGCGGGCGCGACCGCGCGGGTGAGCACGCCGTGCCGGTCGAGCAGCTGCGCCGCCAGGGCGTGCGCGCGACGGGTGGGGTCCTGCTCGCGGGACGGCAGGATCGACCACCGGCCGCCGGCCTCTCCGCCGGAGGTCGCGAGCCCGCCGCCTAGCCCGCCCAGCCCGCCGCCGGCGAGCCCCGCGGACCGGAGCCCCACCCCGCTGCCGCGCAGGCTCGGCCGCCCGCCGAACCGGCCGCCGCCCATCGTGAGCTGCCGCGCCCGCGACGGCGGCGCGGAGGCGGTCGTCTTGTGCGTGGTCCTCCCGCCCGCCAGCCGCGCACGCAGCGGCGCGAGCCCGTCGTTCGTGACGAGGCCCGCCCACACCAGGTCCCACAGCGCGTCCACCAGCGCGGCCTGCGACGGCGGCGACTCGGGCAGCGCCTCGGCGACCCGGGACCCCAGCGCGCCGACGAAGTACGCCCCGCCGCCCCGCAGCGCCTCGACCAGCGCGCGGTGCAGCGGCGTGTCCAGGTGCTCGGGCGCGGGCGTCGGCTCGGCGCCCGGCGGGGTGAGCAGCGGCAGCGTCAGGTCGGCGGTCGCCGCCAGGTGCAGGCTCACCAGGCCGTCCTTGCCGGGCAGCGTCCCGTGCCCGGCCCACAGCACCTCGCCGGACGCGGTGAGCTCGTCCAGCAGCGCCGGGCTGTAGTCCGGCACGCGGGCGGGCAGCACGAGCGACTCCAGGGCGGACGCCGGCACGACGGCGCCCGCGAGCTGCTCGACGGCACGCGCCAGCCCGTC
>NZ_DASQCJ010000047.1:0-2152 GCF_035634735.1 Cellulomonas sp.
CCGGCGGGGGCGACCACGGTCGTCGACCTGTTCCACGCCCCGGAGGGCGAGGCGCTCGACTGCGCCGAGCCGGTCTGGTCGTCCGACCCGATCCCGCTGACCCGCGGCGCGGGGGAGTACGTCACCGGCCGGTACCCGACGACCGCGCCCGGCACCTACGGGTACGTCGAGCGCACGACGACCGCCGACGGCGAGCCGCTGTCGACGGGCGAGTGCGGCGACCCGGCCGAGACCCTGACGGTCGCCGCGCCACCGCCGGCCCCGCCGTCCGTGCCCGAGCCGGAGCAGCCGCTCGCGGTCACGGGCGCGGACGTGGCGCTCGCCGGCGGAACGGTGCTGCTGCTGGTCGCCGGCGGGGTGGCCGTCGCGGTGCACCGGGTCCGGCTGCGGCGGGCGCTCGACGCCACGGCGGCCGACGACGGCTGGCCCGCGCCGTGACCCGCCGCCCGCGGCGCGCGGTCGCAGCGCGCCGCGGGCGGCCGGCCCGGTGCCGCCGGCCCGACCGGTGCCACCGGTGCCACCGGCGCGACCGGTGCCGCCCGTCCGCGCCGGGGCCGCGCCCACCGTCCCTGCCCACCCGCAGGTCACCGCACCCGCCGGGGCTACGATCGCGGCAGGGACCTGGAGCACCCCGGGATGCGCGGCCACCGCCGCGAGGTCCCGGACCTCGCCCTCGACGACCAGGAGGGATGAGCGGATGACCCGGGGCCGGCTGCGCGTGCTGCTCGGGGCGGCGCCCGGCGTGGGCAAGACCTACGCCATGCTCGAGGCGGGCCGCGACCTGCGCGCCGACGGCAGGGACGTCGTCGTCGCCGTCGTCGAGACCCACGGCCGCGCCGCCACGGCCGCGCTCGTCGAGGGCCTGGAGGTCGTGCCGCGCGCCCGCGTCGAGCACCGCGGGATCGCGCTGACCGAGCTCGACCTCGACGCGGTGCTCGCCCGGCGTCCCCAGGTCGCGCTCGTCGACGAGTACGCGCACACCAACGCCCCCGGCTCGCGGCACGACAAGCGCTGGCAGGACGTGACGGCGCTGCTGGACGCGGGGATCGACGTGCTGACCACCGTGAACATCCAGCACATCGCGTCGCTCAACGACGTCGTCCGCACGATCACCGGCGTCCCGCAGCGCGAGACCGTCCCGGACGCGGTGCTCCGTGCCGCGGACCAGATCGAGCTCGTCGACCTCGCCCCGCAGTCCCTGCGCGACCGGCTGGCCGAGGGCAACGTCTACCCGGCGGAGCGCGTCGACGCGGCGCTGTCGAACTACTTCCGGCTCGGCAACCTCACGGCGCTGCGCGAGCTCGCGCTGCTGTGGCTCGCCGACGAGGTCGACTCCGCCCTGCGCTCCTACCGCGCCGAGCACGCGATCGAGGCGCCGTGGGAGGCGCGCGAGCGCGTCGTCGTCGCCCTGACCGGCGGGCCGGAGGGGGAGACGCTGCTGCGCCGCGGCGCCCGGATCGCGGCGCGGTCGTCCGGCGGCGAGCTGCTCGCGGTGCACGTCAGCGCCCAGACCGGCCTGCGGGACACCGACCCCGGGGCGCTCGCGGCCCAGGCCGCGCTGGCCGAGCAGCTCGGCGGCACCTACCACCAGGTGGTGGGGGAGGACGTGCCGACCGCGCTGGTCGAGTTCGCTCGCGCGCAGGACGCGACCCAGCTCGTCATCGGGCTCAGCCGGCGCGGCTGGCTCAAGGCCGCGCTCACCGGCCCGGGGATCGGCGCCACGGTCATCCGGCAGGCCGGTCCGATCGACGTGCACATCGTCAACCACGCCGCCGCGGCCGGCGCCCGGCTGCCGCTGCCGCGGGTGACGGGCGCGCTCACGGTGCGGCGGCGGCTGCTCGGGTTCGCGCTCTGCGTGCTCCTGGGCCCGCTGCTGACGTGGTGGCTGGTGACCGCGAAGAGCGTCGACTCGCTCGCCAGCGACGTGCTCGCGTACCAGCTGCTCGTCGTGGTGATCGCGCTCGTCGGCGGGCTGTGGCCGGCGCTGCTCACCGCGCTGCTGTCCGGCCTGACGCTGAACTACCTGTTCGTGGCGCCGACGCACGCCGTCACCGTCAGCGAGCCCGTGCACGCCCTCGCGCTCGCGCTGTACGTGGTCAACGGGGCGCTGGTCGCCGCGGTGGTGGACCTCGCCGCGCGGCGCACCCGGGCC
>NZ_DASQCJ010000048.1:0-7182 GCF_035634735.1 Cellulomonas sp.
AACTCGGCGGGGTTCAGCTCGACCCGCCACTGCGACTCGTCCTTGGTGACCTCGTAGGTCTTCTCCGCCATCGCGGTGCTCCTCTCGCCGGCGCGGACGCCCCGCCCGGTGCGGCCGGGGCTGGTCCGCCGGCAGCAGAACACGGATGCGGGACGCGGTGTTCCTCGTACGGTGCCCGGACGCGCGACCGCCCGCGATCGGGGCCGGTCGCGGGCGGTGCGCGGGGGTGCGGGTCGTGAGGTCGTCACATCCGCGTGAGGTCGTCACTCGGGAGTACCGACCTCAGCCGGTTGTGACGACCTCGCGGGCGAGGGCACGGCCGGTCAGCGCGAGGCCGCGCCGCGGGCTACTGCTGCGCGCCGCCGCCCGAGCGGCCGCGGCCGCCGCGGCGACGCCGGGCGCCGCCCTGGCCGTCGCCGCCGGCACCCTGGCCCGCGCCACGGGACCGGCCCGCGCCGCCCGAGCGCGCGCCCCCGGGGGCCGCGCCGGTCCGGGCGCCGACCGAGCCGCCGGACGGCGCGTCGCCGCCCGAGGTCCACGCGACCATCGAGCCGCCGAGCACGGGCACGCCGCGCCCGCGGTCGGACCGGCCCCGGCCGCCGGCCGCGGGCGCGGAGGACCCGCCGCCCTGGCGCGCCGGGCGGCCGCCGCCGGACGGGGCACCCGTGCCGCGACCGGCCGGGGCGCCCGCCCCGCGACCTGAGCGCTGGCCGCCCTCGGCCGCGGTCCGGGAGCCCGCCGCGGGCCGCGAGCCCGCCGCCGCCGGACGCGAGCCCGCGCCGCCGCCGCGACGACCGCGGCCGCCGGACGCGCCGGCACCGCCGGAACCCGAGCCGCCGCGCGACCGGGACGGCTGCGCGGGCGCCGCCGCGGGCGCGGGCGCCACGTGCGCCGCGACCTCGCCGACCAGCGCCGCGATCACCGGCGAGCCCGGCGCGACGCGCTGCGGGGTCACGGTGATCTTGGCCTTGCGGGTGAGGTCCCGGACGTCGCCGGCCTGCTCGGGGAGCTGCACGGTGACGACGTCGCCGCCGGAGCCCGCGCGGGCCGTGCGGCCGGAGCGGTGCAGGTACGCCTTGTGCTCGGCCGGCGGGTCGACGTGCACGACGAGCTCGACGTCGTCGACGTGGATGCCGCGCGCCGCGATGTCGGTCGCGACCAGGACCTTGACCTCGCCCGAGGTGAACGCCGCGAGGTTGCGCTCGCGCGCGCCCTGGCCGAGGTTGCCCTGCAGGTCGACGGCCGGGATGCCGTCCTGGGTGAGCTGCTTGGCGAGCTTCTTCGCCTGGTGCTTGGTGCGGGTGAACAGCACGCGGCGGCCGGTGCCGGAGGCGAGCTCGCGGACGACCTCCTTCTTCGCGTCGGCGTCGGCGACCGCGAGCACGTGGTGCGTCATCGTCGACACCGGCGCGACCTCGGGGTCGACCGAGTGCGTCGTCGGCCGGTCGAGGTACCGCTTGACCAGGGTGTCCACGCCGTTGTCCAGCGTCGCCGAGAACAGCAGGCGCTGGCCGCCGCGCGGGGTCTTGTCGAGCAGGCGCTTCACCACGGGCAGGAAGCCGAGGTCGGCCATGTGGTCCGCCTCGTCGAGCACGGTGATCTCCACCGCGTCGAGCGAGCACAGGCCCTGCTTGATG
Source organism: Cellulomonas sp. (assembly GCF_035634735.1). Lineage (GTDB taxonomy): Bacteria > Actinomycetota > Actinomycetes > Actinomycetales > Cellulomonadaceae > Cellulomonas. The sequence continues at coordinate 1,638 of NZ_DASQCJ010000048.1, forward strand.
AGGTCCTCGAGCCGGCCGGGGCAGGCGACGAGCACGTCGATGCCGCCGTTGAGGGCGCTGACCTGGCGGCTCTGCGCGACGCCGCCGAACACGGTGGTCGACGACAGGCCGGCGGTGGCCGCCAGCGGCTCGATGGTGGCGTGGATCTGGGTGGCGAGCTCGCGGGTCGGCGCGAGGATCAGCGCGCGGGGGCGGGCCTTGGCGCGCTGCGCCTTCGAGTCGGCGAGGCGGGTGACGACCGGCAGCGAGAACGCCAGGGTCTTGCCGGAGCCGGTGCGGCCGCGGCCGAGCACGTCGCGCCCGGCGAGCGTGTCGGGCAGCGTGGCGGTCTGGATCGGGAACGGGTCGGTGATCCCGCGCTGCGCGAGGGACTGCGCGAGGGAGGCGGGCACACCGAGGTCGGTGAAGCGAGGCATGAAGGGGCGCCTTTCCGGCGGTGGTCGGGGGTCCGCGGCCGCTGCGCGCGGGGCGGCGACCGGCGCCGGCGGCTCGGTCAGGCGAGCTTCTGCTGGCGGCGCAGGGCGCCCTGCGTGCGCAGGACGTAGGAGAACAGCTCGTCCGTCTCCCGGGTGGAGGTCTCCACGAACCGGCAGCCGTAGTGCGTCCCGGAGCGCGAGGGCTGGGCACGGACGACGACCGCCTGCAGCCAGAACGCGGCGGACAGCTCGGGGAAGACGAACCTCACCTCGCTGCCCACGGGCAGCTCGGTCTGGCTCATCATACGCATCCCGTGCGCGGAGACGTCGAGGACGGTGAACACGAACGGGACCTCGTCGGCCTCCGCGTCGACCGCGCCGGCCGCCGGCCCGGCGTCCGGGTCGTGCTCGTGGCCGTGCTCGTGCGCGTCCCCGTCCGGCACCGCGGCGAGGCGCGCGAACCCCTGCACCTCGACGTGCACCGCGACCCGCGCGACCGCGCGCTTCTGCAGCGTGGACAGCAGCTCGACCCCGACGAACGCGACGGTGTCCGCCGTGATGCGCGCGACCTCGCCCTGGTAGACGCACTCGCCCCGGGCGTCGTCGAGCACCCGGAGCAGGTAGACGTCGCCCTCGGCGACCCCGCGCACGATGCCCTCGAACCCCGCCCAGAGCACGCCGTCCTCGAAGGTGCGGACGTAGCCGCTGAGGACGGCGTGGCCGTCGTGCTCGACCGAGCAGAGCGCGAGCTCGTGCATGCAGGCAGGTCCGTCCGCGGGTAGGGGGGCGTGGGCGGCCCGACGTTACCCCGCGGCCGGGGCCGCGCACGTGATCCGAACGGGTGGGGAGCCGTGTCGCGCGCGGTTCTCACCCGGTGCCCCGGCGCTCGGGCGAATCCGACGTACCGCCACAACACGGATCTTCTCGCCATTTCCGGCAGCGGCCCCTTACCCTCGCCCCGAGACCGGTGCGGACCCGCGCCGGCGCGACCCTCCGAGCATTCGAGGCTGAGCTGCCCACCCCGACCCGGCGCTGGCCCCTGACCCGGTACTTCGCCGTCGTCAGCGTCCTCGCCATGCTCGCGCTCGGCGTCGCGCTCGTGTGGGTCACCGGCAACGTCATGCGGGACCAGGCCCAGCGCGACGGCATCGCGCTCGCCCGCAGCATCGAGTCGTACGCCTCGGCCTCCGTGCCCGAGGAGGCGTTCACGATCGGCGTGCTCTCCCCGGAGCAGGCCGCCGCCGTCTCGGAGCAGGTCGCCGGGTTCCGCGAGCTGCGCCGGCTGCGGCTGTGGACCGTCGACTCGACGCTGCTCTACGACTCGCAGGCCGACGCCACCGGGTTCCCCGACGGCGACCGGCTGGACGCCGCGGTGCGGCAGCGCGAGCCCGACGCCCGGGTGGTCACCGAGGTCCGCGGCGAGGAGTTCGGCGGCTCCGAGTCGACGCTGCTGGACGTGTACGTCCCCGTGCGGCACGAGGGGGTCGTCGTCGGCGCCGCCGAGGTGATGCTCGACTACCAGGGCACGACCGACGCCGTCACCAGCGCGACCCGCACCGTCACCCTCGTGGTCGCCGGGGGGCTCGCCCTGCTCTGGCTGCTGCTGTTCCGCACCGTCTGGAACGCCTCGCGCCGGCTCCAGTCCTCGGCGCTGGAGAACGCCCGGCTGGCGCTGCTCGACTCGCTCACCGGCCTGCCCAACCGCCGGATGCTCGGCGACAAGCTCGAGCGGTCGATCGCCGACGCGGAGGCGGCCGGCACGATCGTCGGCCTCGCGCTGCTCGACGTCGACCGGTTCAAGGACATCAACGACTCGCTCGGCCACGACCGCGGGGACGAGCTGCTGGAGCAGGTCGCGCAGCGGCTGCGCGGTGCGCTCCGCGAGCAGGACATGGTGGCGCGGCTCGGCGGCGACGAGTTCGCGATCGTGCTCACCGACGTCCGGTCCGTCGCCGACGCGGACGCCGCCGCCCGCCGGGTCCGGCAGCTGTTCGTGCCGCCGTTCATGCTCGGCGACCTCGCCCTGCACGTGGACACCTCGATCGGCGTCGCCTGCCTGCCCGACCACGCGGACGACGCCTCCTCGCTGATGCGGATGGCCGACGTCGCGATGTACACCGCGAAGACGCACCGGCTCGGGGTCTCCGTGTACTCCCCGGAGGAGGACGACTCCTCCCCCGCCCGGCTCGTGCTGCTCGGCGACCTGCACCGCGCGCTCGGCGTCGACGACGAGCTGGAGCTGCACTACCAGCCGAAGATCGACCTGCGCACCGGCCGCACCGTCGGGCTCGAGGCCCTGATGCGCTGGCGGCACCCCACCCGCGGGATGCTGCCGCCCGACCTGTTCGTGCCGCTCGCCGAGCAGTCCGGCCTGATCCACGACCTCACCCGGTACGCGCTGCGGGTCGCCGTCGCGCAGCTCGCCGCCTGGCAGGCGCAGGGCGACCCCGTCCCGGTGGCCGTGAACCTGTCCGCGCACGACGTCACCTCGCACGCGGTCGTCGAGGTCATCGAGGACCTGCTGGCCCGGCACGAGGTCCCGCCCGCGCTGCTCGAGGTCGAGATCACGGAGACCGCGCTGGTCAGCGACCCGTCCCGCGTCGTCCCGGTGCTGCAGCGGCTCGGCGACGTCGGCGTCCGGGTGTCGATCGACGACTTCGGCATCGGCAACACGTCGATCTCGCAGCTGCGCGATCTGCCGGTGCACGGCCTGAAGATCGACCGGCTGTTCGTCGCCGACCTGACCACCCGCGGCGGCGAGGGGTCCGAGGTGATCGTCAAGGCGATGGTCGACCTGGCGCACTCGTTCGGCCTGCAGGTGGTCGCGGAGGGCGTCGAGGACACCACGACCGCCGAGCTGCTGCGCCGCCTGACGGTCGACCAGGCGCAGGGCTACCTGTACTCCCCGGCCGTCGCGCCGGACCGGTTGCGGCCCGAGGACCTGCCGCGTGACCCCGCCTCGCGACACGCCGTCACATGACTTCACTCCAGAAACGGGCAGAACGGCTCAAGGTGCGTCACCATTCGTCCGATAGGCCCTGGTAACACCCGTTCCGATCACCCGTGAGGATGACCACCCGGATGGACGAGCTGCTCCGCGAGATGATCACGCCCCCGCCGCCGCGGCGGGACCCGGCGCGGCGACGCCGCCTGGTGGCGACCGTCGGCATCCTCGGGATGGCCGCGCTCGGCATGACGTCGCTCGTGACCTCCGCGATCTTCACGGACAACGACGACACCGGCCGCTCCGGGATCATCACGGGCTCGGTGGACATCGAGGCCGGCGAGGACGCCGCCTTCACGCTGCCGCCCGGGAACCTCGCCCCCGGCGACCAGGTCTACAGCCCCGTGACCGTGACCAACGCCGGCTCGCTCGCCCTGGTCTACGGCGTGCAGTACGCCGCCACCAGCGCGGACGCCAAGGGCCTCGCGGCGACGCTGTCGCTCGACGTGTACGCGGTGCCCGCCGCGCAGTGCACCGCGACCGGGCTCGCCGGCGCCACGCCCATCGGGTCGTCCGGCCCCGGGCTGGCGGCGACGGCCACCGAGATCGTGCCCGTCGGCCGGTCGCTGTTCTCCTCCGCCGCCGAGGAGCTGTGCGTCCGCGTGTCGGTCCCGCAGGAGATCGGCAACGAGTACCAGGAGGCCAGCACCGACCTGCAGCTGACCTTCCTGGCCGAGCAGGACCCGACCGACCCGCACCGCTGATCCCGCCGGAGGCGCTGAGACGCAGATGACCAGGAGGCCGGCCCCCGCGGTCGAGCGCCGGGCACCGCACCCGGAGCGACCGCGGCACGCCACCCCGCCGTCCCGGGGCCGCCGCGCGCTGCGCACGGCCCTGTGGACCGTCATCGTCGTCTGCGGCCTCGCCTACGCCACCTCGCTCGCGGTGCCCCTGTGGTTCCAGGCCAACGGCCAGCGGCTGCTCATCGTCACCTCCGGGTCCATGTCCGGCCCGGAGCAGGGGTCGTTCGACGCCGGCGACGCCGTGGTCATGCGCCGGATCGACGACCCCTCGCAGCTGCGCGTCGGGCAGGTCGCCACGTTCTGGCCCGCCGGCGGCGACCAGCTGGTCACCCACCGGATCGTCGCGCTGCGCAACCTGCCGGTGCTCCAGCAGGACGCCGCGACCGGCCGGATGGTCCAGGCCTACGACCCCGAGACGGGCGAGGCGCTGACCCGGCCGTACATCTACACCAAGGGCGACGCGAACACCGAGCCCGACCCCAACGCGACCCCGCTCAGCCAGGTCCGCGGCATCATCCTCGACGTCTACCCGCGCTGGGGCTGGGTGCTCGACTGGGCGGGCTCGGCGCAGGGGCGGGCGGTCATGCTGGTGCCGCCGCTGGCGGCGCTGGCGGCACTCGAGGTGCTGTCCCTGCTCGACGACCGGCGCGCGGGACGGGCCGCCGGCGAGCGCCGGCCGTCCGCGCGCGAGCGGCACGACGATGCGCTCCTCCTCGGCTGACCGCCGCCCCACGGCGGGGGCGGTCCCGGGCGACGCGGCGGCCGGCGCCGGGGCGGGCGCGGCGGGGCGGGACGCCGGCGAGGCGCCGCTGCTCGGACGCTGGGGCCGGCTCGTCCTCGCGACCCTGCTGGTCGGCGCAGCGCTGATCGGCCCGGCGGCGGGTTACGCGTCGGCGAAGTTCGGCAACGAGGCGACCGTCACCATCACGATCACCATCACCCCCACCGACGGCGCCGCGCCGTCGCCGACGGACACCCCCACCGCCGCCCTGGACGAGCCCGCCCCGCTCCCCTGACCCGCGCGACCGCGACCGCACCCGGCCGCCCTCCGCGCCCCACCCCACGCTCGGCGACCGGGCGTCAGGCGTCGCGGCGCAGTCGCGCGCTCCGGTGCACCAGCGCGGCGCCCGCCCCCGCGAGCGCGCAGGCGAGCAGGGTCGCTCCCGCGACCGTGGCGCCCGTGCTCGCGAGCGCTCCCGGCGGCGCGCCGGCGTCGCCGGACGCCGAAACCCGCTCCGACCCGGCGTCCGCGGCTCCGGCGCCCGCGATCCCGCCCTCGGCGGGCCCCTCCGCGCCGGGCTCGGTCTCGAGGCCGGGGTCGGGCGCCGGCTGCGGGTCGGGCGCCGGCCTCGGGTCCGGCGCCGGCTCGGGTCCGGTGCCGA
>NZ_DASQCJ010000049.1:0-6866 GCF_035634735.1 Cellulomonas sp.
CGACGACCGCGGATCGGCCGAGAGCAGAGGCACGCCGTGGTGCATCCCCCGAACGACGACCCCACCTGGTGGCGGGACGCCGTGATCTACGAGGTCTACGTTCGTTCGTTCGCGGACGGCGACGGCGACGGCACCGGCGACCTCGCGGGCGTGCGCAGCCGGCTCCCGTACCTCCGGGACCTCGGCGTCGACGCCCTCTGGTTCACCCCGTGGTACGCGTCGCCGATGGCCGACGGCGGCTACGACGTCGCCGACTACCGCGCGATCGACCCCGCGTTCGGCACCCTCGCCGAGGCGGAGGCGCTGATCGCGGAGGCCCTGGACCTCGGCATCCGGACGATCGTCGACGTCGTCCCCAACCACGTCTCGGACCAGCACCCGTGGTTCCGTGCCGCGCTGGCCGCGGGCCCGGGCTCCCCGGAGCGCGAGCGGTTCTGGTTCCACCCGGGGGCCGGGCCGGACGGCGCGGGCATCCCCACGCACTGGGAGTCGAGCTTCGGGGGCGAGACCTGGACCCGGACGACGAACCCCGACGGCACGCCGGGGGAGTGGTACCTCCACCTGTTCACCGCGCAGCAGCCCGACCTGAACTGGACGCACCCGGACGTCTGGGCCGAGCACGAGGACGTGCTGCGGTTCTGGTTCGACCGCGGCGTCGCCGGCATCCGGATCGACTCGGCCGCGCTGCTGGTCAAGGACCCGGCGCTGCCGGAGCTCCCGGCCGCGGGCAGCAGCCCGGTCCCCGGCGGGCACCCGCACCTCGACCGCGACGAGCTGCACGACGTCTACCGCGCCTGGCGCAAGGTCGCCGACTCCTACGCAGGCACCCGGGTGCTGGTCGGGGAGGTGTGGTTGGACGACGCCGAGCGGTTCGCCGCCTACCTGCGGCCGGACGAGATGCACACCGCGTTCAACTTCGACGTCATGGCCCAGCCCTGGGACGCCGCCGCGCTCCGGGCGTCGGTCGACCGCACGCTGGCCGCGCACCGGGGCGTGGGCGCGCCGGCCACCTGGGTGCTGTCGAACCACGACGTCACCCGCCCGGTCACCCGGTACGGCCGGGCGGACTCGTCGTTCGCGTTCGCCGCGAAGCGCGCGGGCACCCCGACGGACCTCGACCTCGGCACCCGCCGGGCCCGGGCGGCCGCGCTGCTCACCGCCGCGCTGCCGGGGTCGCTGTACCTGTACCAGGGCGACGAGCTCGGGCTCCCCGAGGTCGAGGACCTGCCGCCCGAGGCGGTGCAGGACCCGATGCACGAGCGGTCCGGCGGGGTCGACCCCGGGCGGGACGGCTGCCGGGTGCCCCTGCCGTGGTCGGGTGACCGGCCGCCGTACGGCTTCTCGGCCGCCGGGCCCGCCGGCCCCGGCACCGAGCCCCTCGCCCCCTGGCTCCCGCAGCCCGCCGACTGGGCCGGGCGCACGGTCGCGGCCCAGGAGGCGGACCCCGGCTCGATGCTCCGGCTGTACCGCGCCGCGCTCGCGCTGCGCCGCGCGGAGCCGGGCCTCGGCGACGGCGACCTGCGCTGGCTCGACGCCGGCCCCGGCGTGCTGGCGTTCGCCCGCGGCGACGTGCTGTGCGTCGTCAACCTGTCCGCCGGCCCGGTCGCGCTGCCGCCGCACGCCGGCGTGCTGCTGGCCAGCGGCCCCGTCGACGGCGCCGTGCTCGACCCCGACACGGCCGCCTGGCTGCGCGCCGTCCCGGCCTGACCGCGTCCCGGCGCGGCACCGACCACCCCACCCACCCACCGCACCACCCGACCCGAGGAGTGACGATGAGGTCCTCACGCACGACGGCGCTCGCCCTGACCGGCGCGCTGTCCTTCACCCTGCTCGCCGCGTGCAGCAGCGGCTCCGACGACGCCGGCGAGGGCGACGGCACGTCCGGCGGTAAGACCGTCCTGCGCGTCGTGTCGCTGCTGCCCGGTTCGGAGCAGGAGGCGTTCGACGCCTTCGACGAGCAGGTCGCCCAGTTCGAGGCCGCCAACCCCGACATCGACGTGCAGCCCGAGGAGTACGAGTGGAAGGCGACGACGTTCGCCGCCCAGCTCGCCGGCGGCACTCTGCCGGACGTCTTCGAGATCCCGTTCACCGACGGCAAGACGCTGATCGAGAACGGCCAGCTCGCCGACATCGACGCCCAGTTCCAGGCGCTGCCCTACGCGGACGACTTCAACCCGAACGTCCTCGAGGCCGGCACCGGCGCCGACGGCAAGGTGTACGCGATCCCGGCCAAGTCGGTCTACGGCATCGGCCTGCACTACAACCGGGCGCTGTTCGAGCAGGCCGGCCTCGACCCGGACGACCCGCCGACCACCTGGGACGAGGTGCGCGCGGACGCCAAGGCGATCGCCGACGCCACCGGCCAGGCGGGCTACGCCACGATGACGCAGAACAACACGGGCGGCTGGCAGCTGACCGTCGCGAGCTACGCGCGCGGCGGCCGGGTGGAGACGACGAACGACGACGGCACGTACACGGCGACGCTCGACGACGCGGGCACGAAGGAGGCCCTGGAGTACCTGCACGACCTGCGCTGGGAGGACAACTCCATGGGCGCGAACTTCCTGCTCGACTGGTCGTCGATCAACCAGGCGTTCGCCGCGGGCCAGGTCGGCATGTACACCTCGGGCTCGGACGTCTACACCTCGCTGGTGCAGACCGACGCGATCGACCCCGACGACTACGGCCTGACCGCCGTGCCGCTCGAGGGCGACGACGCGGGCGTGCTCGGCGGCGGGACGCTCGCCGCGGTCAGCACCTCGGCCTCCGAGGCGCAGAAGGAGGCCGCCGTGAAGTGGATCGACTTCTACTACCTGCGCAAGCTGACCGACCAGGACGCCGCGGTGAAGGACGCCGAGACGCTGGTCGCCTCGGACCAGCCGGTCGGCACCCCGGTGCTGCCGATCTTCAGCCAGGAGCAGTACGACGAGTCGCAGACGTGGATCGCCGACCTGGTGAACGTGCCGCTCGACCAGATGACCGGCTTCACCGACGTGATCTTCGACCAGCCGCTGGTCCCGGAGCCGGCCGGCTCGACGCAGGAGCTGTACGGCGCGCTGGACACGGTGGTCCAGGCGGTGCTGACGGACGAGGACGCCGACATCGACGCGCTGCTGGAGCAGGCGGACGCGAACGTGCAGGCGATCCTCGACAAGAACGCGGGCTGACGTGGCCCTGACCCACGACGCTCGTGAGGCTCGTCCGCGGCGGACCCCGGTCACCTGGGTCCGCCGCGGCGGGCTGAGCACGCTGGTCTTCGCGCTGCCGCTGCTGGTGGTGTTCGGGCTGTTCTCCTGGCTGCCGATCGGCAGGGCCGTGGTGATGAGCCTGCAGGAGACGAACCTGGTCACCACCGCGTGGGTCGGCCTGGACAACTTCCGCACGGTGCTCGCGGACCCGCTGCTGGCCACCGCGGTCGGCAACACGCTCTGGTTCGCGGCGCTCGCCCTGCTGTTCGGCTACCCGGTGCCGCTGCTGGCCGCGGTGCTCATGAGCGAGGTGCGCCGGGCCAAGGGGCTGTACAGCGCGCTGGCGTACCTGCCCGTGGTGGTCCCGCCGGTCGTCGCCGTCCTGCTGTGGAAGTTCTTCTTCGACGCGCGGCCCGAGGGCGTGTTCAACACGATGCTCGGCTGGGTCGGCGTCGGGCCGGTGCCCTGGCTGCAGGACGCGGACTGGGCGATGCCGTCGCTGGTGCTGGAGGCCACCTGGGCCGCGGCGGGCGGGACGATCATCATCTACCTGGCCGCGCTGACCTCGGTGCCGGGCGAGCTGTACGACGCCGCCGAGGTCGACGGGGCGTCGGTGTGGCGCAAGGTCTGGCACGTGACGATGCCGCAGCTGCGCGGCGTCCTGTTCATCACCTTCATCCTGCAGATCATCGGGACCGCGCAGGTCTTCCTGGAGCCGTACCTGTTCACCGACGGCGGCCCGGCCAACGCGACGATCACGGTGCTGCTGCTCGTCTACCGGTACGCGTTCGGGCAGAGCCTGGGCGGCGACTACGGGGCGGCGACCGCGCTCAGCCTCATGCTCGCCGCCGTGCTGGCCGTGCTCTCGGTCGTGTACTTCCGCCTCACCCGGTCCTGGAGCCAGACATGACGACGTCGACGAGTCCCGCGGGCCCGACCACGGCGGCCGACCTCGCCGCTGCGGGGGTCGCGGCCGGTGCGGCGGCCTCCCCGGCCGCCCCGGGTCGCGGCCGGCCCCGCCGGGGTCCGCGCCGCGGCCGGCGTCCCGGCCCCCGCCCCGACGAGGCCGACCGCGGCGCCCTGTCGCCCGCGGACTGGCGTCGCCCGCTCGTCCGTCGCTCGATGCGGCTGTCCCACGGGGTGCTGCTCGCGCTGCTCGTGCTGTGCGGCCTGGGCCCGCTGGTGCTGCTCGCCAAGTTCGCGGTCACCCCGACCCAGGACATCCTGCGCACGCCGCTGGCCGTGTTCCCGAACGGCGTCGCGTGGGACAACCTGTCGGCGGCGTGGAACGACGTGCAGGTCAGCCGGTACTTCCTCAACACGGTCGTGCTGGCGGCCGGGGCGTGGGCCAGCCAGATCCTGGTCGCGACCACCGGCGGCTACCTGCTGTCGGTGCTCCGGCCGCGGTACGCGAGGGTGGTGCAGGCCGCGGTGCTGGCGACGCTGTTCGTGCCGGCCGTCGTGCTGCTGGTGCCGCTGTACCTGGTGATCCTCGACCCGCCCCTGCTCGGCCGGTCGCTGATGAACTCGTACTGGGCCGTGTGGCTGCCCGCGGGGGCGAGCGCGTTCAACGTGCTGCTCATGCAGCGGTTCTTCGACAGCCTGCCGCGCGAGGTGTTCGAGGCCGCGCGGGTGGACGGGGCGGGCCCGTTCCGGCTGTTCTGGTCGATCGTGCTCCCGATGAGCCGGCCGATCCTCGGCGTGGTGTCGGTGTTCGCCGTCATCGCGTCGTGGAAGGACTTCCTGTGGCCGCTGCTCGTGCTGCGGGACCCGGACATCCAGCCGCTGTCCGTGCGGCTGCCGTCGCTGCAGGCCACCACCGACCTCGGGGTGCTGATGGCGGCGCTGGCGATCTCGACGCTGATCCCGGTGCTGCTGTTCCTGGTGTTCCAGCGGCTGTTCCTCCGCGGCGCGGGGCTCGGCGGGGCGGTCAAGGGGTGATCGGCGGGCCCGCCCCGGCGGCGGTGATGATCTGACGCCCCGTCGTATCAAGATCACGCCGGGGCGCCCCGGCTCCCGGCGGGCGGGCCCGGGCCCCGATGGGATGATGAGGCGGTGTCTTCCTCCACCGTGACGGCGTCGTCGCTCGCACCGTACGACGCCCTCCTCCTCCTCTCGTTCGGCGGCCCGGAGAAGCCCGAGGACGTCCTGCCGTTCATGCGGAACGTGACCCGCGGCAAGGGCATCCCCGAGGAGCGCCTCGTCGAGGTCAGCCAGCACTACGCGCTGTTCGGCGGCCGCAGCCCGATCAACGACCAGAACCGCGAGCTGCTCGCCGCCCTGCGCGCCGAGCTCGACGCCCGGGGCATCGACACCCCGCTCGCGTGGGGCAACCGCAACTGGGAGCCGTACACCGACGGCGCCCTGGCGGACCTGCGCGAGCGCGGCGCGAACCGCGTGCTCGCGATCGTGACCAGCGCCTACGGGTCCTACTCGGGCTGCCGGCAGTACCGCGAGCACGTCGCCGCGGCGCTCGCGGGCGTCGCGGGCGAGGCCGACGGCTGCGCCGACGCCGAGGCCGCCGCGGGCGTCCAGGTCGACAAGCTCCGGCACTACTTCAACCACCCGGGCTTCGTGCGCGCCAACGCCGACGCGGTCGTCGAGGCGTTCACCGAGCTCGCCGGCCGGGTCGGCCGCCCGGTCGCGGAGGTCGCCGCCGAGGCGCCGCTGCTGTTCGTCACGCACTCGATCCCGCTCGCGATGGAGGCCGGGTCGGCCGCCGCGCGCCCGGGCTACCTGGCCCAGCACCAGGACGCCTGCCGGGAGGTCGCGCAGCTCGTGGCCGCCGACCTCGGGGTGTCGCCGGACTGGAGCCTGGCGTTCTGCTCGCGGTCCGGCCCCCCGTCGCAGCCGTGGCTCGAGCCGGACATCAACGACGTGCTCGCCGAGCGGGCCGAGGCCGGCACCACCGCGGTCGTCATGTCGCCCATCGGGTTCGTGTCCGACCACATGGAGGTCGCGTACGACCTCGACACCGAGGCGATGGAGACGGCGACGGGGCTCGGGATGACCGCGGTCCGCGCGGGCACCGTGAGCACGCGCGAGCCGTTCGTGCGCGGTCTCGTCGACCTGCTCGTCGAGCGCGCGGCGCTCGCGCGCGGCGAGGACGTCGAGCAGGCCACGGTCGGCGCGCTCCCGGCGTTCCGCTCGGTGTGCGCTCCCGGCTGCTGCCTGCGCCGCGACGGCGAGCCGAGCGGCGTCCCGGCGCTGTGCAGCACGGACATCCACAGCTGAACCCCGGCGGACACCCCCGCACGGACCCGAGAGGAACCCCGATGAACGACGCCGCGCGCGTACCCGCGGACCACGAGCAGATCAACACCACCATCCGCTACGCGATGTGGTCCGTCTTCGCGACGGCGGCGCCCCTGCCCGCCGACGCGGACGAGCGCGCGGGCCTCGTGGCCGACGCGCTGACCGCCGTCGGCGGCGGTGACGACCCGTCCGCGCCGGACGGCGACCTCGTCGTGCGCGGCTGGTACGACGTCGCGGGCCTGCGCTCGGACGCCGACCTCATGGTGTGGTGGCACGGCCCGACGGTCGAGTCGGTGCAGCGCGCCTACCAGCACCTGCGCGCGAGCGGCCTCGGGGCGCACCTCGAGCCCGTGTGGTCGAACGTGGCGCTGCACCGCCCGGCGGAGTTCAACCGGGGGCACGTGCCCGCGTTCCTCGCGGGCG
>NZ_DASQCJ010000050.1:0-6065 GCF_035634735.1 Cellulomonas sp.
GACCTCGTGCGCGAAGTCGAGCTCGTGGTCGGCGTCGAACCGCGCGAGCTGGTCCGCGGACGCGATGCCGGCGACGACCGCCCGCACGTCCGCCTCGGTGAGCCGGGGCACGGACTCCGCCGCCCGGAGCTCGCCGTGCACGCGCAGCAGCGGCGGGTGCTCGGCGGCGAGGTGGATGTCGGAGCAGTCCAGCGCGACCGCCTCCTCGACGACCCGGTCCAGGAGGGAGGGGGCCGGCGGGGCCGGCCGGGCCGTCCGCCCGGCCGCGGGCTCGGCCGCCGCGCCGGGCCACGCCGCGCCCGCCCGGGCGTGCTCGTGCGTCTGCGCGGTCATACGACCACCCGCAGCAGCTCCTCGAGCGACGTCTGCCCCGCGCAGACCTTCTGCCACCCGTCCTCGCGCAGGGCCACCATGCCCTCGCCGTGCGCCGTCGCCGCGATCTCCTGCGCCGACGACCCCGCCACGGCGTGCCGCTCGATCGCCTCCGAGACCTCCATGACCTCGTGCAGCGCGAGCCGCCCGCGGTACCCGGTGCCGGAGCACGCGGGGCAGCCCACGGGGCGGCGCAGCTCGACCGGGCGGGACGGGTCGGGCCACGCGAACCCGGCGGACCGGAGGTCGGCGGGCGAGGGTTCGTAGGTCTCCGCGCACTTGGCGCACAGCCGTCGGGCGAGCCGCTGCGCGACCACGCAGTCCAGCGCCGACCCGACCAGGAACGGCTCGATGCCCATCTCCACCAGCCGGGTCACCGCGGACGCGGCGTCGTTGGTGTGCAGGGTCGACAGGACCAGGTGGCCGGTGAGCGCCGCCTCGACCGCGATCTGCGCGGTCTCGTGGTCCCGGATCTCCCCCAGCAGCACGACGTCGGGGTCGGAGCGGAGGATCGACCGCAGCGCGCCGGCGAAGGTCAGCCCCGCCTTCGGGTTCACCTGCACCTGGTTGATGCCCGGCAGCCGGTACTCGACCGGGTCCTCGACGGTGATGACGTTGATCTCCGGCTTCGAGACCACGTTCACGGTGGCGTACAGCGTCGTGGACTTCCCGGAGCCGGTCGGCCCGGTGACCAGGATCATCCCGTAGGGCTTGGCGTAGGCCCGGCCGTAGACCTCGAAGGCGTGCCCGGAGAACGACAGGTCGCGCAGGTCGAGCCGGGCGGTGGAGTTGTCCAGCACCCGCATGACGACCTTCTCGCCCCACACCGTCGGCAGGGTCGCCACGCGGAGGTCGATCTTCTGGCCCGCGTGCGTCACGGACAGCCGGCCGTCCTGGGGCTTGCGGCGCTCGGCGATGTCGATGTCGGACATCACCTTGATCCGGGAGATGACCGAGGACTGGATCGACTTCGGGGCGCTCTGCTGCTCCTTGAGCACGCCGTCGATCCGGTACCGGACGCGCACCTCCGTCTCGGCGGGCTCGACGTGGATGTCGGACGCGCGGTCGGCGATCGCCTGGGTGACCAGCAGGTTCACCCACCGGACGACGGGGGTGTCGGCGGAGACGGTGTCGCCGACCTGGGACAGGTCGCCGGCGGCCTCCTCCTGGCCCTGGAGCGTCTGGCTCAGGTCGGCGATCTCGGAGTCGGCGCGCACCCACCGGTCGATCGCCTGCACCAGCGCGCGGCGCGAGGCGACCACCGGGCGCACGGGCATGCGGGTCAGCGACCGGAGGTCGTCGAGCGCCAGCAGGTTGCCCGGGTCGGCGGTCGCGACGACCAGCTCCCCCGCCTCGACGGCCACGGGCAGCACGGTGTGCCGGCGGCACACCCCGCCGGGGACGAGCCCCACCGCGTCGCGGTCGATCTCCACCGCGTCGAGGTCGACGTAGGCCATGCCCGCCTGCTCGGCGAGCACGACGACGAGCTGGTCCTCGGTGAGCGCGCCGCTGGCGACGAGCGCCGGGCCGAGCGCGGTCCGCGTGGCGATCTGCGCGTCGAGCGCGGCGAGCAGGCGGTCCTCGTCGACGAGGCCGCGCTCGAGCAGGACCCGGGCGAGCTGGTCGCTCATCGCGCACCGCCCGCCGCCGCGCCGGCCGGCCAGGGCGCCAGCAGCCCCTCCGCCGCCCGCGCGATCGCGTCCACCAGCCCCCGCAGCGCCGTGTCGTCGAACGGCCGCGCCTCCCGCTCGCACGCCTGCGCCAGGTCCCGCATCGCCCCGAGCTGCTCGTGGCTCATCCGCAGCCGCCCGTCGATCGGCGACACGTACGGCGCGAGCTGCCGGGACACCTGGTACCGCGGGACCTGCACCCGCCAGGTCGCCAGGAACCGGTCGGTGCGGCGCAGCCGGTCGTGCGCCTGCTCCAGGTCCGTCCCGACCGCGCGCAGCACGCCGGCCGCCGCCGCGAGCTCGGCCGTGGCCGCGGTGAGGTCGTCGCGCAGGGTCGCGCTGAGCTGGGCCAGGTGCTCGGGGCCGACCTCGGGCTCGCCGCGGCCGACCTCCTGGGCGACGTCCACGACCATGTCGGTGTGCAGCCGGGCCAGGGCGATCAGGAACCGGACCCGGAGCACGGACCGGCGGGCCCCGGCCAGCGCCGGGGCGAGCGCGGTCATCATCCCGCCGACCTCGTCGCCGAGCGTCGACATCGCGCCGGCGGTGCTGGTGAGCACGGGCGCGGTGTCGGAGACGGTCGCCGAGGCCTGCGACGCCAGGAGGGTCACCTCGGCGAGCGCGGCGACCGCCCCCAGCGCGTCGCGCTCGACCGCCTGCAGCCGCTCGGCCAGGTGCGCCAGGCCGTCGAGCCGCAGCAGCAGGTCCTCGAGCTCGACCGTGACCAGGAGACACGCGGCCAGCACGTCGCCCGCCGGGCCGTGCACCGCCGCGGGGTCGGCGCGCCACCGGCGGCGCTCCACCAGGGCGAGCACCTCCTGCGGCATCACCGCGTGCATGAACTCGTCGTGGTCGGCGTAGCCCAGCCCGGCGAGCAGCTGCACCAGGTGGTCCCGGCCCGCCTCGGCCGCCGCGGCGGCGCCGGCGCCGTCCGCCCGGGCGGCCCGCTCGACCTCGAGCACCGCGCCGTACGCGCCGGCGGCCGCGCCCCAGGTCCGCTCGACCGCGGGGCCGATCCGCACCGACAGGTAGCCGTCGCCGAGCGGGGTCACCGTGGCGTACACCCAGTACGCGACGCCGTCGCCGGCCAGGTTCTGCACGTAGGCCGCGAACGGGCGCCCGGCCTGGAGGGTGTCCCACATCGCCCGGAACGCGCCGGCCGGCATGCCCGGGTGCCGGATGACGTTGTGCGGCGCGCCGATCAGGTCGCGCTGCTCGTGCGCGGCGACCCGGCAGAACGCGCCGTTCGCCGCGGTGATGACGCCGCGCGCGTCGGTCGTCGAGAAGATGAGCTCCGTGGGGCCGAGGGACCGGAGCTCGCCGGTCGGGGCGGGGCGGTCACGCACGGCGCAGCCCCTCCATCGCGAGCCGCACCAGGGTCAGCAGCACCTGCTTGGTGGCGGTGCGGGACCGGGCGTCGGTGTAGAGCACCGGCACGTGCGCCGGGATGGCGAGCGCCTCGCGCACGTCCTCCAGCCGGTGCTTCGCCACGCCGTCGAAGCAGTTCACCCCGACGACGAACGGGATGCCGCGCGACTCCACGTAGTCGACGGCCGGGAAGCACTGGTCGAGCCGGTCGGTGTCGACCAGGACCACGGCGCCGATCGCGCCCCGCATGAGGTCGTCCCACATGAACAGGAACCGGTCCTGGCCCGGGGTGCCGAACAGGTACAGCCACAGCGAGCCGGGCAGCGCGATGCGGCCGAAGTCCATCGCGACGGTGGTGGCGGTCTTGCGGTCCGCGACGCCACCCGCGTCGTCCACGCCGAGGGAGTGCTCGGTCATCGCGGCCTCGGTGTTCAGCGGCTCGATGTCGGAGATCGACCCGATGAACGTCGTCTTCCCGACCGAGAACCCGCCGGCCACGACGATCTTGACGACCGTCGGCGCCGCGGCGCGGTGCGCGCCGCCGTGGGCGTCGGGCCGGGCGTCGGGCCCGGCGTCGAGCGCCGGCACCGCGGCGCCCGGGTCAGAGGGAGGAAATGCCATCGTAAAGACTCTCCAAGACGTCGAGGACGAGGTAGCGCTCCTCGGCCGAGGTGGCGGCGCCCGGCCCGCCGAGCGGCGGCAGGCCCGCCTCGTGCACCTGCAGCGCGCCGAGCCGCACCAGGTCGGCCACCAGCACCTGCGCGACCCCGAGCGGGAGCCGCAGCCGGGCCGCGATCTCGGCGACCGTCAGGTAGCTGCCGGCCAGGCCGGCGAGGATCGCGCGCTGCTCCGCGCCGGACAGCGGGGCGTCGCCGCGGTCGTCGCCGGCGTGCACCAGGGTGTCGAGCCGCACGTCGCCGTCCGCCGGCACCCGGCCGCCGGTCAGCACGTAGGGCCGCACCCCGGGCACGGGCTCGCGGTCGCTCCGCCGCCCGGCCACGTCAGCTCCCCGTCCCGTCGAGCGGGTCCGCGGGGCGGTCCGCCGGGTGGTCGACCGGGAGGTCGCGGCGCAGGTCGGCGACGAGCTGCGGGGTGAGCGTGGTCTGCACGCGGCTCGCGAGCATGGCCATCTCGTAGCCGACGACCCCGACGTCGCAGGTCGGCTCGGCCGCCACGGCCAGCACGGAGCCGCCGGAGACGTGCATCAGGACGAAGAAGCCGACGTCCATCTCCAGCACGCACTGCGCGACCTGCCGGCCGCCGAGCTCGCGCGCCGCGCCCCGGGTCAGGCTGGCCATCCCGGACACGATCGCGGCGAGCTGGTCGCCGCGGGTGCGCTCCAGGCCCTGCGACATCGTCATCAGCAGGCCGTCGGCGGACACCACGAGCGCGAACCTGGTGCCGGGCGTGGATCGGACGAGCTCGTCCAGCAGCCAGACGAACCCCGTGCGGCTCTCGGTCGATCCGGTCATCGTGCCTCCTCGGCGACGCTGGTCAGGTCGGTGACGGCGAGCGGGTCGGTCGCGACTCCCGCCTGGGAGCCCCGGGCGGTGCCGGCGCGGAAGGCGGTCAGCCGGGCGCGCAGGGCCTCGGCGTCCCGGACGATCGCGTCCTCCGGCGCGTCGACGACCGCGGCCGTCGCCGCGGGGGTGCGCCGGGTGAGGGAGCCGGCGCCGGGGTCGGTCGCCTGCGGGCGGTAGGCGGAGATGCTGCTCAGCTCGGCGAGGGCCTGGCGCTGGAGCGAGGCCCGCTCGGCGAACGAGGCGTGCGCGTCGAGCGCGAGGCCGCCGCCGGGGGTCGGCGTGGCGGCATCAGGGGCGGCGGGGCCGCCGGCGCTCCCCTGACCGGACGGGCCGGGGACGAACGGGCCGTCCGCGGCCGGCCCGCCGCCCGGGACGAACGAGCCGCGGCCGCCGGGGCCCGCCGCGAGGTCGTAGCCGGGGTCGGGGTCGGGGTAGAACACCTCGGCGGGGCCGCCCGGGCGGGCCACGCCCGCGGTGGGTGCGGTCGGCGCGTCGTGCCCGGCGGCGCGGCCGGCGGAGCGGGCGGAGGCCCGGGCGCCGCGGGCGGCGCGGCCCCGACCCCGGCCCGGCGCGCGGTCCGCGGCGTGGCCGCCGTGCGCGCGCCCGTTCGGGTGGCCCGGGGCGGGTCCGGTCGCGTGCGCGGCGCCGTATGGTCCGGCGCCCGCCGGGTCGGGGACGGGGGCACCGTCGGGCGGGTGGCCGGGCGCGGCGTCCGGCGGGTGGCCGGGCGCGGCGCCGGCGCCGAGGCCGGGTCCGCCGGGCCCGCCGGGAATCGGCGTCTCGCCCGACAGGATGGCGTCGAACGACGGCAGCGCGAGGTCCGGCACGGGCGGGAGGTCGGCGGGGCGGGGGCCGCCGGCGGTGCGGCGGGGCCCGGGAGCCGGGTCGGGCGCGGGGCCGGGTGCGGCGCCGGGCGCCGGGCGCGGCATCGGGTCGGTCGCGAACGCCCCGCGCTCCTGCCGCGGCACCAGCGGATCGCCGCCGCCGGGCGCCACGAGCGGGACGTAGGCCTCCTCGGCGGGCGCGCCGGGCGTGATCGGCAGCGGCCCGCTCGCGGGGTCGGACAGCGCCGCGAGCCCGCCGTACCCGGGCTCCGGCAGCACCGTCGTGTCGTCCGGCTCGGCGGCGACCT
>NZ_DASQCJ010000051.1:0-7070 GCF_035634735.1 Cellulomonas sp.
GACCACGCCGGTCACCGCGATGCACAGCAGCGCGTCCAGGTGCAGCACGGCCATGACCCGCCCGCTCCGCGCGGGCCGGGCGGCGAGCAGCGCCGACGCGACCAGGACCAGCAGGTTCGACTGGATCGTGAAGTAGGAGAACAGCCGGACCAGCCGCTCGGACACGGTGCCGGCGTCGCCGGGGCCCTCGGTGAGCGCGCGCGCCACCTCGAGGGCGACGCCCCCGACCGCGGCCAGCGCGAGCAGCGCGTGCAGCACGCGGGCGGCCACGAGGCGTGGCGCCCCGGACCCCGCGCCGTCCGGCGCGCCCGGGACCCGCGCCCCGGCCTCGGCGGTCACCGTCGCCGCCTCAGGGCATCCGGCCGACGTGCGCCATCGCCTGGCGCAGCAGCAGGCCCTGGCCGCCGTTCATCTCGACCTGCACCTGCTCGCTGCACGCCTCCTCGGGCGTGAGCCAGGCCAGGTCGAGCGCGTCCTGCTGCGGCCGGCAGTCCCCGGTCACCGGCACGACGTACGCGAGCGACACCGCGTGCTGGCGCGGGTCGTGGTACGGCGTGACGCCGGGGGTGGGGAAGTACTCGGCCACCGTGAACGGCTGCGGCGTCGGCGGGACCTGCGGCAGCGCCACCGGTCCCAGGTCCTTCTCGATGTGCCGGAGCAGCGCGTCGCGCACCCGCTCGTGGTACATCACGCGGCCGGAGACCAGCGCGCGGGACATCACGCCCTCGGGGGTGACCCGCAGCAGCAGGCCGACGGCGACCACGTCGCCGGAGTCGTCGACCCGCACGGGGACGGCGTCGACGTAGAGCAGGGGGAGCGAGCGGCGGGCCGCCGCGATGCCCTCGGGACTCAGCCACCCGGAGGGGCGCTCGGGCTCGCGGGGCAGGTCAGCCGTGTCGGTCACCCGGCAGTTGTACCCCGGGGCGGGGGCCGGGCGACAGCCCGACGCGCGGTGCAGCGGCCGCCCGCGGGCGCCAGGGGCCCGGGCCCGCCGGGCGAGGGGGTCGCCGCCCGGGAATACTGGGCGGGGTCCGGGCGCTCTACTGGCGTCACATCGACAACAGGAGGCGACTGATGGCAACGACCGAGCTGACGGCCGACACCATCCAGAAGACGATCACCGAGAACGACATCGTTCTGGTCGACTTCTGGGCGGACTGGTGCGGGCCGTGCAAGCGCTTCGGACCGATCTTCGAGCAGTCGTCGGAGACGCACACCGACGTCGTGCACGCGAAGGTGGACACCGAGGCCGAGCAGCAGCTGGCGGCCGAGCTGCAGATCACGTCGATCCCGACCCTGATGGCCTTCCGCGAGGGCATCCTCGTGTTCAACCAGGCGGGTGCCCTCCCGGCGCCGGCGCTGGAGCAGGTGGTCGACGCGGTCAAGGCGCTGGACATGGACGACGTCCGCGCGCAGATCGCCGCCGCCGGGGCGGCGCAGAGCTGACCCGAGCGCGACGCAACCGACGACGCCCCCGCACGCGAGCAGCGTGCGGGGGCGTCGTCGCGTCCGGGGCCGGCCTCAGTGCCGGAACTGCGCCACGCGGGTCCGCAGGTCGTCGGCCATGCGCGCGAGCTCGGCGATGGACTCGCCCATCCGCCCGAGCTCCTCGGTGCTGCCGGCCGACGCGTCCGCGACGCCGGTGATGGTGGCGGCGATCTCGCCGGAGCCCGCGGCGGCGTCGCCGACGGAGCGGCTCATCTCCGTCGTGGTGGCGGTCTGCTCCTCGACGGCGGACGCGATCGTCGTCTGGTAGTCGTCGATCCGGGCGATGATGGTCCCGATCTCGCCGATCGCGGCGACGGCGCCCTCGGTGTCGGCCTGGATCGCCTCGACGCGGCGCGCGATGTCCTCGGTCGCCTTCGCCGTCTCCTGCGCGAGCTCCTTGACCTCGCCCGCGACGACCGCGAAGCCCTTGCCCGCCTCGCCGGCGCGCGCCGCCTCGATGGTGGCGTTCAGCGCGAGCAGGTTGGTCTGCTCCGCGATGGTCGTGATGACCTTGACCACGTTCCCGATCTCCTGGCTCGACGTGCCCAGGCGGGTGACCTGCTCGTTGGTGCGGGCGGCGGCCTCGGTGGCCTTGCCCGCGACGGCGGCGGCCTCGGCGGCGTTGCGGGCGATCTCCCGGATCGACGCGCCCATCTGCTCGGCGCCCGCCGCGACCGTGTGCACGTCGCGGTTGACCTGCTCGGCCGCGCCGGCGACCACGACGGCCTGCTCGGAGGTGCGGTCGGCCCCGGAGACCACCTGGCCCGCGGACCGCTCCAGCCGCCCGGCCGCGTCCGCGACCGTGCGCGCGGTGCCGTCGATGCCGGAGACGGTGTCGCGGAGCGCGGCGGTCGCGCGGTCCAGCGCGGCGGCCGTCCGCCCGATCTCGTCGGCGCCCGTCACCCCGCTGCTGACGGTCAGGTCGCCCCCGGCGAGCGCCTGCGCGGCGTCGGCCACCCGGTTCAGGCGCCGGCTCAGCCGGCGCGCCACGACGACGCCGGCGACGGCGGGCACGACGGCCGCGACGCCGAGGGCGACGAACTCCAGGCGCACGGCGCGGTCGCCGGCGGCGGTCGCCTCGCGCGAGGCCGAGGCCGCGGCCTCGGTCTGGGCCTGGATCAGCGCGTCCACCCGGGCGGCGGCGCCCCGGGCCGCGGTGTCGGCGCCCTCGCTCGAGCCGACCAGGTTCTGGTAGGTCGTCAGCGCGGTGCGGACGTCGGCGGCGGTCGTCGACAGGTCCTCGGTGAGCGCCGGGATCGCGGCGTACTCGTCGAGGGCGGCGAGCGCCGCGCCCACGGCCGCGCCCCGGTCGGCGGTCAGGCCGTCGGCCTTGAACGGGTCGCCCGCGTCGCGCGCCGCGCGCATGTCGGTCCCGATCGACTGCGCCTCGTTGAGGTGCGACGCCACCTGGCTGGCGAGCGCGAGGCCCGTGACGTGGTCGGAGTACATCCGCTCGGTGCGCTCGGTGCTCTGCCACAGCGTGAGGATCGAGATCCAGCCCAGCAGGCCGGTCATGGCGATCGCCGCGGAGACCGTCAGCAGGATCTTGCCGGTGAACCCGAGCCCCCGGCCGCGGCCCGCGGCCGCCGCGACCGCCGCCGTCGCCCCGTCGTCCCGACCCGTCGCACCCCTGGTCCCGGTCATCCGTCGGCCTCTCGTCGCGCGCGGCGCGGGCGTGCCGCCCGCGCGGGACACCGCTACGGGTCCCGTCTCCCCGTCGAGCGGGTGAGACGCGGTCTGAGCGGTCCGCGCGCCGGTCACCCGGACGGGGCGCGCGCCGCCGGGCATCCGGGTGGCCCGCGGGCCGGTCGGGTGAACCGCGCGCCGGGCGGGCCTCCAAGGCGTCCGGGCAGGTCGGACGTGGTGCGGGAGACGGGATTCGAACCCGCACGCCCTCTCGGGCACCAGGACCTAAACCTGGCGTGGCTGCCGTTTCACCACTCCCGCGGCTGACCCCGGCGGCGCGGCGCGGGGGTCGGCTCCGGCCGGCTCAGCCGTCGATGCCGAGGGCCCGGCGCAGCTTCGCGACGTGCCCGGTGGCCTTGACGTTGTACTGCGCGAGCCGGACGGCGCCCTCGGGGTCGACGACGACGGTCGACCGGATGACGCCGGTGACGGTCTTGCCGTAGAGCGACTTCTCGCCCCAGGCGCCCCACGCCTCGAGCACCTGCTTCTCCGGGTCGGACACCAGGGGGAAGGTCAGCGCCTCCTCCTCGGCGAACCGGGCCAGCTTCTCCGGGGAGTCGGGGGAGACGCCGACCACCGCGTAGCCGTGCGCCTGCAGCGACGCCAGCGAGTCCCGGAAGTCGCACGCCTGCTTGGTGCAGCCCGGGGTGCCGGCGGCCGGGTAGAAGTACACGACGACGCCCTGGCCGCGCAGGTCCGACAGGGTCAGCGAGCCGCCGTCGGCGGTCGGCAGCGTGAAGTCCGGGGCGGTGTCGCCGACGGCGAGGCGGGGCATGGCGTCTCCTGGCTGGTGGGTGCGGCGCCCGCGCGCGACGGGCGCCGTCAGCGTACGACGGCCGGGCGGTAGCGTCTGCCCCGTGAGTGCACAGCGCCCCGAGAGCCCGACCCGCCCCGAGCTGCCGATCCGGATGCTGAACGACCGGCTGCTCGTCCAGCTGGACGCGGACGCCTCCGAGCGCCGGTCGACCGCCGGCATCGTCATCCCGGCGACGGCGGCCGTGGGCAAGCGGCTCACCTGGGGCTCGGTCGTCGCGGCGGGGCAGCATGTGCGCCAGGTGGCGGTCGGCGACCGCGTCCTGTTCGACCCCGACGAGCGGGCCGAGGTGGAGCTCGAGGCGCAGACCTACCTGCTGCTCCGCGAGAAGGACGTGCACGCGGTGGCGGAGCCCCGCGACGGCGGCCAGGGCACCGGGCTGTACCTGTAGCGCCCCGCCCACCTGCCGCCGCGGGAGGGTTGTTCGCCCTCGGCGTCACCTGTTGCGCGGCCCCTCGGGGCGGTGTTCCCATGAGCGCAGGAACGACCCCGGGGGTGGCCGCGATGGACGACGAGACGCACACGGCCGTGCAGGACGAGCGCGGAGCAGGGGACGACGCGACGGGCGTCGTCATGGATCTTCTGGCGGAGCACGTGCCGCTGACGCTGCTGGCCGACCTGGCCGTGGCGGAGCCGCGGTCCGACGCGATCCTGGCGGCCGAGGGGCTGCCCGAGGACGCCTGGTGGGAGGGCGACGAGGAGCCGGACGGCGAGGCCCCGGCGGCCGGGGCGCGGGCCGAGGACGACGTGCCGGCGGACCCCGACGCGGCCGCCGGTCCGCACCCGGCGTGACGTCCGCCACGTCGGGCCCCTGAGCGGGGGAGCCGATTAGCGTCCGGCGCCACCGGGCTGCTAACGTTTCTCCTCGTTGCGCCATTAGCTCAATTGGCAGAGCAGCTGACTCTTAATCAGCGGGTTCGGGGTTCGAGTCCCTGATGGCGCACTTCGGAAGGCCCCCGACCAGCGAAAACGCCGGTCGGGGGCCTTCGTCGTGCGCGCGGCGGGACGGCGCCCCCGCGCCTTCGTCGCCGTCCGCGGGCGGTCCGCCGCGAAAGCGGCACGCCGCCCGGCGTCCCGATCCGTCCCGCCCCGCCCGGCCGTGCTCCGCCCGCGCGGCCCCCGCGCCCCGCATACTGGACCCGTGCCAGAGACCGCCGCCGCCGGCCCCACCCCGCCGCTCCCCGAGCGGGGGCACGTCTGGGTGGACGACGCCGACCCCGCGCTGCTGCTCATGCGCGGCGAGGTCGACGTGGCCGTGGTGGAGGAGCTGCGCGACCGGCTCGGCGCCGAGAGCGCGCGCGGGACCGACCTGGCCGCGGTGCTGCCGCGGGTCCGCGTGGTCGACGTGTCGGCGGTGACGTTCGCGGACTCCTCGGCGGTCGGGCTGCTGGCCGGGCTCGTCATGGCGCTCCAGCCGGCGGGCGACGCGCTGGTCGTGCGCGGCATCGGCCCGACCGTGGAGACGCTGCTCGAGGTGACCGGCCTGCTGCCGCACCTCGTCGTCGAGGGCTGAGGCCCGGCGGGTCGCAGCCCGCCGGGCAAAAGGTCCTACCTTTCACCCGCGCGCGCGTTCACCCGCGGCGCGCGCCGTCCGATCGGATCGGTGGGCCGAGCCGAGGCCCGCCCCCCACCGACGGACGGAGTCCTCGTCATGCCCGCACCCGCCGCGCCCGCAGCGCCCCCCGCGCCCGCCGACACCGCCCGCCGAGGCCGCCGGCTCGTGTCCGACGCCCCGGTGGGCGCCCGCATCGGCGCGGTGCTGGGCCTGCTCGCCGTCGCGGTCGGCGTGGTCGCCGGGCTCGGCATCGCCCGGCTGGGCGGCCTCGAGTCGTCGATCGACCGGCTCGGCCGCGAGGCCATCGAGCCGCAGACCTACCTGGTGAACACGCAGCGCTGGTTCCAGGCGAGCCGCGCGCGGGTGCTGGAGTACGGGATGGTGGCGCCGGAGGACCGCGCGAAGATCGTCGACGACCGCGCCGGCTTCGACGCGGACGCGCTGCAGAACGTGGCGGACTACGAGCCGTACGTGCTGGACACCGCCGCGTACGCCGCGCTCGAGGACGCCTACGGGCGCTACCAGGCCGCCGCGGACGCGATCGAGCCGCTGGCGGACGAGAGCGCCACGGCGTACCACGACGCCTACGCGGACCAGGTGCGCGGCATCACGACGGAGATCGGCGACGCGCTGCAGGCGCTCACGGACTCCGTGTCCGCGCACGCGGAGCAGGGCGTGGCGGACGCCGCCTCGGACGCCCGGTCGGCGACGGTGCAGATGATCGCCGTCGGCGTGGTCGGCGTGCTGCTCGCCGCGGGCCTGGGCGTGCTGCTGGTGCGCCGCATCGTGCGGGACCTCGCGACGGTGCAGCGCACCGTGCAGAGCATCGGCGACGGCGACCTCACGGTGTCCGTCCCGCTCGACTCCCGCGACGAGCTCGGCCGGATGGCGGGCTCCCTGAACGAGGCGCAGGGCTCGCTGCGCGCCCTGATGAGCGGCGTGGTGCACACGGCGCAGACGGTCGCGGCGGCGGCCGAGGAGCTGTCGGCCGCGTCGCAGCAGGTCGTGGCCGGCTCGGACGAGACGAGCGCGCAGGCGGGCGTCGTGGCGGCGGCGGCGGAGCAGGTGTCGCGCAACGTGCAGACCGTGGCGGCGGGCGCGGAGCAGATGGGTGCCTCGATCCGGGAGATCGCGCAGAACGCGTCCCAGGCGGCCAAGGTCGCCGGGCAGGCCACGGACGCGGCGGCGGTCACGAACGAGCAGGTCTCCCGCCTGGGGACGTCGTCGCAGGAGATCGGGAACGTGGTCAAGGTGATCACCTCGATCGCGGAGCAGACGAACCTGCTGGCGCTGAACGCCACGATCGAGGCGGCTCGCGCGGGCGAGGCGGGCAAGGGCTTCGCGGTCGTGGCCGGGGAGGTCAAGGAGCTGGCGCAGGAGACGGCGAAGGCGACCGAGGACATCGCGCGCCGGGTCGAGGCGATCCAGGCCGACACCAGCGGTGCGGTGGGGGCGATCGGCGAGATCTCGCACATCATCGCGAGCATCAACGACTACCAGCTGACCATCGCCTCGGCGGTGGAGGAG
>NZ_DASQCJ010000052.1:0-55548 GCF_035634735.1 Cellulomonas sp.
GGCGTCCTTCGCGATCGGCCCGGCGCTGGTCGGCGTCGTCGCCGTGTGGCTGTCCCCCGCCGGCGCGCTCGTCACCGCCGCCGTGCTGCTGGCCGTGTTCGGCACCGCGTTCGCCCTGCACCCGACCGCCCGCCGCACCGCGACCGGGCCGCACGCCCGCCCCGCCGGGCGGCTGCTGACCCCGGCGTTCGCGGTGCTGGTCGTCGCGCAGGCCGCGGTGGGCGTGCTGTTCGGCGCCACCCAGACCGGGACCACCGTGCTCGCGACCCAGGCCGGCCAGCCCGGCCTCGCGGGCCTCATCCACGCGGTGCTCGGCGTGGGGAGCGCCGCCGCCGGCATCGGCACCGCGTTCATCCCCGCGCGGATCGGCCAGGAGCGCCGGGTGCTCGTCGCCGCGTGCGCGCTGGTCGCGCTGTCCTGGCCGCTGCTGCTGGTCGACTCGCTGCCCGCGCTGACCGCCGCGGTCGCCGTGCTGGGCTTCGCCGTCGCGCCGTACATGATCGGCGTGTTCTCGCTGGGCGAGCGGGTCGTCCCCGCCGGGCGCACCGGCGCCGCGATGACGGCCCTGGCCTCGGCGACCGGGGTCGGCTACGCCCTCGGGTCGAGCATCGCGGGACGCCTGGCCGACGCGTCCGGGCACACCGCGGCGTTCGCGGTCACCGTGACGACGACCGCGGTGGCGCTGCTGGTCGCGGCGACGCAGCAGCGGCGGCTCCGGGCCGCGGTCGCGACGGCGGGGCGCGCGCCGGCGGCGGACGACGTCGCGGCGGACGCGCCCGACGAGGCCGAGGTCCCGGCGGCGGCCGGGCGCTGACCCGCGCGCCGGGCGGACGGCCCGGGCGGTCCCGCGCCGCCCGGGCCTCCGCCCGCCGCGCCCTCCGCCCGGCGGATCCCCGCGGTCCGGGCGGCCCTGCGCGTATCATCGGGCGTGTTCATCGGTTGCCCGGTCGTCCCGACCACGGTGCGCCGAGCGAACCGCGGCGCCCACGGCGCCCGGCCCGCTCACGCTGACTTGCACGATCGGCTGCCGGACCACCTGTGGCGATGCCCGTCGCGGACCCCCTCGCGGGGCGCGACGCGCGGCACGCCACCTTCACGAGTGAAGAGCAGTCCGTGACCTCGACCGAACCCAGCACCACCGACGCCCTCGCGCCCGAGGACGTGGCGGTGGAGACCATCGACACCCCCACCGCCGCCTCCGTGCAGGCCGCCGACGTGACCTTCGCGGACTTCGACGTCCGCCCGGAGATCGTCCAGGCGCTCGCCGACGCCGGCATCAGCACCCCGTTCCCCATCCAGGCGATGACCCTGCCCGTGGCGCTGTCCGGCCACGACATCATCGGCCAGGCCAAGACCGGCACCGGCAAGACGCTCGGCTTCGGCGTCCCGCTGCTGCACCGCGTCGTCGCCCCCGGCGAGGAGGGCTTCGACGCCCTGCCCGCGCCGGGCAAGCCGCAGGCGATCGTCATCGTCCCGACCCGCGAGCTCGCGGTGCAGGTGGCCGGCGACCTGGAGACCGCGTCCAAGCGCCGCTCCGTCCGCATCTCGCTGCTGTACGGCGGCCGCGCGTACGAGCCGCAGATCGAGATGCTGCAGCGCGGCGTCGAGGTCGTCGTCGGCACCCCGGGCCGCATGATCGACCTGATGAACCAGGGCCACCTGGACCTCTCGCGGATCAAGTGCGTCGTCCTGGACGAGGCCGACGAGATGCTCGACCTCGGCTTCCTGCCCGACGTCGAGAAGCTGCTGGCCCGCACCCCCGCCTCGCGGCACACGATGCTGTTCTCGGCGACCATGCCGGGCGCGGTCGTCGCGATGGCCCGCCGCTACATGACCCAGCCGACGCACATCCGCGCCAGCGAGCCGGACGACGCCGGCCAGACGGTCAAGAACATCAAGCAGGTCGTCTACCGCGCGCACGCGCTCGACAAGGTCGAGGTGCTCGCCCGCATCCTGCAGTCCGAGGGCCGCGGCCTGACCATCGTGTTCGCCCGCACCAAGCGCACCGCCGCGAAGGTCGCCGACGAGCTCGTCGAGCGCGGGTTCGCCGCCGGCGCCCTGCACGGCGACCTCGGCCAGGGCGCGCGCGAGCAGGCGCTGCGCGCGTTCCGCAACGGCAAGGTCGACGTGCTCGTGGCCACCGACGTCGCCGCGCGCGGCATCGACGTCGACGACGTCACGCACGTCGTCAACTACCAGTGCCCCGAGGACGAGAAGACCTACCTGCACCGCACCGGCCGCACCGGCCGCGCGGGCAACAAGGGCACCGCGGTCACGTTCGTCGACTGGGACGACGTCCCGCGCTGGTCGCTGATCGACAAGGCGCTGGAGCTCGGCTTCCCGGAGCCGCAGGAGACCTACTCCTCGTCGCCGCACCTGTACACCGACCTGGACATCCCCGCGGGCACCACCGGCCGGCTCCCCCGCTCCAAGCGGACCCGCGAGGGCCTGGACGCCGAGGTGCTCGAGGACCTGGGCGAGACCGGCAAGCGGCACTCGTCGGGCCGGGACTCCGGCTCGCGCGACGGCGGGCGTGGCGGGCGCGACGGCGGCTCGCGCAGCGGCGGCCGCGACGGATCGCGCGGCGAGGGGCGCGGGCGGTCCGAGGGCGGCGCGCGGTCCGAGGGCGGCGAGGGCGGGCGCTCGCGCAACCGTCGTCGCGGCGGCTCGGGCGAGGCCCCCGCGGCGTCGGCCCCGGCCGAGGGCTCGACCGGCCCGGCCGAGTCGACCACCGGCCCCGCCGAGGGCCGCGAGGAGGGCGCCGCCCCGCGCCGTCGTCGCAACCGCCGCCGCACCCGCGGCGGCCAGGGCGGCGGCTCCGGCGAGCAGGCCCCGGCCGCTCCCGCGGAGGCCTGACCTCCCGCACGCACGACGACGAGGGCGCCCCGGCCACCCGGCCGGGGCGCCCTCGCGTCGTTCCCGGGGTCGGGCCCGGAGGCGAACTCGGCTGCGTCGGGGCCGGCGTCGGCGCGCGCCGGGGTGCGCGGCGGGACGGTGAGGTCGTCACATGGCGGTGAGGTCGGCACTCGTTTCCGCCGACCTCACCCGCTTGTGACGACCTCACGGGCGGGCAGCCGGCCATCGGCGTCAGCCCACGGCGCCGGACCCGCGCGGCGCCGGCGCCCGTCAGCCCGCCGCGTCCGCCGTCGGCGGGGCCGGGGTGGTCGCCAGGGCCCAGCGGATCAGGCGGGTGATCGCGCGGCCGCCCGCGGGGGCCAGCGTCGCGTCCAGCCACGGCACGTCGGGCAGGCCCAGCGGCGCACGGGCCGCGCGCGGCAGGCCGGCGATCGCCGCCGCCGCCAGCACCCCGTACGGCAGCCGGACCGGCACGGGCAGCGGCGGGTCGGCGAGCAGGAACTCCGCGGCCTCCCGCGCCTGCGGCGTCCCGCGCAGCTCCGGGAGGTACGAGTCGAGCGCCGCGCGCAGCCCCGCGGCCGTCTCGGGCAGGTCCTCGGCCCCGAGCGCGCGCCCCACCCGCGCCGACTGCGCCACGTACGCGTCGCAGCCCGCCGCGTCGAGCGGCCGCGCCCCGTACCGCTGGTGCGCGGTGAGGAACGCGTGCGCCTCGGTGATGTGCACCCAGCGCAGCAGGTGCGGGTCGGCGGCGGCGTACGGCTCGCCCTCCTCGGTGACGCCGGTGACCCGCTCGTGGATCGCCCGCACCGTCGCGACCGCCTGCTCCGCGTGCTCCGCGGTGCCGAACGTCGTGACCGCGAGGAACGTGCTGGTGCGCTGCAGCCGGCCCCACGGGTCGCCGCGGTAGCCCGAGTGCGCCGCGACGGCCGCCATCGCCAGCGGGTGCCAGGACTGCAGCAGCAGCGCGGTCAGCCCGCCGACGAACATCGACGCGTCGCCGTGCACCCGCCGGATCGCGTCGTCGGGCCCGAACCAGCGCGGGCCGGGGGTCAGGTGGATGCGGTCGCGCACCTGGGGGCCGCGCGGGCCGGCGACGCGCGCGAACAGCTCGTCGCCGAGCCGGCCGCGGAGGGACGGAGTGCTCACCCGCCGATCCTCGCCCCGCGCGCGCCGCTCGGCGACCGCGCGCCCGCCCCCGCGCGCCCGCCCCCGCGCGCCCGCCGAGTGCCTACCGGACGCGTCCAGCGCCTACCCGGCGGATAGGCGCTCGGCACGTCTCGTAGGCACTCGAGCGCGTCCGACCCGCCTACGCCGCCTTGACGAACGCGATCACCGCGTCCGCCACCAGCTGCACCGCGATCGCCGCCAGCAGCAGGCCCGCGATCCGGGTGACCAGCGTCGTGCCCGAGTCGCCCAGCAGCCGGTGGATGACCCCCGCGAACCGCATGGCCAGCCACAGGCACACGTGCACCAGGACGATGCCGACCGCGATCGCGACCCAGTCGGCCAGGGTGCCGTCGCTCTGCTGCACGAACACCATCACGGCGACGATCGCGCCCGGCCCCGCGAGCAGCGGCGTCCCGAGCGGCACCAGCGCCACGTTGACCTTCGAGTTCCCGGACGGCTGCGGCTCCTCGGACTTGCCGGTCAGCAGCTCCATCGCGACGAGCAGCAGCAGCAGGCCGCCGGACGCCTGGAGGGCCGGCAGCGAGATGTGCATGTACGACAGCAGGCTCTGCCCGAACACGGCGAACGCGAGCACGACCCCGAACGCCACGAGGATCGCCTGCCGGGCGGCCCGGTTCCGCTGCTGCCGGGTCATCGCGCCGGTCAGCCCGAGGAAGATCGGCACCGTCCCGGGCGGGTCCATGATGACGAACAGGGTGATGAAGACCTCGGACAGCAGCCGCCAGTCGAGCACCGCGCTCATCCGCGCACCACCGCCGTGCGGCCCCGGCGCTCGATCTCCGCGAGCACCTCCGGCGCCGTCGTGTTCTCGCCGAGCACGTTGTCCTTCCCCGTCCCGTGGTAGTCGCTCGACCCCGTGACCAGCAGCCCCAGCCGGTCGGCGAGCGCCGTCAGCCGCGCGCGCTGCTCCGGGGTGTGGTCCCGGTGGTGCACCTCGAGCCCCGCGAGGCCCGCCTCCGCCAGCTCCTCGACGTCGGAGTCCGGCACGACCCGCCCGCGCCCGTCGGCGCCGGGGTGCGCGAACACCGGCACCCCGCCCGACGCGAGGACCGCCTCGACGGCCTCGACCGCCTCCGGCGCGTAGTACGGCACGTAGTACCGGCCGCGCGCGGACAGCAGGTCCGCGAACGCCGCCGTCCGGTCCGCGACCACCCCGAGCGCCACCAGCGCGTCCGCGATGTGCGGCCGGCCGACGACGGTGCCCGGCGACTGCTGCGCGAGCACGTCGTCCCAGGTGATCGGGAGGTCCTCCGCCAGCCGCTCGACGATCGCCCGCCCGCGGTGCAGCCGCGCCTCCCGGGTCCGCGCGATCACGTCGGCGAGCGCCGGGTGCGCGGGGTCCTGGAGGTAGGACAGCAGGTGCACGCTGACGCCGCGCGACAGCGCCGACACCTCCGTGCCGGGGACGAGGGCGACGCCGACGCGCGGGGCGGCGTCGGACGCCTCGGCCCAGCCGGCGGTGGTGTCGTGGTCGGTCAGCGCGACGACGTCGAGGCCGGCCGCGGCGGCCGAGGCGACCAGCTCCCCCGGGGTCTCGGTGCCGTCGGAGACCGACGAGTGGGTGTGGAGGTCGATGCGCACCGCGCAAGGCTACTCACCGGTACCGGTCCTGGACGCACGGGGCCGCCCCGGCACCCGCGCCCCGCGCCGCCGGTGCCAGACTGGGCCCATGGCCACCGACCCCACGCCCGAGACCCCCGCGCCCGCCCTGTCCGAGCCCGCCGAGGGCGAGCAGACCCTCGCCGACCGCGGCTCGAACCGCAGCCAGCGCCCCCAGTCGGCCGCGTTCCTCGACTGGGTGACGTCCGGCTGGGCCGACCGCCCCGCGAGCACCGCGGTCCCGGGCGCCGCCGCCCCGTTCACCGCCGCCCGGCGCGCGCGCCTGGCCGCCGCGTTCCCGGGCGAGCGCCTGGTGGTCCCGGCCGGCGCGTACAAGGTCCGGTCGAACGACACCGACTACCGGTTCCGCCCGCACTCGGCGTTCGCGCACCTGACCGGCCTCGGCGCCGAGCAGGAGCCCGACGCGGTCCTGGTGCTGCACCCCGCGGCCGACGGCGAGGGCGACGCGCTGCCCGGCGGCGGCCGGTCCACGCACCGCGCCGTGCTGTACCTGCGACCCCTCGCGGGCCGGGACACCGAGGAGTTCTTCTCCGACGCCCGGTACGGCGAGTTCTGGGTCGGCCCGCGCCCGACGCTCGAGGACATGGCGACGGTCACCGGCATCGCGACCGCGCACAGCGACGACCTGCGCGACGCGCTGGCCAAGGACGCGGGCGCCGACGGCGTGCGGGTGCTGGTGGTGCCCGGTGTGGACGAGGCCGTCGAGGCCGTCGTCGAGGAGATCCGCGCGGCGGAGGACGCCGGCGAGCGGGACGCCGCGCTGGTCGAGGCGCTCTCCGAGCTCCGGCTCGTCAAGGACGAGCACGAGGTCGCCGAGCTGCGCAGCGCCGTCGCCGCGACGGCCGAGGGCTTCGCGGAGGTCGTGCGCCGGCTGCCCGAGGCGGTCGCGCACCGCCGCGGCGAGCGCGTCATCGAGGGCACGTTCCTGTCGCAGGCGCGGGTCGAGGGCAACTACGTCGGCTACGAGACGATCGCCGCCGCCGGCCCG
The DNA here is from genome assembly GCF_035634735.1 of Cellulomonas sp. Lineage (GTDB taxonomy): Bacteria > Actinomycetota > Actinomycetes > Actinomycetales > Cellulomonadaceae > Cellulomonas. Next base: position 6,653 of record NZ_DASQCJ010000052.1, read on the forward strand.
CACGCCACCACGCTGCACTGGACGGACAACGACGGGCAGGTCCGCGAGGGCGAGCTCGTGCTGATCGACGCCGGCGTCGAGGTCGACTCGCTCTACACCGCGGACGTCACCCGCACGCTCCCGGTCGACGGCACGTTCACCGACCCGCAGCGCCGGGTCTACCAGGCCGTGCTGGACGCCGCGGACGCCGCGTTCGCGGTCGCGGTCCCGGGCAACCGGTTCCGCGACGTGCACGCCGCCGCGATGGAGGTCATCGCGGCGCGGCTCGGCGAGTGGGGCATGCTGCCGGTGCCGGTCGAGGAGTCGCTGTCCCCCGAGGGCCAGCAGCACCGGCGCTGGATGGTGCACGGCACCAGCCACCACCTCGGCCTGGACGTGCACGACTGCGCGCAGGCCCGCCGCGAGATGTACCTGGACGCGGTGATCGAGCCGGGCATGGTGTTCACGATCGAGCCGGGCCTGTACTTCCAGGTCGACGACCTGCGCGTCCCCGCGGAGCTGCGCGGCATCGGCGTGCGGATCGAGGACGACGTGCTGGTGACGGCGGACGGCAACGAGAACCTGTCCGCCGCGCTCCCCCGCACGCCGGAGGACGTCGAGGCGTGGATGGCGGGGCTGCTCGCCCGCTGACCTGCGGACGCGACGACGGCCCGGTCCCCCTCCGCGCGAGGGGGACCGGGCCGTCGGTCGTCAGTCCTGCTTGTCGGCGCCCGGCTGCCCGGTCTCGGGTGAGCCCGGCGGCGGGGCGACCGGCGGCTGCGGCGCGAGCTGCCCGTACCGCGGCTCGGCCGGCGGCTGCGGCGCGAGCTGGCCGTACCGCGGCTGGGCCGGCGGCTGGCCGGGCGCGACCGGCGGCTGGCCCGGCGCCGGCTGCCCCGGCGCGGCCTGCGGGTAGGCGGCCGTCGGGTCGGACGGGCGCGCGCCCATCGGGGCCGCGGGCGGCGCCGATGTCGCCGCGCCGACCCGGACACCGCCGACCTCGCGCAGCATCTGCCGGGCCTCGTGCGCGCGCTCGGCCCGGCACAGCACCGCGTACTGCGCCGCGACGATCTGGCTCTGCGAGGTGAAGTCGCGCTTCCCGCGGCTGGTCGCGTAGACGAGCACCGCCAGCAGCAGGCCTGCCGCGCCGCCGAACAGCACCGCGGCGAACAGGATGCCGGAGGAGCCGCCGGACAGCAGGAACAGCAGGCCGATGAACACGCCGAACCAGGCGCCGGACCCGAAACCGCCCATCGCGACCCGGGCGTAGGTCAGCCGGCCGGTGACCCGCTCGACCATGCGCAGGTCGGTGCCGACGATCGTCACCATCTGCACCGGGAACTGGTGGTCCGAGAGGTGGTCGACGGCCTTCTGCGCCTCGAGGTACGTGCCGTAGGACGCGACCGTCTCGCCCTGCGGCAGGGTGGGCGTCTGGGGGATGCGGGCACCGCCGGTGAACGACATGCGTCCATCCTCGCCCCGCGGGGGGTCGCGGCGCCAGGCGGCACGGCCGATACGCAGGGGTTTCATGGCCCGCGTCCAGGCGCCGGCCAGGGTCGCGCGCGCCCCGGGACCACCCGCGTCGCGGCGCGCCGCACGGCCGGGCGCCGTCTACGCTGACCACCGTGAGCGGCACCGGGACCCGAGTCTTCGTCGCGCGCCTCGCCGGCACCAACGTCTTCGACCCCATCGGCGACCAGGTCGGGCGGGTCCGCGACGTCGTCGTGCTGCTCCGCCCCAAGGGCGCGCCCCGCGCGGTCGGCCTGGTCGTCGAGGTGCCGGGCAAGCGTCGTGTGTTCGTGCCGCTGACCCGGGTGACCGCGATCGACGCCGGCCAGGTCATCTCGACCGGCCTGGTCAACATGCGCCGGTTCGAGCAGCGCCCGTTCGAGACCCTCGTGGTCGGCGAGCTGTTCGACCGCACCGTGCAGCTGGCCGACGGCTCGGGGTCGGCGACGGTCGAGGACGTCGCGATCGAGCGGCAGCGCAACGGCGACTGGCTGGTCGCGAAGGTGTTCGTCCGCAAGGACAGCGGGCGCGGCGGCCTGCTGCGCCGCCGGGGGGTGCCGGAGCTGCTCGACATCGACGAGATCGCCGGGCTCGCCCGCACGGCCGCCGACGCGCAGGGTGCCGCGCTGCTGCTCGCCCAGTACGACGAGCTCAAGCCCGCGGACCTCGCCGACGTGCTGCACGACATGGGCTCGACGCGGCGGATGGAGGTCGCGGCCGCGCTGGACGACGAGCGGCTGGCCGACGTGCTCGAGGAGCTGCCCGAGGACGACCAGGTCGCGATCCTGTCCCACCTGGAGCGGACCCGCGCCGCCGACGTGCTCGAGGCGATGCAGCCCGACGACGCGGCCGACCTGCTCGGCGAGCTGCCCGACGACCAGCAGGCCGAGCTGCTCGCGCTGATGGAGCCCGAGGAGGCCCGGGACGTCCGCCGGCTGCTCGCGTACGAGGACAACACCGCGGGCGGCCTCATGACGACCGAGCCGGTGATCCTCGGGCCCGAGACCCCGATCGCCGCCGCGCTCGCCCACGTCCGCCGCAAGGACCTCACGCCCGCCCTGGCGTCGATGGTGTTCGTGGTGCGCCCGCCGCTGGAGACCCCGACCGGCCGGTTCATCGGGGTCGTGCACCTGCAGCGCCTGCTGCGCGAGCCCCCGCACGAGGCGATCGGCGCCCTCGTCGACACCGACATCGACCCGGTGCCCGCCGACGCCCCGCTGCTCGCGGTGACCCGCCGGCTGGCCACCTACGACCTGCTCGCGATCCCCGTCGTCGACGACGACCGCCGCCTGCTCGGCGCCGTCAGCGTCGACGACGTGCTCGACCACCTGCTGCCCGAGGACTGGCGCGAGACCGACGAGGAGGTGCAGCCCGTCCCGACGGGCGAGGTGCCCGCCGTCGGCCGCGCCGCCCGCCCTCCGGCACGCCCGACCCCGAGGGGAGGCCGCCGTGGCTGACCGCCTCGACACCCCGAAGACCGCGCGCCGCAGCCTGCTGCCCAAGCTCGAGGACGACGCGTTCGGCAAGGTCTCCGAGGGCATCGCCCGGTTCATGGGCACGCCGAAGTTCCTGCTCTGGCTGAGCCTGTTCTGCGCGGCCTGGCTGATCTGGAACTCCTGGGGCCCGGAGCAGCTGCGGTTCGACAAGGCCGCGAACGGGTTCACCGCCCTGACGCTCATGCTGTCGCTGCAGGCGTCCTACTCGGCGCCGCTCATCCTGCTCGCGCAGAACCGGCAGACCGACCGCGACCGGGTGCAGGCCGAGCAGGACCGGCAGCGCGCCGAGCGGAACCTCGCCGACACCGAGTTCCTGGCGCGCGAGATGGCGGCGCTGCGCATCGCGCTGTCCGAGGTCGCCACCCGCGACTTCGTCCGGTCCGAGCTGCGGAACCTGCTGGAGGAGCTGGCCGAGGAGCGGGAGGCGGCCGCCGAGCGCGAGCCCGCGGACGACGCGGCCGACCCGCGCGACCGGGACCGCCCCCGCGAGCGGGACCGCGCGACCCCGACCCCGTAGGGGGCAGGTCCCGGCGGGTGCCCCCGCGGGCGCACCTACGATGGACGGCATGTCGCCCGCCCTGGACACCCGTGACCCCGAGGCCGTCGCCGCCGCCGTGCGGGAGGCCCTCACCCGGGTGCTCGACCCGGAGATCCGGCGGCCGATCACCGACCTCGGCATGGTCCGGTCGGTCGACGTCGACACCACCCCCGCCGCGGGCGCGCTCGTCACCGTCGGCATCGACCTGACGACCGCGGGCTGCCCGCTGCGCGACACCATCACCCAGGACGTCACCGCGGCGGTGCGGACCGTCGAGGGCGTCGCCGACGTGCGGATGGCGCTGGGCGTGATGAGCCCCGAGCAGCGCGCGGCCCTGACCGAGCGGCTGCGCGGCGGCGCCGAGCCGGTGATCCCGTTCAGCAAGCCGACCTCGCTGACCAAGGTGTTCGCGGTCGCGTCGGGCAAGGGCGGCGTCGGCAAGTCGTCGGTCACCGCGAACCTCGCCGTGGCGATGGCGCAGCAGGGGCTGCGGGTCGGCGTCGTGGACGCGGACATCTACGGCTTCTCGATCCCCCGGATGCTCGGCGTGACCCAGCCGCCGACCCGGGTCGACGAGATGCTGCTCCCGCCGATCGCGCACGAGGTCAAGGTCATCTCGATCGGCATGTTCGTCCCGCCGGGCCAGCCGGTCGTGTGGCGCGGGCCGATGCTGCACCGCGCGCTCCAGCAGTTCCTCGCGGACGTGTTCTGGGGCGACCTCGACGTGCTGCTGCTCGACCTGCCGCCCGGGACCGGGGACATCGCGATCTCGGTCGCGCAGCTGCTGCCCGGCTCCGAGCTGGTCGTCGTGACGACCCCGCAGCTCGCGGCGGCCGAGGTCGCCGAGCGCGCCGGGTCGATCGCCACCCAGACCCGGCAGGGCGTCGTCGGCGTGGTCGAGAACATGGCCTGGCTGGAGCAGCCCGACGGGTCGCGGCTCGAGCTGTTCGGCTCCGGCGGCGGCGCGCGGGTGGCCGAGGGGCTGTCCCGGTCGACCGGCACGACGGTGCCGGTGCTGGGCCAGGTGCCGCTCGACATCCGGCTGCGCCAGGCCGGCGACGGCGGCACGCCGGTCGTGCTCACCGACCCGGACTCCCCCGCGGCGGTCGCGCTGCGCGGGGTGGCGACGGCGTTGACCGCGCGGTCCCGCGGGCTGGCCGGGAAGTCGCTGGGGCTCACCCCGGTCGGCCGCTGACGCGCGGGGCGTCCGCCGCCGCCGGGGCGCCGATGTTGGTTCCTGTGCGGTCGTGGTGGATACTGTCGCGGTGCTCGCGAGCCAGCGTCAGGACCGCATCCTCGCGGAGGTGCGCGCCCACGGAGCCGTCCGCGTCGCCGACCTGGTGGACCGGCTCGACGTCTCCGAGATGACCGTCCGCCGGGACATCACCGAGCTCGACCGCGCCGGCCTGGTGCGCCGGGTGCACGGCGGTGCGGTCGCCGCGGACGGCGGGGCCGGCCGGCCCACCGACGAGCCCGGCTTCGCCGAGAAGAGCACCTGGGCGACGGCCGAGAAGCGGGACATCGCCGCCCTCGCCGCCCGGACCATCGAGCCCGGGCAGGCCGTCGCGCTGTCCGCCGGGTCGACCGTGCACCTGCTGGCGCAGCAGATCGCCGCCGACCCCGCCCTGCGGCCGCTGACCGTGGTCACCAACTCGCTGCCGGTCGCGCGGACCCTGCACGAGGCGGCGGGCGCCACGGGCGGCGCGCTCGACGTGATCCTCACCGGCGGCAGCCGCACCCCGTCCGACGCGCTCGTCGGCCCCGTCGCCGACACCGCGCTCGCGACCCTGCGGGTCGACCGGCTGTTCCTCGGCGTGCACGGGCTCGACGAGTCGGGTCTGATGACCCCGAACCTCGCGGAGGCCGCGACCGACCGCGCCCTGCTCCGGTGCGCCGCCGCCGTGACGGTGCTCGCCGACCACACGAAGTGGGGCGTGGTCGGGCTCGCCCGGATCGCGTCCCTGGAGGAGGTGGACGTCGTCGTGACCGACGCCGGCCTCCCCGAGCCCGCCCGGGCGGTGCTGGCCGACGCCGGCTGCGCGCTGCTCGCCCCGACCGACCACCAGCCCGAGGAGCGATGACGCGCATGGAGCAGCAGCACGAGGACACCCCGGTGTGGGTCGAGGCCTGGGAGCCCGCCGCGGGGGCCGAGCGCGTGCGCGCGCTGTTCGCCGACCGGTTCGGCGCCGAGCCCGACGGCACCTGGTCCGCGCCGGGCCGGGTCAACCTCATCGGCGAGCACACCGACTACAACGGCGGGCTCTGCCTGCCGTTCGCGCTCCCCCACCGCACGTACGTCGCCGTGCGCCGCACCGACGGCGACACCGTGCGGCTGGTGTCGGCGCAGGAGAGCACCGGCGTCCGCGAGGTCGCGCTGTCCGAGGTCGCGCCCGGCGCCGTGAGCGGCTGGCCGGCGTACGTCGTGGGCGTCGCCTGGGCGCTGCGCGAGGCCGGCCACGAGGTCGGCGGCTTCGACATCGCCGTCGACTCGTGCGTGCCCTACGGCGCGGGCCTGTCCTCGTCGGCGGCGCTCGAGTGCGCCGCGGCCGTCGCGCTCGACGCGCTGCACGGGCTCGGGCTCGCCGGCACCGCCGACGAGCCGGACGACGCCGGGCGCGCCGCGCTGGCGGACGCCTGCATCCGCGCCGAGAACGAGATCGCCGGCGCCAGCACCGGCGGCATGGACCAGGCGGTGTCGCTCCGCGCCGAGGCCGGGCACGCCCTGCTGCTCGACTGCCGCGACGGGTCGACCCGGCAGGTGCCGTTCGACCTGTCCGCGCACGACCTCGCGCTGCTCGTCATCGATACCAAGGCCGAGCACGCGCTGGTCGACGGGCAGTACGCCGCCCGCCGCGCCGCGTGCGAGGAGGCGGCGTCCCGCCTCGGGATCGCGACCCTGCGGGAGATCGACCTGGACGGGCTCGGGGACGCGCTGGCCGCGCTCGCGCACGGCACCGGCCCGGTCGGCGAGGGCCGCGACGAGGTCGAGGAGCTGGTCCGCCGGGTCCGGCACGTCGTGACCGAGATCGCGCGGGTCGAGGAGTTCGTCGGGCTGCTGGACGACGACCGCGTCGAGGAGGTCGGCGCCGCGATGGACGCCTCGCACGCCTCGCTGCGCGACGACTACGAGGTGTCCTGCCGCGAGCTCGACGTCGCGGTCGAGTCCGCGCGGGAGGCCGGTGCGCTCGGCGCCCGGATGACCGGCGGCGGGTTCGGCGGCTCGGCGATCGCGCTGGTGCGCGCCGACGCGGTCGACGCGGTGGCGGCGGCGGTGGCGGCGGCGTTCGCGGCCGAGGGCCTGCACGCGCCGGCGTTCCTGGTGGCGACCGCGAGCGCCCCGGCGGCCTGACCCGACGGCGGGGCTACTCCGCCCCCGTCGAGATCGGTGCTTCTCGCCGAGATCGGTGCTCAGAACCACCGATCTCGGGCGGAAGCACCGATCTCGGCGTCCCGGGCGCCCGCACCCGCGCGGGCGCGCGCGCCCGGTTCGTCCCCCGGGGGAAGTCGACCGCCGAATCGCGCCCGGTAGTCCGCTTCGCGCGGTAGCGTTCGTCGCGAGATAGCGCGCGGCGCACCGGACCGCGCGCCCGGACCCGAGGAGGCGCCGTGGGCGTCACACGCCGGATCGTGTTCCCCGCGATCCGCATCGTCCTGTGGGCGGTCATCGCCGTCGCGCTCGCGAAGATCGCCTTCGCGGGCGCCGACCGGGTCACCGCGGCGGAGGACCCGCTGCAGCCGTCCGCGCAGGTGACCGAGCCGCAGGTGCAGGTCGCCACCGGCACGATCACCAACGCCGTCACCGTGTCGGCGTCGGTCGTCGCAGACCCGCCGAGGCCCGTGCGGGCCACGCTCGCGGGCACCGTGCACCGCCTGCTCGCCGAGGAGGGCCAGGCGGTCGCCGCGGACACCCCCGTGCTCGAGCTGCGCGCCGAGACCCCGGTCGACCCCACGGTGACCACGGACCCGGAGACCGGGATGCAGACGGTGACCGAGAACAAGCCGAAGGTCACCCGGCAGACGGTGCTCGCCGGGACGGCCGGCACGCTGCGGCTGTCGGTGCTGAAGGACCAGGTCGTCTCCGTCGGCGACTCCGTCGGCACCGTCACCCCCGGCTCGCTGTCCGTGCAGGGCACGCTGACCCCGGACCAGCAGTACCGGCTGATCGACGCCCCGGGCGAGGCGACCGTCACGCTCAAGGGCGGCCCGGCGCCGTTCACGTGCACCGGCCTGCGGATCGGCGCCGCCGCGCAGGACGACCCGGCCGACCCGGAGGCCGACGCCACCGCCTCGGCCTCCGGCACCGTGTCCTGCGCCGTGCCGGCCGAGGTCACCGCGTTCCCGGGCCTCGGCGCGGACATCGAGATCGTCAACGGCACCGCCGAGGGCGCGCTCGTCGTGCCGGTGACCGCCGTGCAGGGCTCCGTGCAGAACGGCAACGTGTGGGTGGTCGGCGCCGACGGCGCGAGCGAGCAGCGCGCCGTGGTCCTGGGCCTCACCGACGGCAAGCAGGTGCAGATCGCCGAGGGGCTGGCCGAGGGCGACACCGTCCTCGAGTACGCCCCGGTGTCGAACCTGACCGACGTCGACTGCACCGACCCCGCCACCGCCGACCCGGGCGTGTGCGGCGGATGAGCCTCCTCGAGCTGACGGACGTCACCCGGTCCGTGCGCCTGGCCGACGACCGGGTGCTGCACATCCTGCGCGGCGTCACGCTCAGCGTGGACGCGGGCGAGCACGTCGCCGTCGTCGGGCGCTCCGGCACCGGCAAGTCGACGCTGCTCAACCTCCTGGGGCTGCTCGACTCGCCCACCGAGGGCGAGTACCTGCTCGACGGCACCTCGACGCGGCGGCTGTCCGGCCGCCGGCGGGCGCGGCTCCGCGGCGCGTCGTTCGGCTTCGTGTTCCAGCAGTTCAACCTGCTGACCGGGCGCACGGTCCTGGAGAACGTCGCCGCGCCCCTGCTGTACGCCCGGGGCCGGCAGTTCTGGTCCCGGAACCGGCTCGCGGCCGAGATGCTGGAGCGCGTGGGGCTGGGCGACCGGCTGGAGGACATGCCCGACAAGCTGTCGGGCGGCGAGCAGCAGCGCGTCGCGATCGCCCGGGCCCTGGTCCGCCGGCCGCGGGTGATCCTCGCCGACGAGCCGACGGGCGCGCTCGACGTCGACACCGGCGGCGCGGTGATGACGCTGCTCGACGACATCGCGCGCGAGTCCGGCGCGGCGCTGGTCACGATCACGCACGACCTCGCGGTCGCCGCGCGGTCGAGCCGGCACTACCGGCTGGCGGACGGCGTGCTCGTCCCGGTGACCCTGGTGGCGCCCGACCGGCCGGGCTCGCTCGCCGAGTGGGTGGGCGACGTCCCCACGCTCGGCGCGACCGCCGAGGCCGCGCGCGCGCTCCCCGGCGGTGCCGCGTGACCGGGATCGCCGGCGCGCTCGTCGAGGCCTGGGACGAGCTGCGGGTGCACAAGCTGCGGGTCCTGCTGTCGCTGATCGGCGTCGCGGCCGCGGTCACCGCGATCACCGGCGTCACCGCCGCGGTCGACATGCTCGGCCAGGCGATGCGGGAGCAGACCGAGCGGTGGAACGGCCGGGACACCACGATCAGCGTGACCGCGTGGCCGGTGACCGGCTCCGGCGACGGCGCGGCCGCCTCCGCGGCGATGCTCGACGTCGTCGACCGGTACGCGGTCACCTACGCCTCGCGCACGACCTGGGGCCAGGTCGCGGCCGAGCTGCCGGGCGGCGCGCAGGTGCTCAACGGCCAGATGGTCGACCCCGCGTACGGGATCATCCACCGCATCGCGCCGCTGCAGGGCCGGTACTTCGCGCCGGGCGACGCCGAGCGGCTCGCGCCGACCCTCGTGGTCAACGAGGCGTTCCTCGCCGCGCTCGGCGCCGAGGACCTGTCCGGCCGCCCCACCGTGGTGCTGCAGGGCCAGCAGCCCGTGACGGCCGAGGTGATCGGGGTGGTGCCGGACCAGTACTCCGGCGAGCAGCCCGCGTACACGGTGCTGATCGACCAGGCCGACCGGTGGGGGCTCGCGGTCGACCCGTGGGGCCAGGGGACGCAGCCGCCGACCCTGGAGCTCTGGGTGCCGCCCGCCGACGTCGACGCCCTGCGCGAGCGGGTGACGGCCGACCTGACCGCGGCGCTGCCCGGCTTCCAGGTCGACGCCTACACCTCGGAGGGCAGCCCGGCGGTGCTGGACGCGGCCTCGCGCTGGGTCGTGCTCGCGGTCAGCGGGTTCGCCCTGCTGCTCGGCGGCCTCGGGCTGCTCAACATCGCGCTGGTCACCGTGCGGCAGCGGATCCGGGAGATCGGCATCCGCCGGTCGTTCGGGGCGACGTCGGGCCGGGTGTTCTTCGGGGTGCTGCTCGAGTCCGTGGTCGCGACGCTGGTCGCGGGCGCCGTCGGGGTCGCGCTGGCCGTCGTCGCGCTGGACCTGCTGCCGGTCGACCGGATGTTCGGGACCGTGCTGCAGGACCGCCCGGCGTTCCCGCTGTCGGCAGCGCTCACGGGCCTCGCCTGCGCGGCGGGCGTCGGCGCGCTCGCCGGGCTGCTGCCCGCCGTCTGGGCGGTGCGGGTCAAGGTGATCGACGCGATCCGGTACTGACCCGCGCCGGGCTCCGGGCGCGGGGCTACCCGCGCGGGAGCCGGCCGGCGTCCTCGTGCAGCGCGAACAGGATGGAGTACGGCCGCCCGTCGGCGGACGGCCGGCGCGCGGCGAGCTCGCCGAAGAACGCGTCCACCCGGGACATGAGCTCGTCGTGCTCGGCCGCGCCGAGCCGGACCCCGAGCCGGGTCATCCGCACCGACTCGGGGTCGGCCTCGGCCACCTCCTCGAGGAACGTGGACAGCATGAGCTGCCACTTTCCCGGGAAGTCGGGCGCGCGCCACGACTTCCGGGTCGCCCGGTACGGCACCTCGCGGGAGCCGCGCGCGCCGCGGCGGACCGGGTCGGCGGCGAGGAAGCCCCGGTCCACGAGGGTGCGGACGTGGTGCAGCACGGTGGCGGGGTTCTTGGCCAGCCGGTCGGCGATCTCGCGGTTGGTCAGCGGCTCGTCGAGGCAGAGCCGCAGGATGCGCAGCCGGACGGTCGAGGCGAGGGCGCGGGCGTCGGCGTCGAGGTCGGCGGGGTCCGTCGCGGAGTCCGGCTCGGCGTCGGGGGCTGGTGCCATGCGGCCGATCCTACCCACTGATTGACTTCTCCCAATCAGTGGCGCCACCCTGGTGCCATGTCGACCCCCACGCCCGCCGGCCCGCCGCTCGGCGCCGCCGCGCCGACCGAGCCGGACCCACCCGGCAAGCGGCGCTCGCTCGCCCGGCACCCGGACTTCCGCCGGCTGTGGGTGGGCGACGCGTTCGGCCAGCTCGGCTTCCAGCTGACCAGCATCGCCCTGCCCGTCCTCGCCGTGCGGGACCTGGCCGCGACCGAGTGGCAGATGGGCCTGCTCACCGCGGCCGAGACCGCCGCGTTCCTGGTGATCGGCCTCCCGACGGGCGCCTGGGTGGACCGGATGCGGAAGCGGCGGGTGCTCATCGCGGCCGACCTGGTCCGGGCCGCGGCGCTCTCGGTCGTCGTGGTCCTCGCGCTCACCGGGCACGCCTCCATGGCGGTGCTGTACGCCGGGGCGCTGGTGATGAGCGTCGCGACCGTGTTCTTCGACGTCGCGCACCAGTCGTACGTCCCCGGGCTGGTCGGCCTCGCCCACATCGGCGAGGGCAACGCGAAGCTCCAGGCCACCCAGTCGGTCGCCGGCGTCGCCGGGCCCGCGCTCGGCGGCGCGCTGCTCCGGGTGGTGGTCGCGCCGGCGCTGCTCGCGGTCAACGTCGTGACCTACCTCGTGTCCGCGCTCGCGCTGTCCCGGATCCGGAAGGTCGAGGACCTGCCGCCCCGCGAGCACCGGCGGCCGCTCAAGGACGAGATCGCCGAGGGCCTGGGGTTCGTCGTGCGGCAGCCGCTCCTGCGCCGGATCGTCGCCTGCACGGCGATCGGCAACCTGTTCACCGCCGCGGCGGGCGCCGTCACGGTGATCTTCGCGCTGCGCACCCTCGGGCTCGACGAGGCCGCGTACGGCACCGTGCTGTCGGCCTCGGCCGTCGGCGGCCTGCTGGGGGCGGTCAGCTCCGACCGGCTGGTGCGCTGGTTCGGCGAGGGCCGGGTCATCCCGCTGTCCGCGCTCGCCTTCGCGCCGGCCGCCGCGCTCACGCCGCTCGCGGCGGTGCTGCCGTTCCCGCCGCAGGCCACGCTCATCGTCGGGGGCGCGCTGTTCTTCTTCGCCGTCGTGGTCTACAACGTCGCCCAGGTCAGCTTCCGGCAGCGGGTGTGCCCGCCGCCGCTGCTCGGCCGGATGAACGCCTCCGTGCGGTTCATCGTGTGGGGCACCACGCCGATCGGCGGACTGCTCGGCGGCTGGCTCGGGCACACCTTCGGCGCGACCCCGACGCTCTGGGTCGGCGCCGCCGGGGCGGTCGTCGCCGCGCTGCCCGTGCTGTTCTCGCCGCTGCTGCGGATGCGCGAGCTGCCGGGCGCGCCGACCCCGGAGTGACGCGTTCCCGCACGTCAGCGACACGCCCGGTTTGAGTTGCTTCGGGCACCTTGGGCAGAGTGGGGTCGTGATCCGCCTGCTGCTGTCCGCCGTCATCGGGTTCTTCGTCGCCTCGGTCGTCCTCCGGGTCGCCGACCTGGACGCCGGGTGGGAGTGGGCGTTCGGCGTCTCCCTCGGCGTCATGGTGCCGCTGATGATCCTGGTGTCGATCGGGCGCACGTTCGCCGGCGCGCGGCAGGCCCGGCCGCAGGACGTCGACGCCGCGGTCCGCGAGAACCGGGTCAGCCTGGCCAAGGTGCTCGAGACCCGGGCCACGGGCACCTCGATCAACGACCAGCCGCTGTGCGAGATCCGGCTCGTCGTCGCCTCCCGCACCCGGCCCGCCTACACGACCACCACCCGGAGCATCGTCAACCTCGGGCGACTGCCCGGGCTGCAGCGCGGCGCCGTCGTGGTGGTCGCGCAGCTCGACGCCGAGCGGCCGGACGTCGCGCTGCTGGACCCGGCGCCCGCGGACTGGCAGGACATCGCCGACCGCGACACCCACGTGCGCGACCTGCCCGAGGCGCCGGTCTGGGACGCCGGACCCGCGCGCGGCCGCGACCGCCGCGGGCTCGTCCGGGTCCCGGCCGTGCTGTTCCTCGTCCTCGCGCTGGTCGGGTTCGGCGCGCGGGTCTGGCCGGTCCGCGACGAGGCGCTCGCGCTGGTGCAGGGCACGCCGCTGGCGGAGGTGCAGGCCGAGGCGGCCGCGGCCGCGGGCGTCGGACCGGCGACCGGTGACGGGGAGGAGCCCGCCCCGGCGGTCGACCTGTTCAGCGCCGCGCACACCCGCCCGGCGATCGACGACCTGGTGGCGGTGGCGGGTGGCTCGCAGTTCACCGAGGTCGGGATCTACGGCGACTACATCGTGGCCGAGGGGCTCACCGCGCCGGGCGAGCCGACCACCGACCGGTACACCTGGCGGGGCGGCGAGGCGACCCGCGACGGCGCCGCGCCGATCCAGCCGGAGCCCGAGGACCTCCCGGACGAGCTGTTCGACGTCACGACCGTCGACTGGTCGCTGGTCGAGCCGCTCGTGGCCCAGGTGCCGGAGCTCACCGGGATCACCGCGCCCGGCGGGCCGTCCGTGCTCGTGCGGCGGGCGACCGACGTGGCGGTCGCCACCCCGGTGGAGTTCCACCTCTGGGTCAGCGACGAGTACTACGACGCCTACCTCACCGCCGACGCGACCGGGACCGTCGTGTCGATGCACGGCGGGCGGCCGGGGTCGCCGGCGGAGGCGTGGGAGGCGGCGCACGGCGGCTGAGGCCGCGGGCCGCCGCGCCCGCGCCGGTCAGACGTCGTAGGTGACGACCACCGGGGCGTGGTCGCTGAACCGCGCGTCGTACGTCGCGGCCCGGTCGATCTCCACCGTCCGGGCGCGCTCCGCGAGCGACGGCGTCGCCAGCTGGTAGTCGATCCGCCAGCCGGAGTCGTTGTCGAACGCCTGCCCGCGCCACGACCACCAGGTGTACGGGCCGGGGCCCTCGCCGCCGTGCTCGCGGCCGAGGTCGCGCCAGCCCTGCTCGTCGAACCAGGTGTCCAGGTACGCGCGCTCCTCGGGCAGGAAGCCCGCGGCCTTGCGGTTGCCGCGCCAGTTCTTGATGTCGACCTCGCGGTGCGCGATGTTGAGGTCCCCCGCGACGACCACGTCCGCGCCCTCCCCCGCGAGCTCGGCGAGCCGCTTGGTCATGACGTCGAGGAACGCGAACTTCTCGTCCATCTTCGGGGTGCCGGCCTGGCCGGAGTGCACGTACGCGGACACGACGGTGAGCACCCGCGGCCCGGCGCCGTCGGCGGCCGGCAGCTCGAGGTCCGCCTCCACCCAGCGGCCGCTGTCCGCGGGCACGCCCGTGCCGATCCCGATCCGGACCGCGCGCATCGGCAGCCGGGAGGCGATCGCGACGCCCGCGCGCCCCTTGGTCTCGCTGGCCTCGTGGGCCAGGTGCCAGTCCGCCGCGGACAGGTGGTCGCCCAGGATCTCGTCCGAGGCGCGCACCTCCTGCAGCAGCAGGACGTCCGGCCGGCGGGCCTCGACCCAGTCGGCCATGCCCCGCTTGAAGGCGGCCCGGATCCCGTTCACGTTGACACTCGCTACCGTCAGCACGCGGACCATCCAACCCCATGCCACCGACACGCACGGACCCCGCCGGCGGCACCGGGGGTCAGCCGTCCCCGCCTCTCCGCACCGCGGCCCGCGCCGCCTCGCGCGCCTCCGCCCGCGCGACCACCGCGGCCACGCCGTCGAGCACCAGCCGCAGCCCCCAGTCCGGGCGCCCGTCGTCGTCCTCCGCGACCGCGTCGTCGTCGAACGCCCCCGCGTCGAGCGCCTGCGCCAGCACCGGGTGCACCGCGGGGTCCGTCACCGCGCGGAGCAGCGCGGCGTAGTCCACCAGCGCGGGGTGCGCGGCCGGACCCGCGCCGCCCGGGCCGTCCCCGGACCCGCCGTCGTCCCGCCCCGCCGCCCCGGACGCCCGCGCGGCCTGCGCCTCGGCCGCCACCACCTGGCCCTCCGCGAGCAGGTGCAGCGACAGCCGCCCGACGACCGCGGTCCGCTCCGGCCAGGTCAGCGCGGTGCCGTCGAGGGCGCGCAGCCCGCGCTCGAGGAAGGCGACGCGGGCCGGGCCCGGCAGCGCGGCGGCCGCGGGCGTCTGGACCGCCCACGGGTGCCGGCGGGCCAGCTCGAGCTGGTCGTGGCACCAGCGCTCGAGCGCGGCGCGCCAGGCGGGGGTGCCGTCGGGGACGACCGGGGGCGCGTCACCCGGTCCGGCCGCGTCGACCGCCTCCGCCAGGGCCGCGTCGAGCATCACCGCCAGCAGGTCGTCCTTGCTCGACACGTACCGGTAGAGCGCCATCGTCGTCACGCCGAGCCGCTCGGCGACCCGCGCCATCGACACCGCTGCGAGGCCGTCCGCGTCGGCCAGCGCGATCGCCGCGTCCGCGATCCCGGCGAGCGTCAGCCCGGGCCTGGGCCCGCGGCGACCCACCGGCGCGGCCCGCCACAGCACGGCCAGGCCGGGCGGGAGGTCCGCGGCCCCCTCCTCGTCGCCCGGCTCGCGGGCCGCCTCCGCCCGCAGCCGCGCCCGCTCGACCTGGCGGGCCGCCCGCTGCGCCGCGAGGTCCGCGTCCAGCGCCGCCCGCTGCGCCTCGCGCTCGGCGCGGTCGGCCTCGCGCTCGACCTCCCGCACCGCGCGCTCCTGCTCGGCGCGCAGCCGCTCGGTCTCCTTCTCGGCCGCGCGGGCGGCGCGGTCCCGGTCGCGCCGGGCCTTCTCCGCGTCCCGGCGGGCGCGCTCCCGGTCCTTCTCCGCCCGGGCGGCCTCCTTCTGCGCGGCGCGGGCGGCCTTCTCGCGGTCGCGGCGCAGCGCCTCGGCGTGCTTGCGCGCGGCGGCGTCCTCGGGTGCGTCAGGCGGCGCGTCGTCGGGCTGCATCGGACTCCTTGACCGTCGGCGGGACAACTGTGTACAACATACACACCGCATCATCCGTGTACGACATAGACAGAAAGGAGCCGGCGATGGACACCCCGATGATCGAGACCCGCGCGCTGCGCAAGGCGTTCGGGTCGACCACCGTGCTCACCGGAGTCGACCTCGCGGTCCCGCAGGGCCAGGTGCTCGCGCTGCTCGGGCCGAACGGCGCCGGCAAGACCACGACCGTCGAGATCCTCAGCACGCTGCTGCGCCCCGACGGCGGCACGGCGGCCGTCGCCGGGCACGACGTCGTGCGGGAGCCCGACCGGGTGCGCGCGGCGATCAGCCTGACCGGCCAGTACGCGGCGGTGGACGAGCTGCTGACCGGCCGGGAGAACCTCCGGCTGATGGCCCGGCTCGCCCACCTCCCCCGCTCCGCCGGGCGCGCCCGCGGGGACGAGCTGCTCGGGCTGTTCGACCTCGAGGGCGCCGCCGACCGGCTCGTCCGCACGTACTCCGGCGGGATGCGCCGCCGGCTCGACCTCGCCGTCGGGCTGCTGACCCGGCCCGCCGTGCTGTTCCTCGACGAGCCCACGACCGGGCTCGACCCGCGCAGCCGCTCCGACCTGTGGGCGGTCATCCGCGACGTCGTCGCCGGGGGCGCCACGGTCCTGCTCACCACCCAGTACCTGGACGAGGCCGACGCCCTCGCCGACCGGATCGCGGTCCTCGACCACGGCCGGGTCATCGCGCAGGGCACCGCGGCCGAGCTCAAGCGCGGGGTCGGCGCCGCGCACGTCGAGCTGCAGCTCGCCGACGGCCGGACCGAGCGGGTCGCGACCGACGCCTCCGTGCCGGACGTGCGCCGCATCCTCGCCGACGTCGAGCTGCGCCGGCTGCCCGTCGCGTCCTGGCGGGTCGCCGTGCCCACGCTCGACGACGTCTTCCTCACCCTCACCGGCCGCGCCGCGGACGCCGCGCCGGCCGCCGACGCGGGCCTGCTCGACCGGGAGGCCTCGTGACCGCCACCGCCCTCGCGCCCGCGCGCGCGACGACCCGCCCGCCGACCGGCGGCTGGGCCCTGCAGGACACCGCCGCGATGATCGGGCGCAGCCTGCGCCGGTCGCTGCGCACGCCCGACACGCTGATCATGGGCATCGCGCTGCCGGTGATCCTCATGCTGCTGTTCGTCTACGTGTTCGGCGGCGCGATCCGGACCGGGCAGCCCGCCTACGTCGACTACGTCGTCCCCGGGATCGTCCTGCTGTGCGCGGGGTACGGCGCCGCCACCACGGCCGTGTCCGTGGCGTCCGACATGACCGGCGGGCTGATGAACCGGTTCCGCACCCTGCCCGTGCGGCCGGTCGCCGCGCTCACCGGGCACGTCGTCGAGTCCGTCGCCCGCAACGCGGTGTCCACCGCGCTCGTCGTCGGTGTCGCGTACCTCGCCGGGTTCCGGCCCACCGCCGGCCTCGGCGAGTGGCTGGCCGTCGCGGGCCTCGTCCTGCTCTACGTCCTCGCGCTGACCTGGACCGCGGTCTGCATCGGGATGGTGTCGTCCGGCCCGGAGGCGGCCAACGGGTTCACCTTCGCCATCATGTTCCTGCCGTACGTGTCGAGCGCGTTCGTGCCGCCCGAGTCGATGCCGCGGGTCCTGGAGTGGATCGCGACCCACCAGCCCGTCACGCCGGTGACCGACACGGTGCGCGCCTGGCTGATCGGCGCCCCGGGCGGGCAGCCGCTCGTCGCCGTGGCGTGGTGCGCGGGGCTGCTCGTGGTCGCGCGGCTCACGGCCGCCTGGCTGTTCCGGCGGCGGGCGGCGCGCTGACCCGTCGCACCGCCCGGGGCCGCCGGCCGACCGTGCCGGCGGCCCCCGCCGTCACAGCGGGACCCCGAGCCGCGCCGCGAGCCGCGCGGTGTCCGCGCGGTGCCGGCCGCCCGCGTCCCGGTACTCGAGGCACCACAGCAGCTGCTGGACCGCCGCCCGCTCGTCGGCGTCCCCGGGCGACCCGGGCATGCCGTCCCAGAACGCCGCCCGCGCCGCGTCGGCGTCCGCCGGCCCGGCCCACGCGCTGTCCCAGTCGAGCACCGCGGCCAGCCGCCACCCGGGCCCCGCGGGCCGCACCAGCACGTTCGCGTGGTGCAGGTCCCCGTGGACGAGGACGGCGCCGGCGGCCCCGTCGAACAGCGGACCGGACCGGTCGAGCACGAGCTCGGCCGCGTCCGACCGCCACCCGGCCGGGACCCGCGCCCGGGTCCGCGCCCGCAGCGCGCCCAGCTCCGACCCGCCCCGGGCACCGAGCTCCCCGAACGCGGGCTGCTCGACCGTCCGCAGCCGCACCAGGACGGACGCCAGCTCGCGCAGCACCGCCCCGCGGGCGGCGTCGCCCGCGTGCGGGTGCACGTCGCACCACCGGCGCCCGGCCACCCGCTCGGTGACGTGCACCTGCACCCCCACCACCACCCGGGCGGCCACGGTGCGCGGGACGGGCACCCCGACGGCCCGCGCCGACTCCTGCGCGCGCGCCGCCCGCAGCAGGTCCGGCGCCGCGCCCGCCGGCGCCGTCTTCACGACCAGCGGCTCACCGCGCGGACCCATCACGGCGCGCACCGACGCGCCCCCGGCGCCGGGGAGCGCGGCGGTCGTCCGCGCGCCCGGCCCGAGCACCGCCGCGAGCACCTCGTCCACGGCCCCTCCTCCGGACACCCGACCATCGTCTCAGCCCGGCCGCGCCCGGCGTCGTCCCCAGACCCGCACGCAGGGGGTGACCGGCGGCGTCGTCGGTGGTGGGATGGGCGCATGACCGTCCCTCCCCCGGCGGGCGCCGCGCCCGGCCCCGCCCCCGCGACCGGCCCCGACGCCGAGCCCGGCGGCGCCGTGCCGCCCGGCCGCGCCCTGGCCGTCGAGTCCGCCGGCGTCGACGTCATCGCCGACCGCGACCGCAAGGGCACCCCGCGCCAGCTGTTCTGGCCGTGGTTCGCCGCCAACGTGTCCGTGCTCGGCCTGTCCTACGGCGCGTGGGTGCTCGACTTCGGGGTGTCCTTCACCCAGGCCGTCGTCGCGAGCGTCGTCGGCATCGTGTTCTCGTTCCTGCTCTGCGGGATCGTCGCGCTCGCCGGCAAGCGCGGGTCCGCGCCCACGATGGTGCTGTCCCGCGCGGCGCTCGGCGTGCAGGGCAACCGGGTCGCCGCCGTGCTGTCCTGGCTGCTCACCGTCGGCTGGGAGACGATCCTCACCGCGCTCGCCACCCTGGCCACCGCGACCGTCGTCGAGGCGCTGGGCTGGGGCGGCGGCACCGGGGTGCAGGTCGTGGCGCTCGTCGTCGTCGCGGCGCTCATCATCGCCGGCGGCGTCTTCGGGTTCGACCTCATCATGCGGATGCAGACCGTCATCACCGTGGTGACCGCCGTCCTCACCGTCGGGTACGTGCTGCTGGTCCTCGACCACATCGACACCGCCGCCGTCACCGCGCTGCCCTCCGGCACCGCCCAGGCGTTCATCGGCGCGCTCGTGTTCATGATGACCGGGTTCGGCCTGGGCTGGGTCAACATGGCCGCCGACTACTCCCGGTACCTGCCGCGGCACACCTCCGGCCGCGGCGTCGTCGGCTGGACCACGTTCGGCGCCTCGCTGGCGCCCGTGGTGCTGCTGCTGTTCGGCCTGCTGCTCGCGGGCTCGGACCCGGAGCTGCGCGCGGCGATCAGCGACGACCCGATCGGCGCCCTCACCACCATCCTGCCGACCTGGTACCTCGTGCCGTTCGCGGTCGTGGCGGTGCTCGGGCTGATCGGCGGGGCGGTGCTGGACATCTACTCGTCCGGGCTCGCGCTCGTGTCGACGGGGCTGCCGATCTCGCGCCCGGTCGCCGCCGGGATCGACGGCGTGATCATGGTGCTCGGCACGATCTACATCGTGTTCGGCTCCGACACCTTCTTCGGCGTGTTCCAGGGCTTCCTCATCACGCTCGGCGTCCCGATCGCGGCGTGGGCGGGGATCATGATCGCCGACGTCCTGCTCCGCCGCCGCGACTACGACGACCTCGACCTGTTCGACCCGCGCGGCCGGTACGGCCGGGCCGCCGGGGTGCCGCTGACGCTGCTCGCGGTCGGCACCGTGCTCGGTTGGGGGCTCGTCACGAACGCGTCCGCGGGCTGGCTCGCGTGGCAGGGGTACCTGCTCGGGCCGGTCGGGCTCGGCGGGACCTCGGGCGCCTGGGCGTACGCGAACCTCGGGGTGCTGGTGGCGCTGGCCGTCGGGTTCCTCGGGACGCTGCTGCTGCGGCGCGGGGCGGTGCGGCGCCAGGAGGCGCTGCCGCCGTCGGTGGGCACCGTCGCCGAGGCGGAGGTCGTGCGGTGAGCGAGGGGGACGCGATGGGCTCGACCGGGTCCGTCGGAGCGGCGGGCGGAGTCGGCTCGACGGGCGGCGGTGGCTCGACCGACGCCGTCGGAGCGGAGGGCGCCGTCGGAGCGGACGGCGCCGTCGGTGCGACGCCCGGCCGCGCCGTGCTCGTGGTGATCGACATGCAGCCCGTGTTCGCCGAGCCGGGCAGCCCGTGGGCCGCGCCGCGGTTCGCGGAGGCGCTGCCGGTCGTCCGCGCGCTGGCCGAGCGGGCGGGCGCCGACCGCACCGTGTTCACCCGGTTCGTCGCGCCCGAGCACCCCGAGGGCGCCTGGGTCGCGTACTACGCCGACTGGCCGTTCGCCCTGCAGCCCGAGGACGCCCCGGCGTACGCCGTCGTCCCGGAGCTCGCCGACCTCGCCGCGGACGCCGCCGTCGTCACGGCCACCACGTTCGGCAAGTGGGGTTCGGACCTCGCGGCGCACGTCCGCCCGGGTGACACGATGCTGCTCGCCGGCGTCTCGACCGACTGCTGCGTGCTCTCGACCGCCCTCCCCGCGGCGGACGCCGGCGTGGCCGTGCGCGTCGTCGCCGAGGCGTGCGCGGGCGCCGACGACGAGAGCCACGCACGCGCGCTCGACGCGATCCGGCTCTACGCCCCGCTGGCCGACGTCATCGACGCGACGACCGCGGGCGCGATCCTGGCGACGACGACGGCCCCGCCGGCCTGACGCGGACCGCGCCGGCGCGAACCCCGCGCCGGGCTCCGCCGCGCCCGCGCGAGCCCGGCAGCCACGCGAGCCCGGCAGCCACGCGAGGTCGGCGGTTCCGCCCGAGGTCGCCGCTTGCGCACCGGTCGCCGTGGCCGCAACCGCCGACCTCGACGGCCGACGCATGAGGTCGTCACATCCGCGCGAGATCGGCGGAAACGAGTGACGACCTCGTCCCGTTGTGACGACCTCACACCGCGCGCCGCGACCTCCCGCCGCGACCTCACGCCGCGCGCCGCAGGCTGACGGCGCCCGCGCACCCCCGCGCACGACGTCGCACCGCCCCGGGCAGCGCGACGCCCGGGCCGCAGCCGGCCCCCACGGGGACCGGCGCGACCCGGGCGTCGTCGGCGGCGCGCCGCGCGCGTCAGGCCTGGCGCTCGGCGGACTCCACCACGTTGGCCAGCAGCATCGCGCGGGTCATCGGCCCGACACCGCCCGGGTTCGGGCTCACCCACGCGGCCACCTCGGCCACGCCGGCGTCCACGTCGCCCGCGATGCGGCTCTTGCCCGTCTCCGGGTCGGCCACCCGCGACACGCCCACGTCGACCACCACGGCGCCCGGCTTCACCAGGTCGGCCGTGAGGATCCCCGGCACGCCCGCGGCGGCGACGATCACGTCGGCGTTCCGGGTGTGCTCGCCGAGGTCGGCGGTGCCGGTGTGCGTGAGCGTCACCGTCGCGTTCACGGCCCGCCGGGTCAGCAGCAGCCCGATCGACCGTCCGACCGTCGTGCCGCGGCCGATCACCGTGACGTCGGCGCCGGCCAGGTCGACCCCGTGCCGGGTCAGCAGCTCGATGATGCCGCGCGGCGTGCAGGGCAGCGGGGAGTCGATCTCCTCGTTGACCCGCAGCACCAGGCGGCCCAGGTTGGTCGGGTGCAGGCCGTCGGCGTCCTTGTCGGGGTCGACGAGCTCGAGCACCCGGTTGGTGTCGATGCCCCGGGGCAGCGGCAGCTGCACGATGAAACCGGTGCACGCCGGGTCCTCGTTCAGCCGCTGCACCGCGGCCTCGATGTCCGCCTGCGAGGCGTCGGCGGGCAGGTCCTCGCGGATGGAGGCGATGCCGACCTCCGCGCAGTCCCGGTGCTTGCCGGCGACGTAGGACACCGAGCCCGGGTCCTCCCCCACCAGCAGCGTGCCGAGCCCGGGCGTGATGCCGCGCTCCGCGAGCACCGCCACCCGCGCCGTGAGCTCGTCCTTGATCGCGGCGGCCGTGGCCTTGCCGTCGAGCGTCTTCGCCGTCATGTCGCGGCCCCGATCAGTACTGCTGAAGGCCGGGGTACAGCGGGAACGCGTCGGCCAGCTTGGCCACCCGCGCCCGCAGGCCCTCGACGTCGGCGGACGCGCCGGCGGTCAGCGCGGTCGCGATGATGTCGGCGACCTCGGTGAACTCGGCGTCGCCGAAGCCGCGGGTCGCGAGCGCCGGGGTGCCGATCCGCAGGCCGGAGGTGACGCGCGGGGGGCGCGGGTCGAACGGCACCGCGTTGCGGTTCACCGTGATGCCGACGTCGTGCAGGAGGTCCTCGGCCTGCTGGCCGTCGAGCTGCGAGTTCCGCAGGTCGACGAGCACCAGGTGCACGTCGGTGCCTCCGGTCAGCACGGACACGCCCGCGGCGGCGACCTCGGGCGAGACCAGGCGGTCGGCGATGATCCGCGCGCCGTCGATCGTGCGCTGCTGCCGGTCCTTGAAGTCCTCGCCGCCCGCGATCTTGAACGACACGGCCTTGGCGGCGATGACGTGCATGAGCGGGCCGCCCTGCTGGCCCGGGAACACGGCGGAGTCGATCTTCTTGGCGTACTCCTCGCGGCTCAGGATGAAGCCGGAGCGGGGGCCACCGATGGTCTTGTGCACGGTGGACGACACGACGTCCGCGTGCGGCACGGGCGACGGGTGCAGGCCCGCGGCCACCAGGCCGGCGAAGTGCGCCATGTCGACCCAGAGCTTCGCGCCGACCTCGTCGGCGATCTCGCGCATCGCGGCGAAGTCGAGGTGCCGCGGGTACGCGGACCAGCCGCCGATGATGACCTGCGGGCGGTGCTTGAGCGCGGCCTCGCGGATCGCCTCGGGCTCGATGAGGAAGGTGTCCGGGTTCACGCCGTACGCGCCGACGTCGTAGAGCTTGCCGGAGAAGTTGATCTTCATGCCGTGCGTCAGGTGGCCGCCGTGCGCGAGCTCGAGGCCCAGGATGCGGTCGCCGGCGTTGGCGAGGGCGTGCAGCACGGCCGCGTTCGCGGTCGCGCCGGAGTGCGGCTGGACGTTCGCGTGCTCGGAGCCGAACAGCTCCTTGGCGCGGGTGATCGCGAGGGTCTCGGCGATGTCGACCTGCTCGCAGCCGCCGTAGTAGCGGCGGCCCGGGTAGCCCTCGGCGTACTTGTTGGTGAGGACGGAGCCCTGGGCCTGCAGGACGGCGCGCGGGACGAAGTTCTCGCTCGCGATCATCTCGAGCGTGCCCTGCTGGCGGGCGAGCTCCCCGTCCAGGACCGCCGCGATCTCCGGGTCCACGTGGGACAGGTTCTGGTCGAGCAGGGGCGTGTTCTCGGCGCTCATGCGTCTCCTCGGCAGTCGGCGGGCGCGGTCTGTCGACCGCACACCGATCGATGGTGTGGGGTGACCGCGGGGCCCAGGCGTCCGACCCGACGTCGTGCTGCTGCGTCGCTCCCCGGTGGTGACCCACCTGTGCGCCAGTCGCGACCGGGTCAGCCTAGCAACGTCGCCGCCGCGGCGGGGCGGGCTGTCCGCGGACCGGTCCCGTGAGCGGGCGCCGCCGGCCTCACGCCGAGGCGGGCGCCTCCGCGTCGGCGTCCCCGAGGATCCGCCGCAGGTACGCGTACGTGAGGTCCCCGACGGTCTGGTCGTGCTCGTGCGTGTAGCCGTGCTTCTCGTACAGCGCGAGGTTCTGCACGGAGTCGCGCCCGGTGAACACCCAGATCTCCTCCACGTCCTCCGGCAGGTGCGGCAGGATCGCGAGCAGCAGCTGGGTCCCGATGCCGTGGCCCTGCTGGTCCGGGGCGACGGCGAACCGGCCGAGCGTGGCCTTCTTGCCCTCAAGCACGACGCGGATGGAGCCGACCAGGCGGTGACCGGCCCAGGCGCCCAGCGTGACGACGCCCTCGGCCGCGATGTCCGCGCGCAGCTCCGACAGCGTCTGGGTCAGCGGCGGGATGTGCGGGTCGTCGTACTGCTGGGCCTCGGTGACGAACGCGGCGCGGCGCAGCGTCAGGAGCTCGCCGGCGTCGGCGTCGGCGATCGGACGGATGGTCACCTCGGTCTCGCTCATGCCCCCATCGTCTCAGGAGGTCGGCCCCCTCGGCAGCCCGGAGGTCCCGATGCGCCCCGGATTCCACCCGGTGGACACACCCCCGCGCGCGGACGCCCCGGGCGGCCGCGCACCGCGCGCGGGTACCCTCCCCTGCGTGACGACCCCGACATCGACGCCCGGCGCAGCCACCTCCTGGGTGCTGTCGCTGTCCTGCCCCGACCAGCCCGGCATCGTCGCCGCCGTCGCGGGGCTGCTCGCCGAGCACGGCGGGAACATCACCGAGTCGCAGCAGTTCGGCGACCCGCTGTCGGGGCTGTTCTTCATGCGCGTCGAGGTCGCGTCGGAGCGGAGCCGCGAGGAGCTGGAGCAGGCGCTGGCCGCGCTCGCCCCGCGGTTCGCCATGGACTGGTCGCTCGACGTCGCCGGCCGCCGCGTCCGCACGCTCCTGCTCGGCTCGACCGCCGCGCACTGCGTGAACGACCTGGCGTTCCGGCAGCGCTCCGAGGGGCTGCCGATCGACATCGTCGGCCTGGTGTCGAACCACACCGCGCTCGCCGACCTGGCGGCGTTCTACGACATCCCGTTCCACCACGTGCCCGTCACCAAGGACACGAAGGCGGCCGCCGAGGCGCGGCTGCTGGAGCTCGTCGACGAGCTGGACGTCGAGCTCGTCGTGCTGGCGCGGTACATGCAGATCCTGTCCGACGACCTGTGCCGCGCGCTGGCCGGCCGGGTCATCAACATCCACCACTCGTTCCTGCCGTCGTTCAAGGGGGCGCGACCCTACGCGCAGGCCCACGACCGCGGCGTGAAGCTGATCGGCGCGACGGCCCACTACGTCACGGGTGACCTCGACGAGGGCCCGATCATCGAGCAGGACGTCGAGCGCGTCGACCACACCCGCGGGGTCGCGGACCTGGTCGCGCTGGGCCAGGACGTGGAGCGCCGGGCGCTGGCCCGGGCGGTGCGCTGGCACGCGGAGCACCGGGTGCTCCTGGACGGGCACCGGACGATCGTCTTCCGCTGAGCCCGTCCTGATACTTTTTCATCAGACCTGATGAGAAAGCATCAGAATCGGCGAGGTGCGACGTGGACCTGAGCAACCCGGTCTCCGCCGTCGTGCCGAGCCTCGAGGGTCGCGTCCTCGTCGTCCTGGACCGGGCGGCCACGCCGCTGACCGGCTCGCGCGTGGCCGATCTCGTCCCGGGGGCGTCGAACCCCGGCGGGTCGTCGAGCGCCTGGGCTCCGCCCGCGCCGCCCGGACCACCGTCGCGCTGTACGGGTCCGTCGCGCGCGGCACGAGCGACCGGCGCAGCGACGTCGACCTGGTCGTGCTCACCCCCGACGACGTCACCCCGGACGAGGTCGAGCACCTGGCCCTGGGGATCACCGCCGGCGTCGAGCGCTGGACCGGCAACGCGTGCTCGGTCTACGAGCTGTCCACAGATCGCCTCGTCGACCTTGTCCGCGCCGTCGACCCGATGGTTCGGTCGTGGCTCGAGGATGCGACGACGATCAGCGGCCCGGACCTGAGAGAGCTGCTGCAGACCCACGGAGCGTGACCTGGTGCCGCCACGGACGACCCGGATGACCCCGGCCTCCTGTCGCGAGCGCGCC
The DNA here is from genome assembly GCF_035634735.1 of Cellulomonas sp. GTDB lineage: Bacteria > Actinomycetota > Actinomycetes > Actinomycetales > Cellulomonadaceae > Cellulomonas. The sequence goes on from NZ_DASQCJ010000052.1 coordinate 32,163, forward strand.
GAGATCGCCCGTGCGCACCTCCGGGTCGCGGAGGAACGGCTGGTGGGGTGCTCGGAGGGGCCGTCCAGCGAGGCGAGCGTCGCCGCGTCGAACGCGATCAGCGCGGCCATCGCGGCTGCCGACGCGATCTGCGGTCGCGCGCTCGGGCATCGCAGCAGCGGCGGCGACCACCGCGAGGCGGCGGCGCTCCTCGCGCAGGTGGCGGACGGCGCCCCGCTGGCGCACCGCCTCGCGCGGCTCACGGCGCAGAAGACCCAGGCCCAGTACGGCGCCGACGTCACCGCGAAGGTCGCCCGCGACGTCACGGGCTCCGCCGGCCGGCTGGTGGCGGCGCTCCCCCGCTTCGGCCTCTGAGCGCCTCCCGTCAGAGCGTCGCCGGCCGGGTCGTCGGCCGCGCCGCCCGCCCGGTCGGCGTGATCCCCGTGATCGCCGCGATCAGGTCCTCGTACGACGCGTGCTCCGCGTCGAAGTCGCCGTTGATCCGCCCGAGCCGCAGCACGACGATCCGGTCGGCCACGGCCTGCACGTCGACCATCGAGTGGCTGATCATCACGACGCCCAGCCCGCTCTCGCGGAGCCGCTCGACCATGTTGAGCACCTCGGCGGTCTGCGAGATGCCGAGCGAGGCCAGCGGCTCGTCCAGCACCACGACACGCGGGTTCCCCACGAGCGTGCGGGCGACCGCGACGGCCTGCCGCTGCCCGCCGGACAACGCGCGCACGGGCGCCCTGACGGACGGCACGCGCGCGGCGAGCTGGCCCAGCACCTCCCAGGCGCGGCGCTCCATCTTCCGCTCGTCGAGGATCCCCGCGCGGCGGAGCTCCTGGCCGAGGAACAGGTTCTGCACGACGTCGAGGTTCTCGGCGAGCGCCAGGTCCTGGAACACGGCGGCGATGCCGAGCTCGCGGGCGGCGCGCGTCGACGGCATGGTGACGGGGACGCCGCCGACCTCGATGTGGCCGGAGTCGGGCGCAAGGGCACCCGACATCACCCGCGCGAGCGTCGACTTGCCGGCGCCGATGTCGCCGACGATCGCCACGACCTCGTGCGCGTGGATGTCCAGGTCCACGTCGACGAGCGCGCGCACGGCGCCGTAGTTGCGGGAGACGCCCCGCACGGACAGGACGGGGGTGCCCGGTGCCCTGGTCATCGGTCCTCCTCCGCTGCGTCGTTGCCGCGTGCCGTGCTGCACCGGCTCATCCTGCCACCGCCATGGACTGGGCAATACCGGCGTGGTCCAGCGCGAGCGCCAGCGCCCCCCGGACCTCCGCGGCGGTGCCGAGCTCGGAGACGACGACCTCGACCGGCCCGGCGGTGCTCGGCAGGGTCCGCTGCGCGAGCACGCTCCGGAACGTGTCCAGCAGGATCGGCCCCGCCTCGGCGAGCCGGCCGCCCACGACGACGAGCTCCGGGTCGAACAGGTTGCAGGTGTTGGCGGCGGCGACGGCGAGCAGCCGGCCGGCGTCCGAGATCACCCGCCGGCAGCCGGGGTCGCCGTCCTGCGCGCGGGCGATGACGTCCGACAGCGTGAGGTGCCCGTGGCTGGACTCGAGCATCCGCAGCAGGGCCGGCGCGCCGATGAGCGCGTCCAGGCAGCCGCGGTTGCCGCACCGGCAGATCGGGCCGTTGTCGTCGATCGTGATGTGCCCGAACTCGCCGGCCGCGCCCGTTCGACCGTGGAACACGCGCCCGTCGACGATCAGGCCGCTGCCGACGCCGTGCGACACCTTGAGGTAGGCGACGTGCCGCTTGCCCCGGGCGGCCCCGTGCCGCAGCTCGGCGAGCGCGCCGAGGTTCGAGTCGTTGTCGACCTGCACGGGCACGCCGAGCCGGCGCTCCAGCACCTCGGGGACGGACACGCCGTCCCAGCCGCGCAGCACGCCGACGGACACGATCCGGCCGGTGCCGGGGTCGACCGGCGCGGGCACCCCGACCCCGACCGCCAGCACCTCGGACATGGTGGCGCCGACGGAGTCGACGAGCTCGGTGAGCAGCAGCGACGCGCGCTCGAGGCCGGCGTCCGCGCGGTGGTCCGGCGGCAGCGGCATGCGCTGGTCCGCGACGACCCGCTGGGCGACGTCGGCGATCGTGACCCGCAGGGAGCGCGAGCCGAAGTGGATGCCGCCGACCAGCCCGAGGTTGCGCGCGAGGGTGACCTGCTGGGCGCGGCGGCCGCTGCGGGAGGTGGGCGCCGTGGCGAGCACGCCGGCGCCGGTGAGCTCCTTCACGATGTTCGACACCGTGGCGGGTGACAGCCCCGTGACACCGGCCAGCTCGACCTGCGTGAGTGAGCCACGCTGCTGGACGGCACTCACGATCCGGGCACGGTTGGCTTCACGCAGTGAAGATTGCGATCCCGGGGTCACTCTCTCAGTGCCCACGTAGCCGAGGATACAGGGGCCGCGAGCCCTCTCGGCACGCCGCGCGCGGTGCCCCCGCATGCGTTCGAGAGGTGACGGCACGGGCGACCCCGCGCACCGCGACGGCCGCCGCCCGCGGGTGCGGGCGGCGGCCGTGGGGTCGTGCGGCGCGGGGGTCAGCCCAGGCGCGCGGCCAGGTTCTCGTCGAGCGCCTCGAGGAAGCCCTCGGTGGTCAGCCACTCCTGCTCCGGGCCGACGAGCAGCGCGAGGTCCTTGGTCATCTTGCCGCTCTCGACGGTCTTGACGACGACGTCCTCGAGCGTCTCGGCGAACTGGGTCACCTCGGGGGTGCCGTCCAGCTTGCCGCGGTGCTTGAGGCCGCCGGTCCAGGCGAAGATCGACGCGATCGGGTTGGTCGACGTCGGCTTGCCGGCCTGGTGCTGGCGGTAGTGCCGGGTGACGGTGCCGTGCGCGGCCTCGGCCTCGACGGTCTGGCCGTCCGGGGTCATGAGGACCGAGGTCATCAGGCCGAGCGAGCCGAAGCCCTGCGCGACGGTGTCCGACTGGACGTCGCCGTCGTAGTTCTTGCAGGCCCAGACGTAGCCGCCCTCCCACTTCATCGCGGAGGCGACCATGTCGTCGATCAGGCGGTGCTCGTAGGTGAGGCCCGCCTCGGCGAACGCCGCCGAGAACTCGGCGTCGAACACCTCCTGGAACAGGTCCTTGAACCGGCCGTCGTAGGCCTTGAGGATCGTGTTCTTGGTGGACAGGTACACCGGGTACTGCCGCTGCAGGCCGTACGCGAACGAGGCGCGCGCGAAGTCGCGGATCGACTCGTCGAAGTTGTACATGGCCATCGCGACGCCGCCGTCGTCCGGGTACGTCACGACCTCGGTCTGGATCGGCTCGGAGCCGTCCGCCGGGGTGAAGGTGAGGGTCAGCGTGCCCGCGCCCTGCACGGTGAAGTCGGTCGCCTTGTACTGGTCGCCGTGGGCGTGGCGGCCGATGATGATCGGCTTGTTCCAGCCCGGCACCAGGCGCGGGATGTTGCTGATGATGATCGGCTCGCGGAAGACCACGCCGCCGAGGATGTTGCGGATCGTGCCGTTCGGGGAGCGCCACATCTTCTTGAGGCCGAACTCCTCGACCCGGGCCTCGTCCGGTGTGATCGTCGCGCACTTGACGCCGACGCCGTGCTCCTTGATCGCGTTCGCCGCGTCCACCGTGACCTGGTCGTCCGTCGCGTCGCGGTTCTCGATCGACAGGTCGTAGTAGCGCAGGTCGATGTCGAGGTACGGATGGATCAGGCGGTCCTTGATGAACTGCCAGATGATCCGCGTCATCTCGTCACCGTCGAGCTCGACGACCGGTCCAACCACCTTGATCTTCGCCATGCGGGCCAGATTACTTGACGTCGAGAGACTTCGCGGGCGGGCGCGGCCGGGTAGGGGGCGCATCCAGGCGACGCACAGCGATCGGTGGCATGCTCGATCTGTGTGCCCGACCGGGGCTGCGCGCTGCGCGCCCGCAGGTCGGACCCGGTGCGGGGCCGCCGTACGGCGCGGCCCGCGCCCGTCATCGCACCCGGACGAACGGATGATCATGTCGCAGGACAAGCCCGAGCCCGACGAGGCCCCGGACGCGCCCACCGGCGCGACCGACTCGCAGCAGGGCACCCCGGCCGCGGCCCCGGCCGCCGGCTCCCCCGTGACCCCGACGCCGTCCGCGCCGCCCGCCGGCGCGGCCGTCCCCGCTCCCGGCCCGGCGAGCGCCCCCGCCCCGAACGCCGGGGCGCCCGCCGCCACGCCGGCGACCCCCACCGCCGCCCCGGCCCCCGCGGCCGCGCCGGCCCCCGCCGCGATCCCGGTCGGGTACGGCGCGGCCAGCGGCTACGGCACCGCCTCGGCGGTCGTCGCGGACGAGGACGAGATCGAGATCGAGGCCGTCCGCGCCACCCTGACCGGCCCGTCGCTGGTGGCCCGCCTCGGCGCCGAGCTGTTCGGCACGTTCGTCGTCGTCCTCGCGGGCGTCGGCGCGGCGCTGTTCGCCTCGGTCAGCGGGGCCGGCGCCGTGGGCATCGCGCTCGGCTTCGGCTTCGGCACCATCGCGGCGTTCGTCGCGGTGTCGCACGTGTCGGGCGGCCACTTCAACCCGGCGATCACGCTCGGCAGCACGCTCGCCGGCCGCACGCCGTGGGCGCACCTGGTGCCGTACTGGCTGGCGCAGCTCGTCGGCGGCGCGCTGGCGTCCGCCGTGCTGTTCGTGACGGCGACGTCGCTGCCCGCGCTCGAGGGCAACGAGCGGACGTTCTTCAGCGGCACCGCCAACGGCTACGGGGCGCACTCCCCCATCGCGCAGTCGACGAACGGCGAGGGCTTCAGCATGGTCGCCGCGCTGCTGCTCGAGGGCGTGCTCGCCGCGATCCTCGTCGGCGTGTACCTCGGCGCCACCGACCGCCGCGGCCGGACCCGCCAGCAGGCCGCGTTCGCCGTCGGGCTCACCGTGGCGTTCGGCATGCTCGTGGCCTACCCGGTCACCGGCGGCTCGCTGAACCCGGCCCGCTCGACCGCCGCGGCGATCTTCTCCGAGTCGTGGGCCTGGGGCCAGATCTGGGTGTTCTGGGTCGCGCCGCTGGTCGGCGCCGCGCTCGCCGCGCTGCTGTACCGCGCGTTCGCGACCGCCCCGGCCGACGACGACCTGCTCGACGAGGACCTGGAGATCGACGAGGTCGAGGTCGAGGTGCAGCCGGCGCGCTGACGCCCGCACGCTCCCGCGCAGGGGCGGCGACCCGGTCGGGTCGCCGCCCCTGCGTCGTCCTCGGGACGATCAGGGCGAGGGCACGACCTGCGAGAGCACGCCGATCGCGACGGCGAGCCCGCCGAGGGTCAGCACGTCCACCGCGCGCCGGCGCACGACGAGCGCGGCCGGCGACTTCCGGACGACGGCCCGCACGACCGCGCAGCACGCGAGGAAGCCGGCCAGCGCGAGGGCGCCCGTCGGCGTGCCGGCGGCGAGCGCGAGCGCGACGCAGAACAGCACGGCACCCACGATCACCCACAGCGACCAGTTCCGGTCGGCGGCGAGCGAGGCGCGGGCGATGGCGCGCGGGTCGAGCGGCTCGCCGTCGGGGCCGAACCGCTCGTCCTCGGGCGACGGACGGTCGGCGGGCGGGGTCAGCGGCGGGAGCGCGGCCGACGGGGCGGCCGGCGCCGGACCGGTCGACGCGGTCGGCGCAGCGGGCGTCACGGCCCCGTCCTGGCTCACGCGCGTCTCCCTCCCCGCGGTGCGTCGAGGGGTCGCGCACCGTCACCGACGAGGCTACCGCGCCCGCCCCTCGCCGCCGGGCCGCCCCGCGTCGCCGCAGGCTACGGTGGCCGGGTGCCTGCTGCCGGACCCGTCGCCGCCCGTCCCGCCACGCCCGGCCCGCCGCGCGCGCCCCGCTCGGTCGTCGTGGTCGGCGCCGGCATCGCGGGCGCCCGCACGGTGCTCGAGCTGCGGGCCCAGGGCTTCGACGGCCGGGTGACGTTGCTCGGCGCCGAGCAGGTGGCCCCGTACGACCGGCCGCCGCTGTCCAAGCACCTGCTCGACCGCCCGGCGCCGGCGTGGCTGGCCGACGAGCTCGGCGCCGACGCGCTCGCCGCCGCGGACGACGTGCGGCTGGGTACGCCGGCGACGGGCCTGGCGGTGGACGACGACGGCGTGCGGGTCGGCACGGCGGACGGCGAGGTGGCCGCGGACGCGGTGGTCGCGGCGACCGGGGCCGCCGCCGTCCGGCCACCGGCGTGGGAGCACGCGCTGACGCTGCACACCGCCGCGGACGCCGAGCGGCTGCGCGCGGCGCTCGGGTTCCCGCACGGGCTCGCGGCCCCCGGCGCCGCGGGGTCCGGCGACCCCGGCCCGCACCCCGCCGCCCGGCGGCTCGTCGTGGTGGGCGCGGGCTGGGTGGGCGCCGAGGTGGCGACCGTCGCCGCGGCCGCGGGCGTCGACGTCACGGTCGTCGAGGCCCGCGAGGCCCCGCTGATGACGGCGCTGGGCGGGCGGGTCGGCGCGCTCACCGCCCCCTGGTTCGCCCGGGCGGGCGTGCGGCTGCGCACGGGCGCGGCCGTCGCGGCGGTCGAGCCCGGCGCGGTGCGGCTGGCCGACGGCACGGTGCTGCCGGCGGACGCGGTGCTGGCGGCGATCGGCGCGCGCCCGGCGACGGGCTGGCTGGCGGGCGCGCTGCCGCTCGACCCGGACGGGTCGGTGCCGGTCGACGAGCGGCACGCCCCGGTCGGCGGGTCGTGGCGGGCGCGGGTGGTCGGCGACGCGGCCCGGCGCCGGTCCGCCCGGCACGGCTGGGTGCCCGGCGGGCACTGGGACGCGGCGCTGCGCGGCCCGGCGGTCGCGGTCGCGGGGCTGCTCGGCCGGGAGGCCGCGGAGGCGGACCTCGCGCCGTACGTGTTCTCGACGCAGCTCGGGCACGAGCTCGCGCTCTACGGCCTGCCCGGCGCCGACGACGACGTCGTGCTGCGCGGCGACCCGGCCGGCGAGGACGGCTGGACCGCGCTGTGGTTCGCCCCGGGGACCGGCACGCTCACGGCGGTGTTCGCGGTGGACCGCCCCCGCGACGTGGGCGGCGCGCGGCGGCTGCTCGCGGGCGCGGCGCTGCCGGTGCTCGACCGCGCCCGGGCCGCGGACCCCGCCGTGCCGCTCGCGAAGGCCCTGGCGGGCTGAGCCGCCACGGGCCGAGCGGCCGCGGGGCGAGCCGGCCGGGTCAGCCGAGCCGGTCCCCCGCGCGCACGCCGACCTCGCCCGCGCCCGGGCCGGGGCCCGCCGCGCGGCCCGCGCCGTCCCGCGCGTCGGCCAGCTCCGCCCCGGTGAGCGCGTACGACAGCCCGCGGTGGCCCCGGCTCCACGGCACCGCCAGCACCCACGCGACGACGAGCACCGGCTGCGCGACCGCGGCCACCGCGCCGACGACGCCGATCACCCCGCCCGCGCCGGCGCCCGCACCCCCGGGCCACGCGTCCGGCAGCCCCGCCAGCACGGTCAGCAGCCCCCAGAGCCCGGCCCCGAGCGCGCCCCGCGCCGCGCGCGCGGCGAGCGGCCCGCGCCCGGCCGTGCCGTCGGCCCGCCGCCACCGTGGCTCGAGCCACATCGCGCGCTGCCCGAGCGACGCCCCGCTCCCGAGCAGCGGCGGCAGCCAGAGCAGCACCGCGACCGGCAGCACCGTGCCGACGAGCAGCTCGACCGGGTCGCCGTCGACCGGGACCGGCCGGCCGGTCGCCACGAGCAGCACCCGGTAGGCCACGGTGATCCCGTACCCGACGAGCGTCACCAGCGCGGCGTCCACCAGCATGCCGAGCCAGCGGCGCGCCGACGTGACCGGCCGCGGCAGCGCCCGCCCGGCCGCCAGGTCGCCCGAGCGGGGCATCCAGCCGAGCACCAGCGGCGCGAGCAGGGCCCCGACCAGACCGCCGAGCGTGTTCGTGAGCAGGTCGTCGACGTCGCCGAGCCGGTACGCGCAGCCGATCAGGCCGAAGATCCCCGTCGTCTGCGTGGTCTCGACCAGCAGCGACGCGCCCGCCGCCGACAGGGTGCTGCCGAGCACGCCCCAGCCGAGGTAGCGGCGGGCGAGCACGCCCCACGGCACGAACAGCAGGACGTTGAACGCGACCTGCAGCACCGCGGCGCTGCGCAGGGTGGCGCCGAGCCCCAGGCCCGCGGTGTCCCGGCGGATGTCGGCGACGAACTGGAACGGCCGCAGCTGCGGCCCGCCGACGCCGTACCGCGCGCACCAGGCCGCGAGGTCGCCGGACGGCAGCGGCAGCAGCGTGTAGGCGAGCAGCGCGACGCCGTAGACCGCGACGGCCGCGGCGCCCAGGAGCCTCGGGCCGCTCAGCCGGCCGTACCGCCGGCTCTGCACGACGAGCACGGGCACGAGGAGCACGACGAAGGCCGCGACCCCGCCCACGACGCCCACCCACGCGGGCCAGGTCCAGCGGTCCATGCCCCCACGCTAGGGGGCGGTCGGCTCCGTGGCCTGCGCGGACGGCGCCTCCGACGCGCCCGCGGCGGGCGACTCCGTCGGGGACGCGCTCGGCGACGCCGACGCCTCGGCCTCCGCCGCCTCGGCCGCGAGCTGCGTGCTCACCTCCTCGATGAACGCGAGGAGCGCGTCCGCGTCGCCGAGGTCGCCGGTGTACTCCTGGCCGCCCACCAGCAGGACCGGGCTGGTGGTGACGCTGCCGACGTCGTACGGCACGGACTCCGCCGCCCGGGTCGTCGCCGCCTGGGCCCAGTCGGTGAAGTCGCCGCCCGTGACGCAGTCCGCCACCGCCTCGTCGGTGACGCCGGCGTTCTGCACGAGCGCGACCAGGTCGTCCTCGGCGAGGCCGTCCTCGTCCAGGTCGGGCTGCGCGGCGAGCAGGGCGTCGTGCACGGCGAGGGCGCTGTCCGGCGCCGTGTCCGCCACGCACGCGAGCGCCCCGGCGGCGCGGGCCGAGTAGTCGCCGGTCGTCTGCATCGTCCCCAGCAGCGAGCCGTCGGCGGTGGGCGCGGCGGACGCGGACGGCGCGGCGGACGCGGCGGCGGACGGAGCGGCCGACGCCGACGCCGACGCGCCCGACCCCGTGCCGACCGTCGCCCCGTCGAGCAGCGCCAGCGGGTGGATCTCCAGCGTCGCGTAGCCCGCGGTCACCCACTGCTCGATCGACGCGGAGTTCGCGGCCCAGAACGTCTCGGCCTCGGGCGACCGGTAGTCCAGGTACAGCACGAGGTCGAGCACGCCGCTGCTCCGGTCCACGACGGTCGCGACCGGCGATTCCCCCGGGTCGAGCGCGCTGGTGCGGCTCGCGGCGACCGCGCTGCCGTCGCCGGTGAGCACGAGGCCGTCGGACAGCATGTTGTGCGGCCCGACCTGCCCGGCGCGGACCGACGCCTGCACCGCGAGCGCCGCGATCACCCCGACGGCGACGACGGCCGTCCCGGCTCCCGCCCAGCCGAGCCGCTTGTTGCGCCGCCGGCGCTGCGCCTGGCGCTCGCGCTCCAGGCGGGCGAGCTCCCGGGCGAGCGCCTTGCGGTCCTTCTTGGGCAGCTTCTCCTGGGCCAGGGGTCGTGAGCTCATCGGTCGCTTCCTGTGCGGGGTCGGGCGTCGGGGCGCGCCGCCGCACCCGCGGCGCCGCGCCCACCTGCGCCGACGCTCCCGCCCGGACCTGCCGGGACGCTGGGCCGCACCTGGGCGCGACCTGTGCGTCCGACGCCCGCCCCGCGCCCGCGCGCCGACCCGCCGCCGCGCGCCGACGTCGAGATAGGACCCCTCCGCCGAGATAGGGCCGCGGCGGGCCCTCTCTCGGCGCGGAGGCCCTATCTCGGCGCAGCGGGCGGGTGGGAGGGAGGGCGGCAGGGCGCGAGGGCGGCGAGGCCGCCGCCCCCGTCAGGCCCGGCGGAAGCGGAGGGTGACGAGCTGGAACGGCCGGAGGTCGAGCGCGACCGCCGCGCCCGCCGCCCCGGCCGCCCCAGCGGCCCCGTCGCCGGCCCCGGGCACCACGGCCCGCGGCTCGACCTCGCGCTCCAGCAGGTCCACCTCGGCCACCCCGGCGGCGTCGAACCCCGCCGTCACGGTCGCCCGGGCCCGCCCGCCGTGCGCCTCGTACAGCCGCACGACCACGTCGCCCGACCCGTCGTCCGCGAGCTTCACGGCCTCGACGACCGCCCCCGGCCCGTCGACGACCACCAGCGGCGCGACGTCCCGGCCGCCGCGCACCTCGCGCACCGGCAGGTTCGCCCGGTAGCCGTCCACGACCGCCTCCGGGATGCCCGCGCCGACGTGCAGCACGGACAGGAAACGGTGCCGGCCCTGGTCGGCCTCCGGGTCCGGGAACAGCGGCGCCCGGAGCAGGGACTGCCGGACCACCGTGGCGGTGCCGCCGTCCTCGCCGACCGCCCGGGTGACGTCGTGGCCGTAGGTCGCGTCGTTGGCGACCGACACCCCGTACCCGGCCTCGCCGACGTGCAGCCAGCGGTGGGCGCAGATCTCGTACCGCGCCTCGTCCCAGGACGTGTTGGTGTGCGTCGGGCGGTGCACGTGGCCGAACTGGGTCTCGGCGGCGGACCGGTCGGCGTGCACGTCCAGCCCGAACGCGAGCTTGAGCAGCCGCTGCCGCTCGTGCCAGTCGACCTCGGTGACGATCTCGACCGCCCGGGTGCCCGGCCGGAAGGTCAGCTCCTGCACGATCGTCGAGTCGCCGAGGGTGCGCGAGGTGCGGACCACGGCGCGGTCGGGCTTCTCGGCGACGACCTCGACGGTGTCGGCGTCGAGCAGGTCCTCGACGGTCCGCCGGTACTCGGCGTCGATGTCCCAGGCGTCCCACTGCCGCGGCACGTCGCGGTGCACCTGCAGCAGGTTGGCCAGGTGCCCGGGCGCCACGGCCTCGCGCCCCGCGGCCAGGTCCCGCACGGACGCGAGCTGCCCGCCCGGCGTGAGCCGCACGTCGAGCGCGTCGGTCCGCACCCGCAGGGCGTCGCCCTCGCGCAGCACCTCGACCGACCCGGCGCCGGGCCCCGCCGCGCTGTCGTCCGACGCCACGGAACCGCCCAGCGCCGGCACCCCGTCCCGCGCGTGCGGCGCCGCGTTCAGCCGCACCGTCCGGTCCCCCTCCCCGACGAGGGCCGCGAGCGCCGCGTCCACGAGCGCGCCGGCCCGCGCCTCGACGTCGGCGTACGCCTCCTCCGCCTGCCGGTAGACCCAGCCGATCGACGACCCGGGCAGGATGTCGTGGAACTGGTGCAGCAGGACGACCCGCCACAGCGCGCGCAGCTCCTCGGCCGGGTACGCCGCCCCGGTCCGCACCGACGCCGTGGCCGCCCACAGCTCGGCCTCGCGCAGCAGGTGCTCGCTGCGCCGGTTGCCGCGCTTGGTCCGCGCCTGCGAGGTGTACGTGCCGCGGTGGTACTCCAGGTACATCTCGCCGGACCACACCGCGGGCGGCCCGCCGGCGTCGGCCAGCTCCGCCTCGGCCCGCGCGAAGAACGCGTTCGGCGAGCCCAGCTCGACCTCCGGCAGCCCGCCGAGCGACCGGGCGCGGTCCGCCGCCGCCAGCATCTCGCGCGTGGGCCCGCCGCCGCCGTCGCCCCAGCCGAACGGCACCAGCGACTCCGTGGCGACGTCCTTGTCCGCGAAGTTCCGCTCGGCGTGCGCGAGCTCCTTCGGCGACAGGTCGGAGTTGTAGGTGTCGACCGGCGGGAAGTGCGCGAGCACCCGGGAGCCGTCGATGCCCTCCCAGTGGAAGGTGTGGTGCGGCATCCGGTTGGTGTCGTTCCAGGACAGCTTCTGCGACAGGAACCACCGCGACCCGGCGGCGCGGACGATCTGCGGCAGCGCGCCGGTGTAGCCGAACGAGTCCGGCAGCCACACGTCCTCGGTCTCGACGCCGAGCTCGTCGAGGAAGTACCGCTTGCCCTCGACCATCTGCCGCGCCAGCGCCTCGCCGCCGGGCATGTTGGTGTCCGACTCGACCCACATGCCGCCCACCGGCACGAACTGGCCGGCGGCCACCTTCGCGCGGATCCGCTCGAACAGCTCCGGGTGCCGCTCCGCCACCCACGCGTACTGCTGCGCCGACGAGCACGCGAACACGAAGTCCGGCCGCTCGTCCATCAGCGCGACGACGCTGGCGAAGGTCCGCGAGCACTTGCGCACCGTCTCCCGCGCCGGCCACAGCCAGGCCGAGTCGATGTGCGCGTGCCCGGTCGCCAGCACCCGGTGCCCGCCCGGCGCGGCCGGGACGTCGAGCACCGGCCGCAGCACCGCCCGCCCGGCCGCCGCGGTCCCGGCGACGTCCGCCGGGTCGACCGCGTCGACGACCAGGTCCAGCGCGCGCACCGCCCGGGCGTACCGGGTGGACGCCGGGTCGACGACCTCGACCAGCCCGAGCACGGCGAGCAGGTCCTGCCACAGCTCCCACACCTCGACGTCCCGGAGCACCACCTCGGCGGACCGGAGCGCGTACAGCGGGTCGGTGCCGGCGGTCAGCGGGTCGCCGAGCGGTGTCGGCCCGTACCAGGTGCTGCTGCCGACGTCCGGGTTGCCCGCCGCCTCGACGTACACGTCGACCCGCGGCTCGGCCCACGGCACCGCCTGGTTCCGCGGGGACAGCCCCTTGACCGCGACGCCGTCCGGCCGCAGCACGAGGCCCTCCGCCTGGAAGCCCGGCTGGGTGGTGGTGAACCCGAGGTCGATCGCGAGCTCGACCGCGTGCCGGCCGGCGCGCACCTCGTCGGAGCCGAGCCAGCCCGCGGGGACGTCGCCGGTCATCCGGAACCACGTCGTGCTCCACGGCGCGCCCCACGGCGTCCCGGGCGGTGCGGCGGCGTACGCCTGAGCGGTCGCCTCGGCGAACGGCACCGGCTCCCCCGGCGCGGTCCAGGCGGTGACGTCGAGCGGCGCGCGGCCGGCGACGACCGCCGGGGCGAGCCGCTCGTGCAGGAACCGCTGGACGCGCTGGACGACGGCGGCGGAGTGCTCGACGGGCATGGTGGACCTTCCTGACGGCGTGCGGTGATCGGGTCGGGGTCGGGGCGCGGGGCGCTGCGCCGGGGCGCGGCGGCGTCAGCCCTTCACGGCGCCGGACATGGCGAACGAGCCCCCGGAGAACCGCTGCACCAGCAGGTACAGCACGAGCACGGGGACGGAGTAGAGGATCGAGAACGCCGCGAGCCGGCCGTAGGCGACCGTCCCGTAGGTGCCGAAGAAGCTGTAGATCGCGACGGCGGCGGGCTGGTTGGCGGGCGAGAACAGCAGGACGAACGGGACGAAGAAGTTCCCCCACGCCTGCGTGAACACGAAGATGAACACCACGGCGATGCCCTGGCGCATCAGCGGGACGACGATCCGGCGCAGCGCGGTCATGGACCCGGCGCCGTCGACCCAGGCGGCCTCCTCCAGGGACACCGGGACGGAGTCCATGAAGTTCTTGGTCATCCAGATCGCCATCGGCAGCGACGTGGCGGCGAGGAAGAAGATCGTGCCCGGCACGGAGTCGAGCAGCCCCAGGTACACGAACAGCGCGTAGACCGGGACCATCATCGCGGTGATCGGCAGGCAGGTGCCGAACAGGATCGAGTAGAGGAACGGCTTGCGGAACCGCATCTGGTACCGGGACAGCGGGTAGGCGGCGAGCACCGACGCCAGCACGGTGACGACCCCGGTGCCGAGGGACAGCACCAGCGAGTTCCACAGCGGCCGGAACGTCGCCTCCCAGGTGAGGATCTCGGTGAAGTTGTCCGTCGTGATCGACTCGGGCAGCTTCACCGACACGGTCGCCGCCGGGTCGAGCGACGCCAGGACGATCCACGCGAGCGGCACCAGGAACGCGATGCCGACCAGCACCAGGGCGAGCGTGACCAGCAGCCGGCCGGTGCGCCGCCGGGGCGACGCGACCGACGGCACCGGGCGGTTGCCCCGCCGGCGGGCCGACGACGCCACCGGCGCGGTGGGGGCGGTGAGCGCGGTCATCAGTCCACCTCCGGCTTGAGCACGCGGATGTACACGATCGAGAACACGGCCCCGACCAGCAGCGTCACGGTCGCGATCGCCGTGCCGTAGCCGACCTGCGCGAACTTGAACGCCTCCTGGTAGGCCAGGACGGGCAGCGTCGAGGAGTCCGTGCCGGGCCCGCCGCCGGTCATCACCCAGATGAGGGTGAACACCGCGAGGGTCTGCAGGGTCGTGAGCATGAGGTTGGTCGAGATCGACCGGCGGATCATCGGCAGCGTGATCCGGAAGAACCGCTGCGGGCCGGTGGCGCCGTCGATCGCGGCGGCCTCGGTGACGTCCGGCGGCACCTCGGACAGCGCGGCGCCGTAGACCATCATCGAGAACGCGGTCCCGCGCCAGATGTTCGCGAGGATCACCGCGAGCATCGGCACCGAGATGAGCCAGGTCGGACCCTCGAGCCCGAACCAGCCCAGCACCTGGTTGAGCGTGCCGTCGGTGGAGAAGAACGCGTACAGCGCGAACGCCGCGACGATCTCCGGCAGCACCCACGCCACGACGACCAGCGCCGAGACGACCGCGCGCAGCGGCCTGGCGGCGGCGCGGAGCAGCAGCGCGAGCGCCATGCCCAGCACGTTCTGCCCGATCACGGCCGACGCCCCGACGAACACGACCGTCAGCACGACGGCCTTCCAGAACCCGTCGTCGGTGAGCAGCTCGGCGTAGTTGTCCAGGCCCACGAACTCGGGGTTCGCCGCCTTGTAGCCGGTCAGCGCCTGGTTGGTCAGGGAGCCGTAGAACGACCACAGCACCGGACCGGCCAGGAACACGAGCATGAGCGCGACCGCGGGCAGCAGCGGCAGCAGCCGCAGCGCGGTCCGGCCGGGCCGGCGGCGGGGGCGGCGGAACCCGCCCCCGGCCGCCGGCAGGGCCGGCGTGGCGGCCGTCATCAGCCGGCGGCCTGCGTCGCGTCGTCACCCACGATGGACACGAGCCCCTCGTCGTACGTGGCCGCCGCCTCCTCCGCGGTGGCCTGCCCGGTCGCCACGGACTCCGCCGCGACCTGGATGTTCGACGAGATCTGCGAGTAGTCCGGGGTCGCCGGGCGGAAGTGCGTGTAGTCGACCAGCGAGCTGAAGAACTCGAACGACGGGTTGAAGCCCAGGTACTCCGGGTCCTCCGCGACGTCGGTGCGCACCGCGATCTGGCTGTTCTCGGTGTCGTACTTGAGCGAGTTCTCCTTGTTCAGCGCGGTGGCGATGAAGTCGAACGCCGCCTGCGGGTCGCCGGCGTGCGCGCCGACCGCGAGGGTCCAGCCGCCGGACATCGAGGTGAAGCCGGGCTCCTGCCCGTCCTGGGTCGGCATGGCCGCCATGCCCAGGGTGTCCTCCCACTCGGGCCAGGCGTTGTCGCCGGTGATCCAGCCGCCGGGCAGCCAGGAGCCGTCGACCGCCATCGCGAGCTTGCCCTGCGGCAGCAGCTCGGTGGCGACGCGGGCGCCGACCGACGCGTCGAGCGCGATGTCCAGCGACGGGGCGAGGCCCTCGCCGTAGATCGTCTCGAGGAACGCCAGCGAGTCGGTGAAGCCCTGCGAGCCGGTGATCCACTTCTGGCTGTCGGCGTCGTACAGCTCGTCGTCGGTGCCGTAGAGCAGCATCTCGAAGCCCTGCATCGTCGTGGCCTCGCCCGCGGCCTTGCCGGCGTAGACGTTGATCGGCGTGACGTCGGGCAGCTTCTCCTTGATCGTCCGGGCCGCGGAGAGGATGTCGTCCCAGCTCTCGGGCTGCCAGTCCGTCGGCAGCCCGGCCTGCTCGAACAGGTCCTTGTTGTAGTAGAGCCCGCGGGTGTCGGTGCCCATCGAGACGCCGTAGACCTTGCCGTCGTCGCCGAGGCCGGCCTGCCGGGCGGTGTCCGGGAACTGGTCCCAGTCCTCCCACGCCTCGACGTACTCGTCGATCGGCTGCAGGTAGCCCGCGGCGGCGTCCGAGCGGATCTGGAACGTGTCCTCGTAGATGACGTCCGGCGCGGTGTCCGCCGAGCCGTTCATCAGCGCGAGCTTGGTGAAGTACTGGTCCTGCTCGGCCTCGATCGGCACCAGGTCGACGGTCATGCCGTCGTTCGCGGCCTCGTACTCGGACTTGGCCTTCTGCAGCAGGTCGTCGAGCTGCACGAACTGCGCGGTCTTCTGGTACGCGACGGTGATCGTCGAGTCGTCGGCGGCACTGTCGCCACCCCCGCTGCTGCACGCGGCGGTGAGACCGAGCGCGACGACGGCCCCGGTTGCGATGACGGTCCTCTGCAGACGCATGGATGCTCCTTTGCTCCACGTGCACGGCCCCGGGCGGCGCTGCCCCGGACCCGATAACTACAACGTCTGGATGAATTCGTGTCAAGAGTCCGGTTCGTCCCGAGATGCAACCGTGACGTCGCCGCGCCGGCCGACGTGATGTCAAAGATGTTTGACATGGCGCGCCGCGCGGCCGTACGGTCGCGATGTCAAACATCTTTGACATCAGGCACGCGGACGGGAGCGAGGGGCCATGTCCTTCCAGGAGAAGAACACCTGGGCGTACGGCGTCATCGCCGTGCTCGGGTACGGCACGTACCTGGCGGTGGTGCTGTCCCGGGCGGCCGGCGGCCCCCTGACGGAGGTCGCGTACGCCGGCCCGATGCTCGCCTCGATCGGCGGCGCGGTGCTCGCGGGCATCGTCGCCGGCATGGTGCTCGGGGCCACGTCGCGGGACCGCGCGGTGCGCGACGAGCGGGAGCGCGAGATCGAGCGGATGGGCGAGCGCGTGGGGCAGTCGTTCCTCGTGCTCGGCGGGCTGGGCGGCCTGGTGCTCGCCCTGCTCGAGGCGGACTGGTTCTGGATCGCCAACGCGCTCTACCTCGGGTTCGTGCTGTCGGCCCTGCTGTCGGCCGCCGCGCGGCTCGTGGCGTTCCGCCGGGGGGTGGGCCCGTGGTGAGGCCGACCGCCGTGACCAACCGGATCCGGGCGCTGCGCGCGGACCGGGGGCTGACCCAGGCGCAGCTGGCGGAGGTGCTGGGCGTGACCCGGCAGACGGTCATCGCCGTCGAGCAGGGCCGGTACTCCCCCTCGCTCGAGCTGGCGTTCCAGATCGCCCGCGCGCTCGGGCGGTCCATCGACGAGGTGTTCGCGTACGAGCCGGACGGAGGAGGGTCATGACGACGGTGGCGGGGAGGACGGGGTCGACGGTGCGGGCGGTCGTGCGGGAGCGGTACGGGGACCCGGCGGTGCTGCGGGTGGCCGACCGCACGCTGCCGCCGCCGACGGGCGACCAGGTGCACGTGCGGGTGGCGGCCGCCGGGGTCGCGATGGGCGACTGGCACCTGGCGACGGGGCTGCCGTCGGTGATGCGGCTGGTGACCGGGCTGCGCGCGCCGCGCGAGCCCGGCATCGGCCTGGACCTCGCGGGGACCGTGGCGGCGGTGGGGCCCGACGTGGCGGGCCTGCGGCCGGGCGACCGGGTGCTCGGCTGCGGGCGGGCCGCGTTCGCCGAGGTCGCCGTCACGCGGGAGCGGCGGCTCGCCGCGCTGCCCGACCACGTGCCGGCCGAGGTCGCCGCGGCGGTCCCGACGAGCGGCACGACCGCCCTGCACGCGCTGCGCGCCGGCCGGGTCGGCGCGGGGTCCCGGGTGCTGGTGCTCGGCGCCGGGGGCGGCGTCGGGACGCTGGCGGTGCGGCTCGCGGTGCTGGCGGGCGCCCGGGTCACGGCGGCGACGGCCCGGGCCGGGCTCGCCGACGCGCTCGCCGCGGCCGGGGCGGAGGCGGTCGTGGACCGGTCCGCCGGCGCGGCGGCGCTCGGGTCCGGGTACGACGCCGTGCTCGTGACCGGTGGCCTCACGCCGCTGCGCGACCTGCGCCGGCTGCTCGCGCCGCGCGGGTCGCTGGTCCTCGTCGGCGCGGAGGGCGGCGGCCGGGTCGTGGGCGGCGGGCTCGCCCGGCAGGCGCGCGCCGCGGCGCTCGACCCGTGGGTCCGGCAGCGGCTGCGCAGCGTGGTGTCCCGGGAGAACCCCGCGGACCTCGCGCACCTGCGGGACCTGCTGGCCGACGGCGCGCTCGCACCGGTGCTCGACCGCACCTTCCCGCTGGCGGCGGCGGGCGCCGCGATCGACCACGTGGCGTCGGGCGCCGCGCGCGGCAAGGTGGTGCTGACGGTCGGCTGACGCGGGCGCCCGTCAGCTGACCAGCAGCAGGTCGGTCGGCCGCGGGGTGAACGCGCGGGCCAGCAGGATGCACCCCGCGCCGACCGCGCCCACCTGCGCCCCGAACGCCGAGGACGCGACCGTCAGCGCGTGGCCGCCCGGGACCACGTGCGCCGCGATCTCCTCCGCCAGCGCCGCGGCGGCGTGCGGGGCGATCCGGTCCCACAGCGGGCCGCCGGCCAGCACGGCCGGGACGTCGAGGAGGTCCGTGAGCACCCCCGCGGCCATGCCGACCCGCCGGCCCGCGAGCGCCAGCACCGCGCGCGCGCCCGGGTGACCCGCGTCGGCGGCCGCGCACAGGGCGGTCACCGCGTCGTCGACGGCGCGCGGGTCGGTGCCGTCGCCCCAGCCCGGCAGGTCGACGCCCGCGGCCCGGCCCTGCTCCGCGAGCGCCTCCGCCCGGAGCACCGCGCCGAGGCAGCCGCGCCGGCCGCACCAGCAGCGCGCCCCGTCGGGGTCGGCGACCAGGTGCCCCGACTCCCCCGCGTTGCCGGACACGCCGCGCACCACCTCGTCGTGCAGCACGGTCGAGGTGGCCACGCCGGTGCCGAGGTAGAAGAACACGAAGTCCGACGCGTGCTCGCCGGGGTGCCACAGGTGGGCGCTCGCGGCGGCGATCACGTCCTTGTCGAGGACCGCGCGCAGCCCGGTGCGCTCGGCGACCGCGTCCCGCAGCGGGACGTCGTGCCAGCCGGGCAGGTGCGGCGGGTCGAGCACCACGCCGGCGTCGACGTCGATCGGCCCGGGCGCCGCGATGCCGACGCCGAGCACCCGGTCGCGGTCCACGCCGGCGCGGGCGATCAGCCCCTCGATCTCGGCGACGAGGCCCGCGACGACCGCCTCCGGGTCCTCCGGGACCGGGGTCGGCACCTGCGCCCGCGCGACGACCGCGCCCGACAGGTCGAGCAGCACGAAGGTCATCGTGGCCGGGTCCAGGTGCACGCCGACCGCGAACCGGCTGCCCGCGTCGAGCCGCAGCAGCGTGCCGGGCCGGCCGGGGCCGCGGCGCGCCGCCTCGCCCTCCTCGACCACCAGGCCGAGGTCGAGCAGACGGCGCGCCACGTTGGTCACGGTCTGCGGAGAGAGCCCCGTGCGCCGGGCGACCTCGGCGCGGGCGAGGCCCCCGCCCGCGCGGCGCACCACGTCGAGCACGACCGTCTGGTTGAAGTCGCCCATCCGCGGCAGGTTGGTCCCGCGACGCATCGTGCCTCCGTCCGTCCACCGGGCGACCGGGGCGCGACGTCGCGCCCCGGTCGGCTGGTCGCATCATGGCAGACGGTCGGCCGCCCCCTCGCGCCCGGCGGCCGCCGCCGCCCGGGCCCGCGCGCGGACGAGCCACGTGCCGCCGCCGACCGCGGCGAGCGCCGCGAGCAGGCCGAGCAGCAGGTGCGCGCCGGTGACGGCGAGGACGTCGCCGCCGGTGCCGGCCGCCGCGGGGTCGCCGCCGCCGGCCGGGTCGGCGCCCGGGGCGCCCGGGTCGCCGGCCGGGTCGCCGTCGCCCGGCGTGCCGGGCGCGCCCGGGCCGGGGTCGACCGGCGCCGCGCCGTCGGCGGCCTGCACCAGCACCGCGACGGTCCGCGCGGGCACCGTGACGGTCCCGCTCGCGGCGTCCCAGGTCGTCGTCCGGACGACGTCGTCGCCCCCCGCGGCCTGCACCGGCGACAGCGCGTACGCCGCGCCGGCCAGACCCGGGAGCTCCTGCGTCACGGCGTCGGGCGACGCGTTGAACACGACCAGCAGCCCGTCCAGGTCGGCGTCGACGTCCGGGCCCACCGTGTCGTCCACGTGCATGACGATCACGCCCGGGGTCGCGTCCGCCCCGGCGTCCGGGAACGTGAGCTTCTGCTTGATCAGGTCGGCGTCGCCGAGCCGGAACAGCGGCGTCGAGAACCGCAGCCGCAGCAGGTCGTCCGCCGCCGAGCGGGCCCTCGCGATGTCCGCGGCGGACGGCTTCAGGGCCGCGTCCTGGAGCAGCGGACGCATCTCGTCCCACTTCTCCTGGTTCGCCCACGCGCCCGGCAGGCCGCGGCCGAAGCCGTTGTCCTGGCCGGTCCAGTCGATCGCGTTGAACCAGTCGCCGGAGTCGTAGCTGTCCCGGTCGAGCGACTTGGACCGGAGCTGGTCCGTGCCGGCGTGCCAGAACGTCACGGTCTGCGCGAGGGCGGCGGTGGCCTGCGACAGCGTGTTCATCCGGACCCGGTCGTCCATCGAGGTGCTCTGCGGCAGCTTGATGGTCAGCAGGTCGAACAGCGTCTCGTTGTCGTGCGCGTCGACGTAGCTGACGACCTCCTCCGGCGAGTCCGCGTACCCGGCGGGCGCCCCGCGGTAGTCGACCTCGTCGCCGCGCAGCACCTCGCCGGTGTGCGTGGTCAGCTCGTAGTCCCGCAGGTTGCCGGCGAGCCCGAGCCGCACGACGTCGGTGGCGAGGCCCAGGTCCGCGAACTCCGCGGCCGACCCGGTGTTGACCGTCGACGCGTCGCCGAGCTGGGCCGGCTGCCCGTTCGGGTCCGTGGCGAGGCCGGTGCCGAAGCCCTGGGTGAACATCGACGAGCCCTCGACGGGCGACCCGCCGTGCACCGCGTCCCGGAGCCGGTCGGAGAACGTGCCGATCCCGGTGCCGCCGAGCTGGCCCTGCGTGGCCTGCTCGAACAGCGCGTTGCCGGCGACCTCGCCGAAGTCCCAGCCCTCGCCGTACAGGTACACCGCCGAGCCGTCGACGCCGTCCGCCTCGACGGTCAGCGCGTCCAGCGCCGCCCGCACGGCCAGCATGTTCTCCTTCGAGTGGTGGCCCATCAGGTCGAACCGGAAGCCGTCGACCCGGTAGTCGCGCGCCCAGGTGACCACCGAGTCGACCATGAGCTTCTCGGCCATCGCGTGCTCGGTGGCGACGTTCTGGCAGGTGCTGGTCTGCACCTGGCCGGTGCCGTCGAGCCGGTGGTAGTAGCCCGGGACGACCCGGTCCAGCACCGACTTCGCGTCCTGGCCGCTCGCCGCGGTGTGGTTGAACACCTGGTCCAGGACGACGCCGAGCCCCATCTCGTGCAGCGCGCCGACCATGGTGCGGAACTCGGCGACGCGGGCGCCACCCTCCGGGTCGGTGGCGTAGGAGCCCTCGGGCGCGGTGAAGTGCCACGGGTCGTAGCCCCAGTTGAAGCCGTCCCGCTCGCGGATCGCGCCGACCGCGGCCTGCTGCTCCGTGCCCGCAGGGCCGAAGCCGGTCAGGTCGCCGGTGGTCGCCTGCCGAGTGCGGTCCTCCTCGATCGACGCGATGTCGAACGTCGGGAGCAGGTGCACCGTCGTCAGCCCGGCGTCGGCGAGCTCGCGGAGCCGGGCGGTGCCGTCGGAGTTCCGCGCGAACGCCAGGTAGGTGCCGCGCTCGGCCGCGGGCACGGTCTGGTCGGCGATCGAGAAGTCACGCACGTGCAGCTCGTAGATCGTGTGGTCCACGGCCCGCTCGACGACCGGCTGGGCGGTGTCCGCCCACAGCGCCGGGCGGTACGCCGGGTCGGCCAGGTCGACCGCGACGGCGTGCGTCGAGTTCACGGTCAGCGCCACGGCGTACGGGTCGGTGACGACGTTCGTCTCGACCCGGCCGGTCGCCGGCACGTAGACCTCGACCTCGTACTGGTAGCGGACGCCGGCCCAGGCGGGGTCGCCCGTGACGGACCAGGTGCCGTCGGCGGCGCGGTCGGCGGCGACGCGGGTCGGGGCGGTGCCGAGGTCGGCACCGGGCGCCCAGGTCAGCAGCGTGACCTCGCGGGCGGTCGGCGCCCACAGCCGGAACGTCGGGGCGCCCGCGGCCCAGGTGGTGCCGAGGTCGGCGTCGGCCGCCGCGCCGTACAGGTCGTCCAGCACGCCGGGGACCTGGACGCCGGTGAGCGCGGTCAGGCCGTCGGCGCCCGCCTGGGACACCTGGACCTCGCCGGCGAGCAGCGCGGCCGCGTCGGCGCCCGGGGCGACCCGGAGCGCCACCGCGCCCGCGAGCGCCGGGAAGTCGGCGCGGACGTCGGCGGGCAGGCCCGCGGGGTCGTGGGTGAGCGGGACCTCGCCGGCGCCGGCGGGACCGGTCACGGCGCCGTCGGTCACGCCGATGCCGCCCTCGGCCGCGTGGTGCAGCGCCCAGGTCAGGTCCGCCGGGTCGGCGCCGCCGAGCAGGTCGCGCGGCCAGGCGAGCAGGTCGCCCCGCACCCAGTGCGCCCGCTGCTGCCCGACGCCGGTGAGCGGCGGGTTCTCGACGGTGATCTCCAGCAGGTGGGTCGCGACGTCGTACGCGAACGACACCTGCTCGCCGTCGGACGTCGCGAACGTGTAGTTGTCCCCGCCCATCGCGCCTCCCTGGCCGTAGTTGACGTCCCAGGACATGCCGTGGGCGACCTTGACCTGGTACGAGCCTGCCGGGATCCGGGTCGTCGACCACGCGTACACGCCGTCGCCGTCCGGGTCCTTGGCCCAGGTGGCGAGGCAGTCGGGCGCCCAGTCGCCGGGGCAGCCGGCCGCGGCCTGGTAGGAGCCGGGCAGCGTGACGACCGGGCCCTGCGCGGTGTTCTGGAAGTCGCCGGACACCGGGTCCCAGTAGAACGTGATGTCGACGGGCGCGCCCGCCGGGTCGCCCGGGACCGTGTAGGTCACGTCGGCGCCGCCGACGACGCCGCCGAGCCCGTACGACACGTCCCAGGTGCCGTCCATCGCGACCTTGTACGCGTAGTCGCCCGGCGGCAGCGCGAAGGTGCCCTGCCAGACGCCGTCGGCGCGCTCCTCGAGCTGCGCCGCGGCGCAGTCGGGCTGCCAGTCGCCGGTGCAGCCCATGGCGGTGTTGTGGCTGCCGGGCACGGACACGGACGTGATCGCGGGGGGCGGGTCGGCGGCGGCGGGGTCGCCGGGGTCGGCGAGGTCGTCCGCCCCGGCCGTCGGCGCGCCGGAGACGAGCAGCGCTCCGGCGGCCAGCAGGGCCAGGACGCCGCGCCGGGCGCCGCGGGGTTCGAGGGGTGTCCGGGGCGCCACGGAAGGGCGCCTGCGGGCGTGCGTCATCACAGGACTCCATCGTCGGGGGTGAGGCTCAGCAGCGCGGCTACCAGCGACTGTATCGGCTTGCAGAAAGGCGCTGCAACGACTTGCACGACACTGACCGCGCCCACGACGACGCGAGGCCCACGGCTTCCGGCGCGGCCCCCCGAGATCTCGGGAGGCGCGGTCGGAAACCGTCGGCCTCGTGCGGGACCGCCCGCGCGTCAGTGCGCGAAGTGGCGGGTGCCCGTCAGGTAGAGCGTCACGCCGGCCGCGGCGGCCGCGGCGACGACCTCCTCGTCCCGGACCGACCCGCCCGGCT
>NZ_DASQCJ010000053.1:0-14521 GCF_035634735.1 Cellulomonas sp.
CATCCCGCAGCCCGGCATGGAGTCCCCGCCCGACACCTTCAACCGCAACATGGCCGCGAACGCCAACGTCTTCCTGGCCGCCCAACGGCTCGGGCTCCGCAAGGTCGCGTGGGCGTCCAGCGAGACGACGCTCGGCCTGCCGTTCGACGTGCCGCCCCGGTACGCGCCGGTCGACGAGGCGCACTTCCCGCACCCGACCACGCCGTACGCGCTCTCGAAGGTGCTGAGCGAGGACCTCGCCGCCCAGGTGTCCGCGTGGTCGGGCATCCCGTTCGTCGGGCTGCGGCTGTCGAACGTGTTCCCGCAGGAGGCGTACGCGGCGGTGCCGTCGTTCCAGGACGACCCGGCGGCGCGCCGGTGGAACCTCTGGGGCTACATCGACGCGCGGGACGCGGCGACGGCGTTCCGGCTGGCGCTCGAGGTGGAGACGACCGGCTCGCAGAACGTCATCATCGCGGCGGCCGACACGATCATGGACACCCCGTCCGCCGACCTGCTGGCCGCGGAGTTCCCCGGCGTCCCGGTGCGCAAGGAGCTCGGGACGCACGAGACGCTGCTGGCGATCGACGGGGCGCGGGCGCTGCTCGGGTTCGAGCCGCAGCACTCCTGGCGCGACGAGGTGCCGCGGGGCTGAGCCGCGCGGAGCGCGGGGGTCACGGTCGCCGAGATAGGACCTGCGCGCCGAGATAGGGCGGTCGACGGTCCTATCTCGGCGGGACGGTCCTATCTCGGCGCGGGCGGGCGCGCGCGCAGGTCGGGCGACGGCGCGGGGGTCAGGCGCGGGCGGGGGTCCTCGCGGCGGTGCGGCGCAGGCTCAGGACCATCGTGGCGAGCACGGCCTCGGAGTTGTCCGCGAGCTTGTCCGCGCCGTACCGGCCCTTCAGCCGCACGGTGCCGCCCCGCTTGAGCACGAGCGTCGCGCGCAGCGGGACCTTGCCGCGGACCTTCGCCGTCGCGACCTCCTCGAACGGCAGGTAGCGGTACCGCGCGGCGAGCTCGCCGACGGACGCGCCCTCGACGAGCGCGACGAGCCGCTTGCGGCCCGACCCCCGCCGCGGCGCGGGGACGAGGACCAGGCCCTCGTCGAGCACGAGGACGTCGTGCCGGGCGCCGTCGACCGACACCGACGCGACGCCGGCCAGCAGGGACGCCCCGAGGGCGTCGGCCTGCGCGGACTCCTGGCCGGCCCGGTCGGCGTCGACCCGGAGGGCGACCAGGTGGCGCCGCGCGTCCGCGACCGTGCGCGGGTCGGCGGCGAGGACGGCGAGCGGCTGCGGGTCGATCGGCTCGCCGGCCGCGTCGACGAGCCGCGGGCCGCCGACCCAGGGCTGCTCCCAGCGGGCGATGCCGGCCTGGACGGCCGCGGAGCACACGACGACCTGGAGCGCGTCGACGAGCGTGCTGGCGTCGTGCTCCGCGTCGGCACCGGTGCCCGCACCGTCCCCCGCGGCGCTCGGGGCGAGGGGTCGCCCGCCCGGGTCCTGGGCTGCGGGACCCGCCGGCGCGGGGGCGGGCGCCAGGCCCAGCTCCAGCGCCAGCTCCGGCCCGCGCCCCTGCGCCACGAGCCCCAGCACGGTCGCGAGCGTCGCCCGCGGCAGCCCCGCGAGCCGCGCCGCCGCGCGGTACACCCCGTCGGCGAGGCGCTGCCGGTTCCGCGTGGTGGCCGCGGTGCCGAGCGCGGGCCAGTCGAGCCGCGTCCGGCCCTCGAACCGCAGCGCGCCCTCGGCGACCATCGCGGCCGCGTCGGGGAAGCCCGGGACCAGCAGGGTGGCGCGCCGGGTGTCCCGGGCCCGGTGGGCGTCGGGCATGCGGTCCATCGCGGCGACGCGGGCGGCGTGCGACGGGTGGCTGTCCCACCGGGACTGCGTGGCGTCGGGGTCCCGGCGGCGCAGGTCGGCGAGCTCGTCCGCGCGGGCACCGAGCAGCGCGTCGAAGCCGCCGAAGAACGCCGGCGCGGCGGGGGCCAGGCCGACCTCGAAGGCCGGCGCGACGTACACCCCGGTGTAGTGCGCCCAGGCCGCCGAGACGACCTCGACCTCGCGCAGGGCCTGCTGGGCGACCGCGCGGCCCGCCACGGCGACGCTGATCTCGTCGGCCTCGAGCTCCTGGCGGCGGCTGACCGCGGCGGACACCAGCATGTACAGCCAGGCGTAGCCCATGAGCAGCCAGCCGACGACCGAGCCCGCGGTGGCCTGCACGGTCGCCATGACGACGGCGCGCCCGCGGTAGGCGAGCGGGCCCAGCCGGGTGTGGTTCCGCGAGTAGTGGCCGAGCTCGTGGGCGAGCACGGAGCGCAGCATCGCGACGTCGAGCCCCTGCATCAGCGGCACCCCGAGGTACATCCGGCGCCGGCCGCCGACGAGGCCGAGCAGCCGGGCCTCCTCGGACACGGCCGCGTTCACCTCGGGCACCAGGCGGATCTCGTCGGGCGCGCGGGTGTGCGCCGCGGCGGCGAGCTCGCGCACGACGGTCCACAGCTCGGGGGCGGACCGCGGCGGCACCTCGACGCCGTGCAGCGGGGCGGCCTTCGCGCGGGCGACCTTCCACAGCGCGGAGACGATCCCGAAGGCGAGCACGAGCGCGAAGATCGCGAGGTAGCCCGCGCCCCGGACGTGGTCGGTGCTGAACGCCAGCACGCTCAGCCAGCCGAGGAGGACCGCCAGGCCGACGGCGACGACGTAGAAGCCGGCCAGCATGACCAGGGACAGGGCGGCGCGCAGGGTGGTGACCATCGGCGCCGGACGCTAGCACCGGGTCGGGCGGGCGCGCCCGGCGAGACCGGCACGACCACCCGGGTGGCGGCCCCGGACCGCCTAGCATCGGGGGCGTGCCGACCCCCGACTTCGTCCTCGACCTGCGCGCCCGCATCGGGCACGACCTGCTCTGGCTGCCGGGGGTGAGCGCCGTCGTGGTGCGGCCCGGGGCCGACGGCCGCGAGGAGGTGCTGCTGGTCCGCCGGGCGGACGACGGGGCCTGGACGCCGGTCACCGGGATCATCGACCCGGGGGAGGAGCCGGCGGTCGCGGGCGCCCGCGAGGTGCTCGAGGAGGCCGAGGTGGTGGCCGTCGCCGAGCGGCTGACGTGGGTGCACACCCTGCCGCCCATGCAGTACGCCAACGGCGACCGGTCGCAGTACCTCGACCTCACGTTCCGGTTCCGCTGGGTGTCGGGCGAGCCCGGCCCCGGCGACGGGGAGAACACCGACGCGCGGTGGTTCCCGGTGGACGCGATGCCGGCGATGGCGGACGAGATGGTGGCGCGGGTCGCGTCCGCCCTGGCGCCGGAGGGCCCGACCCGCTTCGCCGCCTGACACCGGGCGGTTCCGGGTCCCCACCCGGTTCTCGCGCGGGCACCGCCTCGATCGGGTGACCGCGCGAGGAGCGGGCGGCGATCAGGACGGGGCCCGCCGGCGGGTCGTCCGGCGCAGGGCCAGCAGCTCCCGGTGGAACGCGACCCGGCGGCGCAGGCGGAGCGCCTCCTCGTCGACGGCGGCCCGCGCGCCGGCCGCACCGGCCGCACCGCCCCCGCCGGCCGCGCGCGCCGCGCCCGCGAGCGCCCCGCGCAGCCGCCGCCCCGTCAGCAGCCCCCACGTCGCCACGAGCTTCGCCGCCGACTCCGCCGCGGCGGGCCGCTTCCCGAGCAGGTGGTGCGCGAGGTACGCCTCGCCCCGCCCGCGCCCGGTGGCCTGCCGCGCGAGCCGGGCCGGGTCGAGCCGCCCGGGCTCGGGGTGGTGCTCCACGGTCGCGCCGGCGACGGCGGCCTGCCGGAAGCCCGCGGCCAGCACGTCGAGCCGGAACACGGTGTCCTCGGCGCCGGGGTACCGGGCGGTGCCCAGCGACTCGTCGAACGGCACGGCGTCCAGCACCGCCCGGGTGGTGCCGATGCTCGCCGCGGCGAACTCCCGGCCGACGGCGGGGGGCTCGGGGACGACGGCGAAGTAGGCGGACGCGAGCGCGGGGCTGAGCCAGGGGCGGCGCAGGTGCGGGGCGAGGGCGACGCCCCCGCCGACCAGGTCGGCCTCCCCGCGGCGCAGCGGCTCGGCCATCCGGCGGACCCAGTGCGGCGGCACGTGCACGTCGTCGTCGGTGAACAGCACGACCGGCGCGGCCGCCGCCGCGACGCCGGCGTTGCGCGCCCGGGCGATGCCGGGGCGCGGCTCGGCGACCACCCGCAGCCGCGGGTCCCGCCGCGCGGCGTCGGCGAGCACGGCGGGGGTCGCGTCGGTCGAGCCGTTGTCGACGACCACGATCTCCGCCGGCAGGTCGGCGCGCCCGGCCTCGTCGAGGGCCGCCCCGAGGTGGTCGAGGGTGGCGCGCAGCCGCGCCGCGCCGTCGCGGGTGCAGACGACGACGGTCACCTCGGGCGTGCCCGGTCCGGCCCCCATGCGCGCGCTCCGCTCGGTCGGTGCCTCGGGCGGTCGCTCCCCCCGGTGCAGTATGCGACCGGCGGGCCGGGCGGCGGAAGGTCAGCGGCCCTGGTGGGGGAGCGGGTCGGGGTGCGGACCCGGGTGCGCGCCGGGGTCCGCGCCCGGCGCCGGCGCCGCGGGCAGCCGCCCCGCGCGGCGATCCCGCTTGGCCCCGTACAGCGCCACGTCGGCACGGGCGAGCAGGTCGCGCACGCTGTCGTCGGGCCGGGCGTCGGCGATCCCGGCGCTCCACGGCGTGCCGCAGCGGGTGCGCGCGTCGGCGACCCAGCGCCGCGCCGCCGCGGCGTCGCGGCCCGGCAGCACGACCACGAACTCGTCGCCGCCCACCCGGCCGACCACCGCGCGGCCCGCCGCCGGGTCGCGCCAGGAGGCCACGAGCTCGACCAGCACGTCGTCGCCCGCGAGGTGGCCGCGGGTGTCGTTCACGGCCTTGAAGTCGTCGACGTCGGCCGACACCACGGCGAGCGGCGCGCCCGTCCGCCGGGCCTCGTCCAGCCGGGTCGCCAGGCGCTCGAGCACGGCGGCCCGGGTCAGCGCGCCCGTCAGGTCGTCGGTGGTCGCGTGCCGGCGGAGCCAGTGCGTCACGTGGCCGAGGAGCGACGTGCTCGCGACCGTCATGATGACGACGACCAGCCAGGTCAGCGCGTGGAACGGCGCGGGTGCGAGCACCATGCCGGCGGTCACGGCCCCGATCGCCTCCGCGACGAGCAGCGCGGCGACCCGGGTCCGGAAAGCGTACGCGGCGTACTGCGCCGCGGTCATCACGCCGATCGACAGCACGACCAGCCCCTCGGCGGTCCGGCAGGACGCGAGCAGCACGCCGGCGCCGAGCAGGCCCACCGCCAGCGCGCCCGGCATCGTCCAGCGCCGGGCGGGCAGCACGAGCACGCCGGCCGCCAGCGCCCCGAACAGCCCCGCGGCGGCGAACCACAGCCCGACGGGCGACTCCGGGCTCAGCGGGAACAGCCCGCCGCCGAGCACCAGCACCGCCATCAGGCCCAGGGCGCAGGCCAGGTGGCCCCGGGTCGCGTAGAGCCGGGGCGTCCGCGCGTCGGACCTGCCCATGCGGAGGGTGTCGGCACGGGGCCGCCCCGGGATGACATCCGGGGCGGGTGAGCCGCGTATCCTCCGCGGGTGCCCCTGCCCGCCCGGACCGGACCCGTCGCCGCCCTCGTCGGGGCCGCGCTGTTCTGGGCCGGCAATTACGTGCTGGGCGCGGTCGCCGTGCGGGAGATGAGCCCCGTGAGCCTCACCGCCCTGCGCTGGGCGCTCGCGGCCGTTCCGCTCGCGGTGATCGCGCAGGTCGTGGAGCGGCCGGACTGGCGCGCGGTGCTCCGGACCTGGCCGCGGCAGGTCGTCCTCGCGCTGCTCGGCATGGTCGGGTACGCGCTGTTCGTCTACACCGCCCTGCAGCACACCTCGTCCGTGAACGCCTCGCTGGTGAACGCCCTCAACCCCGCGCTGATCGCGCTGCTCGGCGCCGCGGTGGCGCGCCGGGCGCCGTCCGGGCGGGCCGTCGCCGGGATGCTCGTCGGCCTGCTCGGGGTCCTGGTGGTGCTCACCGGCGGCCGGCTCGCGGCGCTGACCTCGCTCGAGCTCAACGTCGGCGACGTGCTCATGGTCGGGGCGATCGTCGTGTGGAGCGTGTACACGATCGGCGGGCGCGGGCTGGCGGGGGTCCCGCCGATCGCGTCCACCGCGGCGCAGGCCGCGATCGCCGCCGTCGTCATGGCCCCGTTCGCGGCGACGGGGCACGTGCACTGGCCGTCGAGCCGGGACGCCACGGTGGCGCTGGTCGTGATCGCCGTGCTGCCGTCGGTCGGGTCGTACCTGCTGTGGAACCTGGCGCTGCGCCGCGTGCCGCCCGCGGAGGCCGGGGCGTACCTGAACCTCATCACGGTGTTCACGGTGCTGATCAGCGCGGCCACCGGGTACGCGCTCGGGGCGGCGCAGGTCGTCGGGGGCGTGCTGGTGCTGGGCGGGGTGCTGCTGGTCCGGGACCGGCCCCCGCGCGCGGGGTCTCCCGCCGCGTCGGACCCCGCCGGTAGGGTCGCTGGCCATGCGGGTGAGACCCTTCGCGACGTGCGACCTGCCGGGGATGTACCGCGTGTGCCTGCTGACGGGCGACGCGGGGACTGACGCCACGCCCGTGTACCGGGACCCCGACCTGCTCGGGCACGTGTACGCCGGGCCGTACCCGGTGGCCGACCCGACGCTGACCTGGGTGGTGACCGACGACGACGGCGTCGCCGGCTACGTGGTCGGCACCGCGGACTCCCAGGCGTTCGCGCGCTGGCAGGAGGAGGCGTGGTGGCCTGCGCTGCGCGAGCGGTACCCGCGCCGCCCCGAGGTCGCCGGCTACCGGGACCACGAGCTGCTCGGCACCGTGCACGACGGCGCGCGGTACGACACCGCGGTGACCGACCGGTACCCGGCGCACCTGCACATCGACCTGCTGCCGCGCGCCCAGGGCCGGGGGCTCGGCCGCACGCTGATCGAGACGCTGGCCGGGGCGCTGCGCGAGCGCGGCGTGCCCGGGCTGCACCTCGGGGTGGCGGAGCAGAACGCCGGGGCGATCGCGTTCTACGGCCGGGTCGGGTTCCGGCAGGTCGAGGCGCACGCGTGGGGCCGGACGCTCGGGATGGACCTGGGCGCCGCGGCCTGACGCCGGGCGGCCCGACGCCGGGCGGCCCGACGTCCGCCGCCCGGGCGCACCCGTCGCGTACCGTGACCCGCAGCGGACCAGCGGCGGGGCCCCCGCCGCACCGGACCGGCGCGAGGAGGGCGTGGTGAGCGACACCGGGTACGGCGACTTCGAGTTCGAGCGCCGGTTCTTCGTGCGGACGCCGCCGATGGAGCTGCTGTCCGAGCCCGACCCGGTGCTCATCGTGCAGTCCTACTTCCTCGCGCAGGACGGCTACGCGCTGCGGCTCCGGGTGCAGGCGTCCGGGCTGCGGCTGCCGCTGGGCCCCGACGCCGACCCGCTGGACGTGCTGGACGAGGTCGGCGACCGGTTCGAGTTCTGCGCGGTCACGCTCAAGGGCCCGATGAACGTCGGCACCCGGTACGAGGCGGAGCGGGAGATCGACGTCGTGGTCGGCACCGAGATGATCCGCCGCGGCGGGCACCGGATCGTGAAGAACCGGTACTCCGTGTGGCTCGGCGCCGACGGCTGGGTGGTGGACGTGTTCGGCGGGCCGAACGCGCCGCTGGTCGTCGCCGAGTGCGAGCGCGCCGGACCCGTGACCGACCTGCAGATCCCGGCGTTCTGCGAGTCCGAGGTCACCGACGACGCCCGGTTCGCGAACGACGGCCTGGCCCGGGTGCCGTACCGGGAGTGGGCGGGGGACTACGAGGCGGAGCTGCGCGAGCGCGGCCCGCGGTTCCTCACCGACTTCGGCCGCAACGACCTGCAGCGCCGGGGCTGACGGCGCGGGTCCAGGGCACGGCGGGCGGGCGGCCGTGCGGCTCGCGCGCGCCCGGACGCCGACGCGTGTCTCGACAACCGTTGAAGCCTCAACTATCGTTCTCCGCATGACCACCGCCGACCCGCGCCCCGCCCTCGACCGCCTCGCCGCCGACACCGCCATGGGCCCCGTGACCCTGCTGGTCGGCGACCTCGACCTGCAGCTGCGGTACTACCGCGACGTGCTCGGCCTGCAGGTCGTCGAGCGCCCGGACGAGCGGATCGAGGGCGTCGGCCGCCCCGACGTCGTCGTGCTCGGGCGGGGGACGCAGCCGCTCGTGGTGCTGCGGCACACGCCGGACCTGCCGCCGACCAGCCGCGGCCAGGCCGGCCTGTTCCACACCGCGATCCTGTTCGACACCCAGGAGGCGCTGGCCGCGACGCTCGCGTCGGTGGCCGCCCGCGCGCCGCAGACCTTCGTGGGCAGCGCGGACCACCTCGTGTCCGAGGCGTTCTACCTCACCGACCCGGAGGGCAACGGCGTCGAGCTGTACTGGGACCGGTCGCGTGACCTGTGGGGCTACGACGAGCACGGGCGGGTGCTGATGGACTCGCTGCGGCTCGACCCGAACGCGTTCATCCAGGGACACGTCACCGACGCGGCGCTCGCGGCGCCCGCGGGTAAGCCGGTCGTCGGGCACGTGCACCTGCAGGTCGGCGACGTCGCCGGGGCGCGGGCGTTCTACGTCGACGCGCTGGGCTTCGACGTGATGGCCGAGTGGCACGGCGCGCTGTTCGTGTCGGCCGGCGGGTACCACCACCACATGGCGATGAACACCTGGAACTCGGCCGGGGCCGGCCCGCGGGCGAGCAGCCTGGGCCTGGGCGAGGTCACGCTGGTGGTGCCCGGGACGGACGACGTGGGCGCCCTGCGCGAGCGCCTGGCGTCGCACGGCGTCCCGGTGCGCGACGACGGCGCGACGGTCACGTTCGACGACCCGTGGCGCAACGTGGTGCGGGTGCGGCCCGCCGCGGCGTAGTCACCGGCGCGGGGGCGCACCGGCCCGCCGCCGGTCGCCCGCGAGGTCGTCACAACCGCGCGAGGTCGTCACTCGTTTCCGACGACCTCGCCGCGTTGTGACGACCTCGCGGTCGTGCGGCGTCAGCCCGCCATCGCCTCCGCGGTGTGGGCGGGGTCGACCTGCTCGCCCTCGCGGACCGGGCCGGGCGGGGTGCCGTCGCCGAAGGGGCGGCCGCCCAGGGCCTCGCGGCCGTGCGGCGTCAGCCAGCCGCGCAGGTCCGGGCCGGCCGGGACGATCTGCGTCGGGTTGATGTCCTCGTGGACGACGTAGTAGTGCCGCTTGATGTGGTCGAAGTCGATGGTGTCGCCGAACCCCGGGGTCTGGAACAGGTCCCGCGCGTACGCCCAGAGCACCGGCATCTCGGTCAGCTTCGAGCGGTTGCACTTGAAGTGCCCGTGGTAGACCGCGTCGAACCGGACCAGCGTGGTGAACAGCCGGACGTCCGCCTCGGTGATCGTGTCGCCGACCAGGTAGCGCTGGGTCGACAGCCGCTCGGACAGCCAGTCGAGGCGCGAGAACAGCCGCCGGTACGCGCGCTCGTAGGCCGCCTGCGAGCCGGCGAACCCGCACCGGTACACGCCGTTGTTGACGTCGGTGAACACCGCGCGGGCCACCTGGTCGATCTCGTCCCGCAGGTGCTCGGGGTACAGGTCGGGCGCGCCCGCGCGGTGGTGGGCCGTCCACTCGGTCGACAGGTCGAGCGTCAGCTGCGCGTAGTCGTTCGTGACCACCGCCCCGGTCGGGACGTCGACGATCGCCGGGACCGTGATGCCCTTCGGGTAGTCCGGGAACCGCCGGAAGTACGCGTCCTGGATGCGCGGGATGCCGAGCACGGGGTCGACGCCGCCCGGGTCGAGGTCGAACGTCCACGAGCGCGCGTCGTGCGTCGGCCCGCACACGCCCAGGGAGATCGCGTCCTCGAGGCCCAGGAGCCGGCGGACGATGATCGCGCGGTTCGCCCACGGGCACGCCCGCGACACCACGAGCCGGTACCGCCCGGCCTCGACCGGGTAGCCGTCCCGGCCGTCGGCGGTGATCCGCGTGGTGATGTAGCTCTGGTCGCGGACGAACTCCTCGCCGCTGGTGACGTACGCGCCGGCGGTGCTGAACTCCTGCTGCGTGGGCTCGGGGGTCATGCCCCGATCATCCCCGACCGGGCGCGCCCCCGCCGCCCCGGCCGGCCGCTGCGTGGTCCCGGCCTCGCCGGGCGTCGGCGGCGGTGCCTACAGTGGCGGGGTCCCCGTGTCCCCGCCCCCGGAGAGCCGTGCCTGCCGCAGCCGCCCGCCCGACCCGTCCGACCCGACCGCTCCCGTCCCGCGCGGGCCGCCCGCTCCGCGCCGCCACCGCCCTCGCCGCGGCCCTCGGCCTGCTGGCCGCCTGCACCGGCGGGGCGGACGACGGGGCCACCCCGGACCCGACGCCGTCCGCCGTGACGCTGCGGTCCGCCGTGACGCTGCCGGACGCGCCGACGACGGTCGTGCCCGACGGCACCGCCGCCGGCACCGCCCTCGCCGTGAGCGCCGCGCTGTTCGCCGAGGCCCCCGTCGCGGTGCTGGTCGCGGACGAGGACCCCGCCGTCGTGGCGCCCGCGGCGACCGCGGCCGTCGCGCTCGGCTCGCCGGTGCTGGTCGCGGGCGCCGGCGTCGCCGACGAGCTCGAGCGCCTCGGCACCACCGACGTGGTCGTCGTCGACGACGACCCGGACGGGCGGGCGGCGCTGACCGCGGACCTGCCGGACGGGCTGCGGACGTACGGGGTCGACGCCGCGGCGCCGGCGCTCGCGGACCTGGGGCTGGCCGTGGGGGAGGAGCGGCAGGTCGACGCCGCCGGGCTCGTCGCGGCCGTCGCGGGGCTGGCCGGCCCGGAGCCGGCGCTGCTGGTGGGACCCGGGGCCGCGGTCGCGCAGGACGGGGACGACGCCGGCGCCTCGCCGAGCGGGGCACCGAGCACGCCGCCGGCCGCGACAGCGGCGGGACGCCCGACCGCGCTGCCGTCGCGCGACGCCCGGGGCACGTCCGCCACCGCGTCCGGGGAGGCGACCCGCGCCGCGGGTGACGCGTCGACCCCGGGGCGGCCCGACGTGCTCGGCCTGCCCACCACCACCATCGAGCCCCCGGCCGCGCCCGACGCCGCCGCGCTCCTGGTCGACACGCACGCCGCCCCCGCGGGCACCGCGGTCGCCGCCGCCACGGCCCGGGCCGCCGGCCTGCCCGTGGTCGACGTCCCCGGCGCGGACCCGCGCGCCACCTCCGCCGCCGTGCAGGCGCTGACCGGCGTCGCGACGGTCGTCGCGGTCGGCTCGTCGTTCGGCGACGCCGCCCGGCTCGGCCCGCGCGTCGCCAGCGCCTCGACCGGCGTCGAGCTGCCCGGCGGCGGCCAGCTGGTGTTCCCGGACCCGGCGTCGGCGCCCGGCGTCGACGGCAAGCGGTACGTCGCGCTGTACGGCACGCCCGGCACCCCGGCGCTCGGCGTGCTGGGGGAGCAGGACGTGCCGGCGACCATCGCCCGCGCCGCGCAGACCGCCGAGCCGTACCGGGGGCTCACCGCCGACACCGTGGTGCCGACGCTCGAGATCATCGCGACCATCGCGTCGTCCGGGCCCGAGGCGGACGGCTCCTACTCGCGCCCGCGCTCGGTCGACGAGCTGCGCCCGCTGGTCGAGGCGGCCCAGGCCGCGGGGCAGGCCGTCGTCATCGACCTGCAGCCCGGCCGCACCGACTTCCTGACCCAGGCGCAGCAGTACGCCGAGCTGCTGGCGTACCCGCACGTCGGCCTCGCGCTCGACCCGGAGTGGCGGCTCGCGCCCGACCAGGTGCACCTGCGGCAGATCGGCTCGGTGGGCATCGACGAGGTCAACGCCACCGCCGACTGGCTGGCGACCTTCACCCGCGACCGGCAGCTGCCGCAGAAGATGTTCCTGCTGCACCAGTTCTCGCTGCGGATGATCACCGACCGCGAGCGGCTGCACACCGGTCACGACGAGCTGGCGATGATCATCCACGCCGACGGCCAGGGCTCCCAGCCCGCCAAGGCCGGCACCTGGACGGCGCTGCACCAGGGCGCGCCGGACGTGCACTGGGGCTGGAAGAACTTCTACGACGAGGACACGCCGATGCTGGACCCGGCGCAGACCTACGCGGTGCAGCCGGTGCCGGACCTGGTGACGTACCAGTAGCCGGCGGCGCCGCCCCGCGCGGGGCGGCGCCGCCGCGGCGCGGTCAGGCGACTGCGGTCGCCGCGGCCTCGGTGCGCTCGTACAGCCGCTGGTGCCCGGTGATGGCCGCGAGCCGGAACGGGCCGCGGGTCAGGTGCTCGACGTCGTGGTCGCCGCCGTCGACCGGGTTCACCGGCGCGACGATCCGCAGGTACTCGGCGTGCGACACCTCGTCGCGCTCGTCGAGCAGCCGGCGGTGCGCGGCGGCACGCAGGTGCGCGCGGTAGCCGGGCTGGACGACGCCGGTGAAGAACTCGCCGACCGCGCCGGAGCCGTAGGAGAAGAACCCGATGCGGGAGCCGCCCAGGTCGTCGGCCGCGTGGTCGAGCAGCGACGCCAGGCCGATGTACATCGACGCGGTGTAGGAGTTCCCGATCTCGCGGTTGTACCGGAGGGTGTCGGCGATCTGCGCGTCCATCACCTCGGCGTCGCGCGGGGCGCCCGCCAGGCGGGTCAGGTGCGCGTGCGCCTTGACGGCCATCTTGGTGAACGGCTGGTGGTAGACGAACGCGTCGATC
The DNA here is from genome assembly GCF_035634735.1 of Cellulomonas sp. Classification (GTDB taxonomy): domain Bacteria; phylum Actinomycetota; class Actinomycetes; order Actinomycetales; family Cellulomonadaceae; genus Cellulomonas. The sequence continues at coordinate 12,647 of NZ_DASQCJ010000053.1, forward strand.
TCGCCGAACTCGGCGCCGCCCTGGGCGCGGAAGTCCTGCCAGGCGCCGGTGAGGGAGTCGGTGTACGCGCGCAGCGACAGCCGGCCGTCGACGACCGCGGTCGTCCGGTAGTTGGGCCGCCAGAAGTCCATGATGTCGGTGGTGTGCAGGCCGGACACCGGCTCGATCGCCACCAGGCGCGGGTTCGCGGTGACCAGCATCGCGACGGCGCCGCAGCCCTGGGTCGGCTCGCCGGAGGACCCGACGTCGTACCGGGCCACGTCGGAGCAGATCACCAGCACCTTCTGCTCCGGGTTCCGGGCGACGAGCGCCAGCGCCATCTGCAGCGCGGAGGTGCCGGAGTAGCAGGCCTGCTTGAGCTCCACGACGCGCGCGGCCGGGTTGAGGCCGAGCAGCCGGTGCACGTAGACGCCGGCCGACTTCGACTGGTCGATGCCGCTCTCGGTCGCGAGCAGGACGGTGCGGATCGCGGCCCGCTCGTCCTCGGGCAGGTCCTCCACGAGCGGCAGCGCGGCCGCGGCGGCGAGCGTCACGACGTCCTCGTCGGGGGCGCACACGCTCATCCGGTCCTGGCCGAGGCCCACCGTGTACTTCGCCGGCTCGACGCCGTGCACGGGCGCCAGGTTCGCCAGGTCGAGGTACCGGCCCGCGGTCGCGAAGGCCAGGTCGTCGATGCCGAGCTGCATGTCGGGGTGGGATCCTCTCCGGCTGGGCGTCGTCCGCGGGGGTGACCCGCGTCGCGACGGGCCCGGCGGTGCGGCCCGCCGTCGTCGGCGGTCACGCTGGGCCCGGACGACTGTAGCCCCGCGTGCGAGCACCGACCAGCGAGCGTCGGGACTCTTCACCTGCTCCTCACGGAACGCCGACGGCGCCCGGATTCATCCCGTTCGTGAACGTGGTCACGATCACGGGCGGCTCAGCCCTTCGCCGGCGCGCCCCGCTCGAGCGTGAGGTGCGCGGCCATGAGCTCGCCCGGGTTGGTCTGCGCCGCCAGGAGCGACAGCTCGCCGCACAGCACCGTCGCCGCGCAGAGCACCGCGAGCCGGCGGGCGTTGTCGCCGGGCTCGCGCTCCTCGCGGCAGCCGAGCCGGACCAGGTTCTCCTCGACGAACCCGAGCCCCTTGCCGTTGCCGACGGTGCCGACGATCAGGTTCGGCAGCGTGCAGGAGAAGTAGAGGTCGCCGTCGCGGACCTCGGCGTGCGTCAGGCCCTGCGAGCCCTCGACGATGTTGGCCGCGTCCTGGCCGGTGGCCAGGTAGAACGCCAGCAGCATGTTCGCGTAGTGCGCGTTCGCCGACCGCAGGCCGCCCGCCAGCATCGTGCCGATCAGGTTCTTGCGGATGTTGAGCTGCACGACCGCCTCGGGCGTGGTGTGCAGGAACCGCTCGACGTGCCGGCGGGGGAGCACGATCTCGGTGACGACGTTCTTGCCGCGGCCGAGGATGCCGTTGACCGCGGTCGCCTTCTTGTCCGAGCAGAAGTTGCCGGAGATCGACCCGTACCGGACGCCCGGGACCGTCGCCAGCACGTGGTCCATCAGCTTGTCGGCTGCGTTGGTCACCATGTTGTGGCCGGAGGCGTCGCCGGTGGTGAGCTCGAACCGCACGAAGAGCAGGTTCGCGGCGATCTGCACGTGCAGGTCGATCAGCCGGGCGAACCGGCTGCTCGTCGCCACGACCGCGGCGAGCTCGTCCCGGCGCGCGGACAGGTGCTGCCAGGCGGCGAGCGCCGCCTCGGCGTCGTCGGCCTCCAGCAGCACCGAGCGGGACATCCGCTCGTCGACCAGGGTGGCCTTGATCCCGCCCTCGACCATCGTCGACAGCCGGGCGCCGCGGCGGACGGACGGCCACAGCGGCGACTCGTAGGTCGCCAGCG
>NZ_DASQCJ010000054.1:0-49236 GCF_035634735.1 Cellulomonas sp.
ACCGGCGAGATCCACGTGTTCCGCGCCAAGTCCGTGGTCCTCGCGACCGGCGGCGCCGGCAAGATCTACAAGACGACCTCGAACGCGCACACGCTGACCGGCGACGGCATGGCCCTCGCCTACCGCCGCGGGCTGCCGCTCGAGGACATGGAGTTCTTCCAGTTCCACCCGACCGGCCTGGCCGGCCTCGGCATCCTGCTGTCCGAGGCCGCGCGCGGCGAGGGCGGCATCCTCCGCAACGCCGACGGCGAGCGGTTCATGGAGCGGTACGCCCCCACCATCAAGGACCTCGCGCCGCGCGACATCGTCGCCCGGTCGATGGCCAACGAGGTGCGCGAGGGCCGCGGCGCCGGGCCGAACAAGGACTACGTCCTGCTCGACCTGACCCACCTCGACCCCGCGCACATCGACGCGAAGCTCCCGGACATCACCGAGTTCGCGCGGACCTACCTCGGCATCGAGCCCTACACGGAGCCCGTGCCGGTGTACCCGACGGCGCACTACGCGATGGGCGGCGTGCCGACCAACGTCGAGGGCGAGGTCCTGCGGGACACCACGCACGTCGTGAAGGGCCTGTACGCGGCCGGCGAGGTCGCCTGCGTGTCCGTGCACGGCTCCAACCGGCTCGGCACCAACTCGCTGCTCGACATCAACGTCTTCGGCAAGCGCGCCGGCATCTCGGCCGCCGAGTACGCCGCCGGGGCGTCCTGGGTCGACCTGCCGGCCGACCCCGCCGCCGCGGTCGTCGAGGAGCTCGAGGACATGCGGAACCGCCCTCAGGGCGAGCGCGTCTCCGACGTCCGCCGCGAGCTGCAGCAGACGATGGACACCAACGCGCAGGTGTTCCGCACCGCCGAGTCGCTGCGCCAGGCGTTCCAGGACATCCAGGTGCTGCAGGAGCGGTACACGCGGGTGTCGGTCCAGGACAAGGGCCGGATGTTCAACACCGACCTCATCGAGGCGATCGAGCTGGGCTTCCTGCTCGACATCGCCGAGACGGTCGTCGTCGGCGCGCTCAACCGGCGCGAGTCCCGCGGCGGGCACTTCCGCGAGGACTACCCGAAGCGGGACGACGCCGGCTTCATGGAGCACACCATGGCGTACCGCCGGGAGCCGGGCGTGCCCGTCGACTCCCCCGCCGGCTCCGCGCCGAAGGGCGAGGAGGTGCCCGCACCGGGCCCCGGCCGCCCGGTCGTGCTCCTGGGCACCAAGCCCGTCGTGACCACCGTGTACCAGCCGATGGAGCGGAAGTACTGATGACTGCTGTCGCAGAGCGCTCGGCCGCCGCCGAGCCCAAGGCCGGCGAGATCCCCTCGTTCGAGGTCACGCTCAAGATCCGCCGCTACACCCCCGAGACGCACGGCGACGAGGCGTACTGGGAGGAGCACACGGTCACCGCCCACGGCACCGACCGGCTGCTCGACGCGCTGCACAAGATCAAGTGGGAGTCCGACGGCTCGCTGACGTTCCGGCGGTCCTGCGCCCACGGCGTGTGCGGCTCGGACGCGATGCGGATCAACGGCCGCAACCGGCTCGCGTGCAAGGCCCTGCTCAAGGACCTGAACCCGGACAAGCCGATCACGGTCGAGCCGATCAAGGGCCTGCCCGTGATCAAGGACCTCGTGGTCGACATGGAGCCGTTCTTCGCGTCCTACCGCGAGATCATGCCGTTCCTCATCACCACGGGTACCGAGCCGTCCCGCGAGCGGCTGCAGTCCCCCGAGCAGCGGGCCCGGTTCGACGACACCACCAAGTGCATCCTGTGCGCCGCGTGCACGTCGTCCTGCCCGGTGTTCTGGACCGACGGCCAGTACTTCGGCCCGGCGGCGATCGTGAACGCGCACCGGTTCATCTTCGACAGCCGGGACGAGGGCGGCGCCCAGCGGCTCGAGATCCTCAACGACAAGGAGGGCGTCTGGCGCTGCCGGACGACCTTCAACTGCACCGAGGCCTGCCCGCGCGGCATCGAGGTCACGAAGGCGATCCAGGAGGTCAAGCGCGCGATGATCACCCGCGCGTTCTGACGCTCCGGCACGGCGACGGCCCGGTCCCCCGCGCGGGGGCCGGGCCGTCGGCGTCCCCGGGGCCGGTGCTCGGGCGCGTGGGTCCGTCCCCGTGCGCGGGCGGGTCCCCGTGCCTGGGTGGGCCCCCGTGCCCGGGCGGGTCCCCGTGCCTGGGTGGGTCCCCGTGCCCGTCCCCGTCGCCGTGCCCCGGCGGGTCCCCCGGGCCCCCTCCGACAGTGGAACGTTGTGACCGACACGCCGTGGGCGTGTCGGTCACAACGTTCCACCGTCGCGGCGGGTGACGAGCCGCGCGGCGAGCGAGACCCCGGACAGCAGCATGGCGACGTGGCAGACCCCAAGCGCCACGACACCGACCGCGCCCCCGACGACCGCGCCCCAGCCCCCGCCGACGGCGTACCCGGCGCCGGCACCGCCGCCGACCACGACCAGCACGGCCGCGGCGGTGACGACCATCTCGACGAGCCCGTCGAGCAGGCCCCGCGCGAGGTCGCGCCCGACGCCGCCCGGTCGTCCCCCGGCGCGGGGTTCACCCGTGTCTCTCACGTGCCCGAACGCTAGGCCGTTCCGAGCTTCAGTGGAGCGTTCTGCCCGACACGCGCCGGCGTGTCGGGCAGAACGCTCCACTGTCGTCCACCGCCGCTGCCTGCCGGGCAGCGAGTCAGCGCGTCGGCGCGAGGTGCCAGCGGGCCGTCGGCCGCTGCGCGACAGCTCGTGCGTACGCCGTTCGCGCCCGCCCCTGCCAGCGGGCGCGTGCCTCGGCGGTCGCGAGGTCGACCGACGTGGCGCGCAGCACCTCGACCCCCAGCGCGCGCAACCGCTCCTGACGTGCGGCGTCCGCGCTCCGTCGCTCTGCACCGGAGTGCACCGCTCCGTCGTACTCGGCGGCGAGCCCGCTGGCCGGGTCGAGCACGTCGACCCGCGCCACGAACAGTCCGTCCTCGTCCAGCACGTCGGGGTTGCACACCGGTGCGGGCAAGCCCGCCTCGAGCCACACGAGGCGCATCCGCGTCTCCTGCGGCGACTCCACGCCGTCGGTCGAGAGGGCGAGCGCGCGCCGAGCGGCGCCGGCGCCCCGCCACCGCGACCGCTCACGCACCAGGATCTGGAGGTCCTCGGCGCAGAGCAGCCCCAGGGCGCGCAGCCGGTCCAGCCCGACGACCGCGTCGACCGGCGGCGAGGTCCGCGCGAGGTCGAACGCCGTGCGCGTGACGTCCGTGATCGCGTAGCCGTCGAGCGCCGCGCGCTCGTGCGGCGCGACCCGGCTGCGCAGCAGGCGCTCGCCGGCACGCGGTGCCAGCCGGGTCTCGGGCGGGCCGAGGAGCAGCACGGGTCGGAGGTCGCCGGGACGACCCCCGACGACCGCCCCGTCGAACAGGAGCGCACCGTCATCGCGGCCGCGGGGACCTCGCGAGCCGTGCGACGCAGCCCGACTGCGCAACGCATCCCGTTCGTGGAGCCGGGCCGCCGCCCAACCGCCGAGCGTGACGGTCTCGGGAGCGCCCGTCATCGCGACGGCGATCCGCACGTCAGGGTCGTCGATCTGGGTACCCGCGGCGACGTGCACCCCCCGCGCGACCCGGACGTAGCCCGCGCGGAGGTCGCCCCGGCGCCCTCGGGCGACGGCATCGCGTGTGGACACGACAGCGGGCAGGTCGCCGCCGGGGTCGGGACGCATCCGCGGGCCGGTGGCGAGTGCTCGGGTCATCGACCCACTGTGCGGGTGGCAGTTCCGACGCGGCCACCCCCGCGCGACGGCCCTGTGGACAACGGCCACGACAGTGGAGACGAGTGGAGCGTTCTGCCGGACACGCCCCGGCGTGTCGGGCAGAACGCTCCACTCGAGCAAGGGGAACGCGCGGGTCAGGCGGGGGTGGCGTCCTCGGCCGGGGGGTCGGCCGGCGGGGGGTCGGCGGTCCAGGCGGCGGCCAGCAGGACGATGCGGGCGATCAGGTTGATCCAGATCAGCAGCGTCACGATGACCGCGAACGACGCGAGGATCGCGTTGCGGTCCGCCGAGCCCGCGACAACCGAGGTGCCGAGCACCCGCACGACGCCGAGCCCGAGCGCCGCCACCAGCATGCCCTGCCGCAGGTCGGGCCACGCCGGCCGCTGCCCGGCGAGCACCAGCACGATCAGCGCGAACGTCCCGGCGTCGACCACGAACGCCACGAGGATGCCCGCGCCGCGGAGCACGAGGGACCCGACGGTCGACCCGTCCAGGCCGAGCACGGTGAGCGCCCAGTCGGCGGCCGTGGTGGTGGCGATGCTCAGCACGGCCGAGACCAGGATCGCCAGGCCGATGCCGGCGAAGCCGCCGAGCTCCCGCAGCTTGCCGGTGACCGCGTTGCCGCCGGCGCCCTCGGCCGCGAACATCGCCCGCACGGCGGTGCGCAGGGCGGCCATGGCGGAGATCGCGCTGACCAGGAGCACCACGAACGCCACGAGCCCCGCGACGCCGACGCCGGTGCTCAGCTGGAGCGTGTCGGGGTCGATGACGCCCGTCTCGTCGTCGCTGCTGGTCATCACCAGGCCGGGCAGGTTCGCGTCGATCGTGTCGAGGACGGTCTGCCGCAGGGCCTCGTTGTTGCCGAGCACCGCCATGAAGACCGAGTAGCCGATGGTCAGCCCGGCGAACACCGAGAAGATCGTGGCGTAGGCGATGCCACCGGTCAGGACGCCGCCGCCGGCCTCCCCGAACCGCGCGTTCGCGCGCGCCGCCCGGGTGCGCTGCCACCAGGCCAGCACGGCCTTGCCGCGCGCGGCGAGCCCGGCGAACCCGCCGGGGTACACCCGCGCCCCGACGTCGTGCCGGTTGCCGGCGGCGACGTCCTCCGCGCTCGCGGCGGCGGCGTGCGCCCGCCCGGCGCCCTGCGGTTCGGCCGGGACTCCCATGCCGATGACCCTAGGGACCGCGCGGCGGCTCGGCATCCGGAGCGGGGGCGTCGCCGCCGGTCAGCGGCCCGCGGGCGTCCGCGCCGGCGGCCAGCGCCGGTGAGCAGCGCCGGTGGGCGGCGCCGGACCCGTCAGCCGCCGAGCGGGAACGCCCCGATCGTCCGCCACATGCCGTCGTCCCCGTGCTCGTAGACGTGGATCTCCGCGACGTCGAACCGCGCCTCGAAGCCCGCCATCTCGGCGAACGCCCGGTCCAGCGCGTCGTCCGGCACCTCGTGCGCGATGGTGACGTGCGGGTGGTAGTGGAACCGCAGCTCCTGGTCGAGGATCCCGGACCGGATCGCCACCTCGAGCAGCTCGCAGGACGCGATGCCCTCGACCACCTCGACGAACACCACCGGCGAGACCGGCCGGAAGGTCGCGGTCCCCCGCAGGTGCACGGTGAACGGCGCGTGCGCGGCGGCCACCGCCCGCAGGTGCTCCTCCGCCTCGCGCAGCGCGGCCGTCGGCAGGACGGTCGGCCCGAGCAGCGTGATGTGCGGGCGGATCAGGTGGGCGCCGGGGTCGCCGACGCGGGCGCGCGCCGCCTGCAGCTCGGCCGCGTAGGGCTCCGGGACGGAGACCGCGACGCCGATCCGGAGCTCGTCGGCGAACGGCCCGGTGGGGTTCATGCCGTTCGGCGGCGGGGCAGCAGCCCGAAGCGGTCCGCGACCCGGTCGAGCGTGCCCCGCGCGATGGCCCGCGCCCGCTCGGCACCGTCCTCGAGCACCGCGTCCAGCGAGGCCGGGTCGGCGAGGTAGCCGTTCACCCGCTCCTGGAACGGGGCGAGGAACTCGACGACCACGTCCGCCAGGTCGACCTTGAGGTGGCCGTAGCCCTTGCCCGCGTAGTCCGCGACGATCGCCTCGACGTCGCGGCCGGTGAGCGCCGAGTAGATCGTCAGCAGGTTCGCGACGCCGGGCTGGTTCTCCCGGTCGAACCGGATCTCCGAGCCCGCGTCGGTGACCGCGGACCGGATCCGCTTGGCGACGGTCTTGGGCGGGTCGAGCAGCTCGATGATGCCGTTGGGGCTCGACGCCGACTTGCTCATCTTCGCGGTCGGGTCCTGCAGGTCGTAGATCTTCGCGGTGGCCTTGACGATGTGCGCGTCCGGCACGACCGCGGTGCCGTCACCGAACCGCTTGTTCAGCCGCTCGGCCAGGTCGCGGGTCAGCTCGAGGTGCTGGCGCTGGTCCTCGCCGACCGGCACGAGCGCCGTGTCGTACAGCAGGATGTCCGCCGCCATGAGGATCGGGTAGGTGAACAGGCCGACCGTGGTGCCCTCGGCGCCGTGCTTGGCCGACTTGTCCTTGAACTGCGTCATCCGGCCGGCCTCGCCGAACCCCGTCTGGCAGGACAGCAGCCAGGCCAGCTCCGCGTGCTCCGCGACGTGCGACTGCACGAACAGGATGGAGCGCTCCGGGTCCACACCCGCCGCCAGGTACTGGGCCGCGGTGCGCCGGGTGCGCTCGCGCAGCTGCACGGGGTCGGGCGACACCGTCAGGGCGTGCAGGTCCACCACGCAGTACAGCGCGTCGTAGGCGTCCTGCAGCGCGACCCACTGGGTGAGCGCGCCGAGGTAGTTGCCGAGGTGGAGGGAGTCGGAGGTGGGCTGCATCCCGGAGAAGATGCGAGGGGAGCCGGAGGCCATGGGTCCATTCTGACGGTCGGGGGCGGGTGGCCCGTGCAGGAGGGGGCGGGGTGCCGGTGCTCGGCAGCGGTCAGGTGGCCTCGTCGTCGAACGGGGCCGGCGCGCCGGGCGGCAGCGGGGTCGTCGACGGGGCGGCGCGCGCGGCGTGCCCCGCGGCACCGGCGCCGGCGGCCGCGGCCGCGGTGCGCGCGCCGGCGGGGGCCGGCTCGGGGTCGAGCAGGGCGTCGCGGACGATCCGGCGGGGGTCGTAGCGCCGCGGGTCGAGCGCGGCCCAGTCGATGTCCTTGACCTCGTCGCCCAGCTCGCTGTCGACGCGCTCGCGCGCGTCCGCGAGGAAGTGCCGGGCCTGCTTGGTCAGGCGGGCCAGCTGCTCGGCGTACTTCGGCAGCCGGGTGGGTCCGATGACGATGACGGCCACGACCAGGATCACGAGGAGCTCGCCGCCGTTGATCCCGAACACGCGCCCCAGGCTACCGTCCGCGGCCCGCCCGACCTAGCGGTCGGGGTCGCCCGTCCGGGTCAGCCCTGCGCGGACTCGTCGAGCACGACGCGCACGTCCCGCTCGGCGCCGTCGGCGGCGCGCACCCGCAGCGAGACGGCGTCCCCGGGCGTGCGCGCGCGGATCGCGACCACCAGCTCGTCCGACGCGGTCACCGGGCGGCCGTCGATCGCCAGGATGACGTCGCCGGCCCGGATGCCCGCGCGGTCCGCGGGGCCGCCCGGCGTCACCGGCTGCTGGGCGCCCTGCGGCGCGGTCGCGACCTGGACGCCCTCGCCCGTGTACGTCCCGTCGAGCAGCACGCCGATCACCGGGTAGGTGGCGACGCCGGTCTCGATCAGCTGCTCGGCGGTGCGCCGCGCCTGGTTGGACGGGATCGCGAACCCGAGGCCGATGCTGCCGCCGCTGGTCGCCGAGGTTCCGGGCGGCTGGGCGATCGCCGAGTTGATGCCGACGACCTCGCCCGCGGCGTTCACGAGCGGGCCGCCCGAGTTGCCGGGGTTGATCGCGGCGTCGGTCTGGATCGCGTTGATGAACGCGGTCTCCTCGGTGCCGTCGCCGGCGGCGACCGGGCGGTTGAGCGCGCTGACGATCCCGGTGGTCACGGTGCCCGCGAGGCCGAGCGGGGCGCCGATCGCGACGACCGGGTCGCCGACCTGCACCGCGTCGGAGTCGCCGAGCACCAGGGGGGTCAGGCCCTCGGCCTCGACCTTGACGACCGCGAGGTCGTAGTCGGCCGTGCTGCCGACGATCGTGCCGGGCAGCTGCGAACCGTCCGCCAGCAGCACGACGATCGACGAGCCCGCGCCCGACGCGCCCGCGACGACGTGGTGGTTCGTGAGGATGTAGCCGTCCTGGCGGAGCACGAGGCCGGAGCCGGTCGAGCCGCCGGACGCCGAGGACACCTCGATCGAGACGACCGAGGGCAGCACCGTCGCGGCGATGCCGGCCACGCTGTCCGGCGCGCGGTCGCCCGCGCCCGTGCCGACGGCGGCGGGCAGCCCGGCGTCCGCGAGGTGCGCGTCGTCGCGGTCGACCCGGGCGCCGACGACGCCGCCGAGCAGGCCCGCGGCGAAGGCGGCGACGACCAGGCCGGCCACGAGGCCGAGCGGCACCCGCCGGCGCCGGCGGCCGCGGCGCGCGGGGACGGGGACGCCGAGCTCGGGCATGGGGGGCGGGAGCACGCCCGGGGGCAGGACCGCGGGTGCCGGCGCCGCGGCCGGGTCGGCCGGCAGCGGGGACGGCGGGAGGGCGGTCGCGGGGAGGCCGTGCCGGGCGCCGGGGTGGGCCGACGCGGGCGCGGCGGGGCCACCGGGGGCGGCGAGGCCGGCGGGCGCGCCCCAGGGGGACGGCGCGCCCCACCCGGACGGGGCGGGCGCGGGGTGCGGGGGCTGCGGGGCCGCGCCCGCGGGGTGCGGGGCGGCGTACGGGTCGGCCGCGCCGCCGGGGCCGTACGGCGACGCGGGCACGGCGGCGCCGGGCTGGGCGGCCCCGGGCCGGGCGGCGCCGGGCTGGGCGGCGCCGGGCTGCGCGACCCCGGCCCAGGGCGCCGGCGGCGGCGTCTCGGCCGGCGCGCCCCAGGCGGGCGGCGGCGTCCAGCCCCGCGGGGCGCGCGGCGGCGGCGCGAACGGGTCGGCCGTCGGCCGGTCGCCGGCAGCGGGCCGGTCGGCCGGCACGGACCGGTCGCCGGTAGCGGGCCGCTCCGCGGTCCCGTCCCCGTCCCCGGCGCGCTCGTCGGGCGCGGTCACGGCAGGTGCACCGCGGCGGCGAACGTGTCCCACCCGCGGGTCAGGCGGGCGCTCAGGCCCGCGTCGAACTGGCCCTCGGGGAACTGGGCGACCACGGCGGCGGCGCCGGGCCCGGTGCGGGACGACACCACCTCGACCACGGTGTCCCCGGACTGCCAGGCCGCGTGCCAGGGCTCGGCCGACAGCAGGTAGACGGTGCGGCCCTCGACGTCGATCGGCTCGGCGGCGGTCAGCGCGGACACGTCGAGCCGGCCGTGCTGCTCGGTGACGACCACGTCGCCGGTCGGCCCGGACAGGTCGACCTCGAGCGTGCTGCCGTCGTCGCGCAGGTGCACGGCGGTGACGGACCACCCGGCGGGGACCTGCTCGGGGCAGGTCCACCCCTCGGCGCGCATCCAGTCCAGGTAGTCCTGCGTGCTGCCGCCCGCGGCGGGACCGACGGAGGTGCCGTCCGCGCCGCCGGCGACCACCGGGAGCGCGGCGGTGCCCGCGTCGCCGAGCAGCTGCAGCGCCTCGGTGGACTCGGTCACCGGGGCGACCGTGGGGCGGTCGCCGAGCAGGAACAGCCCGACCGCGACGACGCCCAGGCCGGTGAGCGAGCCCACGGCGGCGCGCAGGCCCCGACGGGTCGCGGCGCCCGCGGAGCCGGGCGCGCTGCCGACCACGGGGCGGTCGCCGAGCACCCGGCGCGAGCCGAGCACCGACCCGCCGAGCACGGACCGCCCGCCGAGGACGCCCTCGCCGAACGGACCGCGCCCGCCGAGCAGGCCCCCGATCCCGGAGCCGGCCGTCGTCGGGGCGCCGGTGAACGCGGCCGCGCCGCGCACGGCGGACGGCGGCACGAACGGGTCCATCGGCCGCGCGGCCCCCGGCCCGCCCGGTGCGCCGGCACCGGTGGGCACGGGCGCGCCGCCCAGCGCGAGCAGCCGGGCCGTGAGGTCGCCGGCGGGCCGGACGTCGTCGCAGTCGGACAGGACCCGCCGGGCGGCCCGCGCCGCGGCGAGGTCGGCGGCGCACCGGGGGCAGCCCGCGACGTGCGCGAGCGCCCGCTCGGCGGCGGCCGGGGTGAGCTGGCCGTCGACCAGGGCGCTGACCCGGTCCCCGAGGTGCCCGCTCACCGGGCACCCGCCGGGGCCGTCACCTCGGACGTGCGACCGTCCGCGGACTCCGCGGCCGCGGCGCGCACGGCCGCCGGCGAGCGGTGCTCCAGCGCCACCCGCAGCCGCGCCCGGGCGCGGTGGATGCGCGAGCGCACGGTGCCGAGCTTGATGCCGAGGGTGACCGCGATCTCCTCGTAGGACAGCCCCTCGATGTCGCACAGCACGACGGCGGCGCGGTACTCCGGGGGCAGCTCGTCGAGCGCGCGCTGCACGTCGACGTCGAGGTTGTCGTGCTCGAAGGCGCGCTCGGGCCCGGCGTCGGTGGCCGGGTAGCGGTCGCCGTCCTCCCCCATCGCGTCCATGCGGATGCGCTGGCGGCGGCGGGCGCCGTCGAGGAACAGGTTGGTCGTGATCCGGTGCAGCCAGCCCTCGAACGTCCCGGGGGTGTACGTGGACAGCGACCGGAAGACGCGCACGAACACCTCCTGCGTGAGGTCCTCGGCGTCGTGCCGGTTGCCGGTCAGCCGGTAGGCGAGGCGGTACACGCGCGCGGAGTGCTCCCGGACGATCGCCTCCCAGGTCGGGGGCTGCCAGTCCGGGTCGGGCAACGAGGTCGCCATCCACGTCCTTCTGCGTCGGGGGCCGCGGGTGCGGCGCGAGGTCCCAGAAACCCAGTGTCCCAGGACCCGGGGCCGGGTGCGAACCCGGCCCACCCCTGTCCCCGCACAACGCACACAGGTCCCGCCCGGTTCCCGCGCGAGCGGGTGAGGCCGGCCGGCCTCCGCGACCGCCGCCGCCCGGGGCGCCGCGCCGCCGCGGGCCGCCCCGCGCACTAGGCTGGCCAGCGCCCGCGCACGTCCGCGCACCGGCCGCCGCGCCAGCCTGGCACGACTCCCCCGCACGACCCTGAGACCAGGAGGACACCATCGCCACCGACAAGGCCGCGAGCTGGGTCTACGCCGAGGGCTTCGTCCCCGAGGACGACACCCTGCTGCGCGCGCGGGACCGCGCCGGCGAGCTCGGCTGCACGCCGGTGCAGCCCGGGACCGGCGCCGCGCTCACCGTGCTGGCCGCGGCCTCCCGGGCGCGCGCGGTGGTCGAGGTCGGCACCGGCGCGGGCGTCAGCGGCCTGCACCTGCTGCGCGGGATGCCGTCGGACGGCGTGCTGACCACCATCGACGTCGAGGTGGAGCACCAGCGCGCGGCCAAGCAGGCGTTCGCCGAGGAGGGGGTCCGCGCGGCGCGCACCCGCACGATCTCCGGCCGGGCGCTGGACGTGCTGCCGCGGCTGACCGACGGCGCCTACGACCTGGTGTTCGTGGACGCCGACATCGAGAGCTACCCCGCGTACGTCGAGCGGGCGGTGCGGCTGCTGCGCCCCGGCGGCGTGCTGGCCGTGGACGACGCGCTGTGGCACGACCGGGTCGCCGACCCGGCGCGCCGGGACGAGGCGACGACGCTGGTGCGCGAGACCGGGCGGCTGGTCCGCGAGGACGACCGCCTGATGCCGGCGATGCTGCCGGTGGGCGACGGCCTGCTGGTGGCCGTGCGCCGCTGACGCCGCGCGCCCCGGCGCGACCGGCCCGGGCCGCCCAGGGACGACGACGGCCGCCCACCCCGTGGGGTGGGCGGCCGTCGTCGTCCCGGGCGGCGCGTCGGCTCGGCGCGCCGCGACGGCTCAGCGCAGCGCCGCGAGCCAGCGCAGCAGCAGCCGCGCGCCGAACCCGGTCGCCCCCTCGGTGACCTCGTGCCGGTCCGCCGTCGAGCGCGCCGGCCCGGCGATGTCGAGGTGCGCCCAGGTGCGGGCGCCGACGAACTCGCGCAGGAACAGCGCCGCCGTGATGGACCCGCCGCCGTACTTCAGGTCCTGCGGGACGTGCCGCAGGTCCGCGACGGTGGACCGCACCGCGTCGGCGTAGTCCTCGACCAGCGGCATCGACCAGACCGGCTCGCCCGACTCCGCGCCCGCGGCCTCGAGCGCCGCGGCGAGCCGGGCGTCGGTCGCGTACAGCGCGCCGTGCTGCTTGCCCAGGCCCAGGCTGGCCGCGCCGGTGAGGGTCGCGACGTCCACCAGCAGGTCCGGGGCGAGCGTCGCGTCGGCCCAGGCCAGCGCGTCGCCGAGCACCAGCCGGCCCTCGGCGTCGGTGTTCGCGATCTCGACCGTGCGGCCGCCCCACATCCGCAGGACGTCGCCCGGCCGGTAGGACGAGGCGCCGAAGTGGTTCTCCGCGAGCGGCAGCACCGCGGTGACCCGGTGCGGCACCTCGGCGGCGGCCGCGCCGAGCACGGTCGCCAGCGCCACGGCCGCGCCCGCCATGTCGGTCTTCATGGGCACCATCGCCTCGCGCGGCTTGATCGACAGGCCGCCCGTGTCGTAGGTGATGCCCTTGCCGACGACCACGACGTGCTGGCGCCGGCGCCCCGCGGTGCCGGCGGGGCCCGCGGGGTCGTAGGTGACGGTGACCAGGCGCGGGGTCGACGCCGAGCCGCCGCCGACGGCGAGGATGCCGCCGAAGCCCTGGGCCTCCAGCTCGCGCGGGCCGAGCACCTCGACCCGCAGGCCGGCGGCGCGCGCCAGCTCGGACGCGCGGTCGGCGACCCAGGCCGGGTCCTTGATGCTGGACGGGGTGTTGGCGAGGTCGCGCACCAGCCAGGTGGCGGTGGCGCCGCGCACGGCCTCGTCGAGCGCGGCCTGCACCCGGACGCCCTCGCGGCCGACGACCACGAGCTCCGCGGCCGGCGCCTCCTTCGGCGACGCGGGCGCGCCGATCCGCTGCACGCGGTAGCCGGCGAGCAGGTAGCCCTCGGCGAACGCGCGCACCGCGCGCGGGCCGTCGGCGCCCGGCTCGGTGGCGACGGTGGTGAGCACGCGGCCCAGGCCGCGGGTGGCACGGGCCAGCGCGGCCCCGGCGCGCCGGAGCTCGTCCGGGGTGCCGTCGCCGACGCCCACCAGCACGAGCCGGCGGGGCAGGCCCGCCCAGGGCAGGGCCCCCGTGGCGCTGCCGACGGGGCGCGGGAGCAGCAGCGTCCACGCCTCGCCGGCGGCGCCGGTGAGCCCGGCCCGCTCCGCGAGCTCGGCCAGGTCGATGCCGTACCGCGCCGCCGCGTCGGCGGTGCCGCGGCGCGGCTGGAGGTCGGTGTCGTCCGGCGCCGCCGGGGCGACCGGGACGGCCACCGCGTCGACGCCGGGCTCGAGCAGCAGCTCCGAGGTCGCCAGCGAGCCGGCCGCGAGGCCGACCGCCGGGACCGCGCGGCCGATGCGCACGGCGGGGGAGGTCAGGGTGCGAGCCACGTCGGAAGCGCGTCCCGCGCGGTCAGGAGACGACGGAGGTCAGGGCCTCGCCCAGCTCCTGCGCCTCGGTCGCGTTGAGCTCGACGACGAGTCGGCCACCGCCCTCGAGCGGGACCCGCATGACGATGCCGCGGCCCTCCTTGGTCACCTCGAGCGGACCGTCGCCAGTCCTCGGCTTCATCGCGGCCATGCGTGGCTCTCCTTCGCGTCGTCAGCTGGGCTTCCGGGCGCCCGGTCCCTCCGCGCCCGCGGGGGGCGGGACGGGCAGGAGCGGGCCTCCGGCTCCCGGATGTCCAGGCCTCAGTCTAGTTCACCGGGGCGACAAGGCGGGGCCGTCGGCGCGCGGTGCGTGCGCCAACCCGCTCGTCAGGCCCCTGCGGGGCCGCCGCGGCGGGGCGCCGGGGGGTCCGCGGGACGGTCACGGCGGCCAGCCGGACGGCGGCACGAACCGCCAGATGCGCCAGACCCAGACGACCTGGAGCACGAGCATGAGGACCACCACCGCGCCGGTCCACGCCCACCGCGCCGCGCGCGGCCGGGTCACGAGGCCCGCCGTCGCGGCGCCCAGGGGGAACGCCAGCAGCAGGAACCGGGCCAGGCTGCTGCCCGGCTCGACCGCGGCCGCGAGGTAGAGCAGGTAGGCGGCGGACCACGCGTGCAGCTCGCGCCCGAGCCGCCAGGCCGACGGCGCGACCAGGCAGGCGACCACGAACGCCGCCGCCGCGAGCACCACGAGGGGCCACGCGGCGCCGAACCAGAACGCCGGCACGTACGACCAGCCCGCGAACGGGGCGGTGGTCGCCGCGCCGCGCCAGGCCTCCTGGGTCTGCAGGTAGGCGTCGGGCACGCCGGTCACCCAGCCGCAGATCGCGAGCCACGCGAAGCCGGACACGACCGCGGCGAGCCCGACGGCGGCGATCCCGGCCAGGTCCCGGCCCGGCGGCCGCTCCCCCGCCGCGCGCCACTCCCGCCACCGCACGACGGCGTGCACCAGCACGACGACCGCCATCGGCAGCGCGACGGCGCGGGTGAACCCGAGCGCCAGCACCGCGGCGCACGCCCAGCCGTACCGCCGGGTGACGATCGCCAGCAGCGAGGCGGCGACCAGCAGCAGCGCGAGCGACTCCGTGTAGCCGACCTGCAGCACCACCGAGGTCGGGAACACGCTGACCAGCAGCACCGTCGCCAGCGGGAGGCCGGGGCGCGCGGCCACGGCCCGGGGCGCCCCGCGCAGCACGGCGCGGTGCACGAGCAGCACCGCGCCGGCGCCGGCGAGCAGCGACACCGTCGGCGCCACGACGGCCCAGGAGCCGCCGGTGACGGTCATCAGCGCACGCACCAGGAACGGGTACAGCGGGAAGAACGCCCACGCGTTCTGCTGCACGACGCCGTCGGCGCCGACCGGCAGCTGCGCCGGGTAGCCGCCCTCGGCGATCGTCCGGTACCAGGTGGCGTCCCACATCAGGCCCGTGTAGTCCGCGTACCCCGGGGCGGCGGCGGTCCAGCCGCTGGCGGCCTGCCGGGTGGCGACGACGAGCAGGACGACGGCGGAGAACGCGCGGGCGGCGGCGTAGACCGCGAGCGCCTGCGCCCACCACGGCCAGGTGCGGGGGTCGAGGGCGGCGCGGCGCGCGGGTGCGGGCGAGCCCGCCGTCACGCCGGGTCCCGCCGTCACGCCAGGCCCCGCACGGCGCGCGCCGGGGGCGCGTCGCCGCGGAGCGCCGCCACCATGTCGACCGTCCGCCGGGTCGCCCGGACGTCGTGCGCCCGGAACACCCGCGCGCCGAGCCAGGCCGCCAGCGACGTCGCCGCGAGCGTGCCCTCCAGCCGGTCCTCGGGCGGCAGGTCGAGCGTCTCCCCCACGAAGTCCTTCCGGGAGAGCGCGACCAGCACCGGGTGCCCGAGCGCGGTGAGCGCGGCCGTGCGCCGCACCAGGTGCAGCGAGTGCCACGTGCTCTTGCCGAAGTCGTGCGTCGGGTCGACGAGCACGCTCGCCGGGTGCACCCCGAGGTCGACGGCCCGGGCGGCGGCCGCGCGCAGGGTGGCCAGCACGTCGAGCAGCACCCCGTCCCGCGGGTCCGCGCCGGCGGGGGCGTCGTCGGGCAGCGGGTAGGTCACCCGCAGCGGGTCGGTGCGCGGCGGCAGCCCGCCGGTGTGCGAGCACACCACGCCCAGCCCCCGCTCGGCCGCGACCTCCACGAGCGCGGGGTCGTGCCCGGCCCAGGTGTCGTTGAGCAGGTCGGCGCCGGCGTCGGCCGCGGCGCGCGCGACCTCGGCCCGCCAGGTGTCGACGCTGACCAGCAGGTCCGGGTGCCGGCGGCGGACGCGCTCCACCAGCGGGACGACCCGGGCGATCTCCTCCGCGACGTCGACCGCGGGCCCCCGTCCGGCGCGCACGCCCCCGAGGTCCACCAGGTCGGCGCCCTCCTCCTCGGCGCGCGCGACGGCGGCGTCCGCCCCCGCGTCGTCGTACCGGGCGGCGGCGTAGAACGAGTCCGGGGTCCGGTTCACCACCGCCATGACGACGGGACGGCCGGGCCCGAACCAGCGGCCGCGGAGCAGCAGCGGCGCGCCGGCGGCGGGGACGCCGGGCGCCGGCGCGGCGTCGGGCTCAGCGCCCACCCGCGGCGTCCTCCGCCTCGTCCGCCACCTCCGCCTCGGCCTCCTCCTGCGCCCGCTCGGCCGCGGCGGCTGCCTCGCGCTCGGCGGCGCGCAGCTCGACCCCGCGGTCGCGCACGATCCGCACGGCCTCCTCCGGGTCGTCGACCAGCCGGATCAGCGCCAGGTCGGCCTCCCGGATCATGCCGCGCTCCAGCACCGGGCCGCGCAGCCAGTCGAGCAGCCCCTGCCAGTAGTCGGTGCCGACCAGGACGATCGGGAACTCGGTGACCTTGTGCGTCTGCACCAGGGTCAGCGCCTCGAACAGCTCGTCGAACGTGCCGAAGCCGCCGGGCAGCACGATGAAGCCCTCGGCGTACTTCACGAACATCGTCTTGCGGGCGAAGAAGTACCGGAAGTTGACCCCGAGGTCGACCCAGGGGTTCATGCCCTGCTCGAACGGCAGCTCGATGCCCAGCCCGACCGACAGGCCGCCCGCCTCGGACGCCCCCTTGTTGGCGGCCGACATGATGCCGGGGCCGCCGCCGGTGATGACCGCGTAGCCGGCCTCGGCCAGCAGCCGGCCGACCTCCTCGCCGAGCGCGAAGTCGGGGTGCTCGGGCAGCGTGCGGGCGGAGCCGAACACGCTGACCGCCGGCCCGAGCTCCGCGAGCGCGCCGAAGCCCTCGACGAACTCGCTCTGGATCCGCATGACGCGCCACGGGTCGCCGTGCAGCCAGTCGGCGCCGTCGCCGCCGGACAGCAGGCGCTGGTCGGACGTGGTGGTCGGGATCTGCCCGCGCCGCAGCAGCACGGGGCCCTTGCGGTACCCCGAGCCCGGCACGGGAACGCCGTCGTCGCTCATGGGCCCGACTCTACGGTCCGCGGCCGTGCCCGCACGGGCGCCCCCGGCGGCGGCCGGGTGAACCCCGCGTGACCGGCCGGGTCAGGCCGTCAGCCAGGCCCGGAGCGCGGCGTGGCACAGGTCGAGCTGGGCGACCGGCAGCCGCTCGTCGTCCTTGTGCGCCAGCAGCGGGTCGCCCGGGCCGAAGTTCACCGCGGGCACCCCGAGCGCGGAGAACCGCGCGACGTCCGTCCAGCCGTACTTGGGCGCGGGCGCCCCGCCCGTCACGCCGAGCACCGCGGCGGCGAACTCGGCGGCCGCCGGGTCGTCCAGCCCCGGGCGCGCGCCGGCGGCGGAGTCGGTGACGACGACCTCGAACCCGTCGAACAGGTCGCGCACGTGCGCCTCCGCCTCCGCGACGGAGCGCGACGGGGCGAACCGGTAGTTCACGGTGACGACGCACCGGTCCGGCACCACGTTGGTGGCGACGCCGCCGCTGATCAGCACGGCGTTCAGGCCCTCGCGGTACACCAGGCCGTCGACCTCGACGGAGGCCGGCTCGTACGCCGCGAGCGCGGCCAGCACCGGCGCCGCGCCGTGGATCGCGTTCACGCCGGTCCAGGCGCGCGCCGAGTGCGCCGCGACGCCCGGCACCCGGACCTCGGCGCGCAGCGTGCCGTTGCAGCCGCCCTCCAGGCCCGCGTCGGTCGGCTCGCACAGCACCGCGAAGTCCGCGGCGAGCCAGTCCGGGTGCTCCCGCGCGATCCGGCCGAGTCCGTTCAGCGACGCCTCGACCTCCTCGTGGTCGTAGAACACCCAGGTGACGTCGCGGGTCGGCTCGGTCAGCGCGGCGGCGAGCGCGAGCTGCACCGCGACGCCGCCCTTCATGTCGACCGTGCCGCGGCCCCACAGCACCGCGTCCGCGCCGGCGCCCTCGAGCCGGGTCGGCAGGTTCGCGGGGTCCGTGGTCAGCGGCACGGTGTCGATGTGCCCGGCGACCACGACGCGCGCGGCCCGGCCCAGGTGCGTCCGGGCGACCACCGCGTCGCCGTCGCGCAGCACCTCCAGGTGCGGGTACGCCCGCAGCGCCTCCTCCACCGCGTCGGCCAGCGCCGCCTCGGCGCCGCTCACGGAGGCGATGTCGCAGATCGCGGCGGTGAGCGTGGTGAGGTCGGCGGTCAGGTCGAGCGGGGTGGTCGTCGTCACGCCCGCGACCCTACCCGCGGGCGGCCACCCCCTGGCCGACGGCCCCTAGGCTGGACGCCATGACCGACCGCACCGCCTGGGCCTGGGGCCTGGCCACCGTCACCGACTCCGGAACCGTGCTCGACACGTGGTACCCGCGGCCGGCGCTGGGCGACGTGCCCGCCGCCGCGGAGTGCCCCGAGGAGCTCGCGGCGCTGGTCGCCGTCGACGTGGCCCGCGGCGTCCGCACCGAGACCGTGCTGACCGTCGTGGACCTGGACGCCGAGCCGGTCGACACGGCCGACGCCTACCTGCGGCTGCACCTGCTCTCCCACCGGCTCGCGGCGCCGAACACCCTCAACCTCGACGGCATCTTCGGCGCGCTGCCCAACGTCGTGTGGACGGACCACGGGCCGTGCGCGGTCGACGGGTTCGAGACCACCCGCGCCCGGCTGCGCGCCGCGACCGGCCGCCCGGTGACGGTGTTCGGCGTCGACAAGTTCCCGCGGATGGTCGACTACGTGCTGCCCGACGGCGTGCGGGTCGCCGACGCCGACCGGGTCCGGCTCGGCGCCCACCTGGCGTCCGGCACCACGGTCATGCACGAGGGCTTCGTGAACTTCAACGCCGGCACGCTCGGCACGTCGATGGTCGAGGGCCGGATCTCGCAGGGCGTCGTCGTCGGCGAGGGCAGCGACATCGGCGGCGGCGCGTCCATCATGGGCACGCTGTCCGGCGGCGGCCGCGAGCGGGTGTCGATCGGCGAGCGGTCCCTGCTCGGCGCGAACGCCGGCCTCGGCGTCTCGCTCGGCGACGACTGCGTGGTGGAGGCGGGCCTCTACCTGACGGCCGGCACCAAGGTGACCCTGGTCGGCCAGGCCGGCGAGGACGGCGCCCCGCGCGTGGTCAAGGCCCGCGAGCTGTCCGGCTCCGACGGCGTGCTGTTCCGGCGCAACTCGCTGACCGGCGGGGTCGAGGCGGTCGCGCGCACCGGCACCGGCATCACGCTCAACGCCGCCCTGCACGCGAACTGACGCCGTGTCCCGCCGCCGCAGCAGCACGGCCTCGCGCCTGGGCTGCGCGGCGCTCGCCGCCGTCGTCCTGCTCGCCGGGGCGGTGGGCGCGGTCGTGTGGGTGCTCGGCGGGACGTCCCCCTCGCCCGCGTCCCGGCGGTGCACCGCGACCGTCGACGGCACGGCGTGGGGGCTGTCGGCGGACCAGGCCGACAACGCCGCGCTGATCGCCGCGACCGCGGCGCAGCGCGGGCTGCCCGCGCGCGCCGCGACCATCGGGCTCGCGACCGCGCTGCAGGAGTCCCGGCTGATCAACATCGACTACGGCGACCGCGACTCGGTCGGCCTGTTCCAGCAGCGCCCGTCGCAGGGCTGGGGCACGGTCGAGCAGATCATGGACCCGGTGTACTCGACCGGGAAGTTCTACGACGGGCTGGTCGCCGTGCCGGGGTACACCGAGCTGCCGGTGACCGAGGCCGCGCAGGCCGTGCAGCGCTCGGGGTTCCCGGACGCCTACGCCCAGCACGAGGGCCGGTCCCGCGCGTGGGCCTCGGCGCTCACCGGCTGGACCCCGGGCGCGCTCGACTGCGACCTCGACCCGGCGGCGCAGGCGGGCGACGTCGACGCCGTGGCCGCCCGGGTGCAGCGGGACTTCGGCGGGGCGGTGTCGGCGGCGGTCGACGGCGCGGCCGACGGGTCGGCGGGGCCGGTCGTGCTGCTCGACGTCGCCGGGCTGACCGCGGCGACCGGCGGCGACCCGGCGCGCGCGTCCTGGGCGGTCGCGCAGTGGGCCGTCGCGGTGGCGGAGGGGCTCAGCCTCGACGCGGTCGAGGTCGGCGACAGCCGGTGGGACCGCGGCGGCGAGGGCTGGTCGGCGGGCGGGGCGGCGGCGGACGCGGGCGCGGCCCCGGCGGGCACGGTCGCCCTCACCCTGTCCCCGACCCCCTGACTCGCTCCGCGCCCCGGTCGCCCCGCCCGCCTTCGCCGAGATAGGACCGGCGCCCCGAGATAGGGCCTCGGACGGTCCTACCTCGGCGCGGAGGCCCTATCTCGGCGAGGGTGGCGGCCGGGCCCGCCGGCGTCAGCGGAGCGTCGCGAAGGCCGTGATCTCCTCCCGGAGCTGCTCGGCGAGCTCCGCGAGGCCCGGCGCCGGGGCGCCCGTCGCGGCTCCCCCGCCGGCGGCCGCCGCGACCGCCTCGACCTGCCCGGACATGCCGGCGACGATCTCGTCGATCCGCCCGATCGCCCGCCCGGCCTGCTCGGCCACGGCCTGCGCCTCGGCGACCTGCCGCGCGATGTCGTCGGACCGGCCCGCGGAGTCGTCGGCGAGCGCGCGGACCTCCTGGGCGACGACCGCGAACCCGCGCCCCGCCTCCCCCGCCCGCGCGGCCTCGATGGTCGCGTTCAGCGCGAGCAGCCGGGTCCGGCTGGCGATCGCCTTCACCAGGCCGGCGGCCTCGTCGATCTGCGCCGAGGTGTCCGCGAGCTCCCGGACGGTCGCGCGGGAGTCGCGCGCGGCGGACGTGGCCTGTTCGGCGGCGGCGCCCAGCGCGGCGGCCGACGACGCGAGCCGCTGCGCGCTCTCCGCGACGCGCTCGGCGACCGCGACCATCCGCTCGGCCAGGTCCGCGCGCTCCGCCTGGTCGCGCGCGGTGCGGCCCGCGGCGCGCTCCAGGTCGGCGCGTGCCCCGTCGATCCGGGCGGCCCCCTCCCGGAACGCCCCGGGCATGCCGCGGCGCAGGAACCGGCGGTGGAACCGGCCCTCGCCCGCGGCGGTCAGCGACGCCTGGGACTCGCGGACGTAGGCGTCGACCAGGTCGGCCAGCCTGTTGAGCGAGGCGCGCGCACGCTGCACGGCGGGGTCGTCGCCGAGCGCGGGCAGCCGCCCCTCGAGGTCGCCCGCCGCGATGCGCTCGCAGAACGCGGCGATCGCCTCCAGCGCGGCGCTCGTGCCGTCGCCGAACCCGGCACCCACGGCACCCCCGGCACCCCCGGCACCCCCCGCACCGCCCGCGCCCCGGGCCGGCCGCGGGCGGTGCCAGGCCCGCGTCGTCGTGGCGCTCACGCGGCACCCCCGTCGGCGTCGTCCCGGCCGGCGAGCGACCAGACCCACTCGTCGTACGTCAGCCCGGCGCCGTCCAGCACGGCGCCCAGCGCCGCCGCGCCGGCCGCGAGCGCGTCCGGCGTGCTGCCCTGCGCGTCCTCGGCGGCCCGGACCCGGGCGTACAGGTCGCCGACCGTGCGCCGCGTGGCCGGCGGCACCCAGCGGCGGTTCGAGTGGTACCCCACCACCCGGCCGTCCGGCCCGCGCGAGGCGGTGACGTGCGCGAGCACCCAGTAGTGCCCGCCGTCCGCCGCCAGGTTGAGCACGTACGCGAACAGCTCCTGGCCCGTGGGGATGACGTCCCACATGAGCCGGAACACCGCGCGCGGCATGGCCGGGTGCCGGATGAGGTTGTGCGGGGCGCCGAGGATCTCGTCCTCGGGGTACCCGCTCACGCGCACGAACACGTCGTTCGCGTAGGTGACGACCCCCTTGGGGTCGGTCTTGGAGACGATGATCTCCTCGGGCCCGAAGGCCCGCTCGACACCGGTCGGCCGCACCCCGCGTCGCCCCCGCACGGGTCCTGGCCGCCGGCCGCTGCCGCGTCGGTGCGCGGCCTCAGTGGGCGACATGTCCCCCCGGATCGGTCCGGGTCGTCGGGTTCTGACCGGTTCGTCCGACTCGATCCGGGGGAAGCGCTCGCCCGATCGGGCGGTGCTGCCCTCAGCGCTCCTCGACCGGGACGAAGGTCCGCTCCGGCGAGCCCGAGTACACCTGGCGCGGGCGGCCGATCTTGGTCTGCGGGTCCGTCATCATCTCCCGCCACTGGGCGATCCAGCCGGGCATCCGGCCGAGCGCGAACAGCGGGGTGAACATGCGCTCGTCGAAGCCCATCGCCTTGTAGATCAGGCCGGTGTAGAAGTCGACGTTCGGGTACAGCTTGCGCGAGATGAAGTACTCGTCGGACAGCGCGATCTCCTCGAGCTTCCGGGCGATGTCCAGCAGCTCGTTGTCCTTGCCGAGGGCGGCGAGCACCGCGTCGGCGCTCTCCTTCACGATCGCGGCGCGCGGGTCGTAGTTCTTGTAGACCCGGTGCCCGAAGCCCATGAGCCGGACGCCCTGCTCCTTGTTCTTCACCCGGCGCATGAACTCGGTGGCGTCGCCGCCGTTCGCCTGGATCTCGGCCAGCATCTTGAGCACGGCCTCGTTGGCGCCGCCGTGCAGCGGGCCGGACAGCGCGTTGATGCCCGCGGCGACCGACGCGTACAGGTTCGCGTGGCTGGAGCCGACGATGCGGACGGTCGAGGTCGAGCAGTTCTGCTCGTGGTCGGCGTGCAGGATCAGCAGCTTGTCGAGCGCGCGCACCACCGTGGGGTCGACGTCGTACTGCTGGTAGGGGACCGCGAACGTCATCCGGAGGAAGTCCTCGATGTACCCGCGCGAGTAGTCCGGGTACAGCAGCGGCTCGCCGCGGGACGTGCGGTGCAGGTACGAGGTGATGGTCCGGGTCTTCGCGAGGATCAGCACGGTCGCGAGCTCGACCGTCGCGGGGTCGAACGGGTCGAGCGACTCCGGGTAGAACGTCGGCAGCGCGTTGATCGCGGAGGACATGACCGCCATCGGGTGCGCGCCCGACGGGAAGGTGCCCATGAAGGTGCGGAAGTTCTCGTGCACGAACGTGTGCCGGTTGATCCGCTCGACGAACGCCTCGAGCTGGTCCGTGGTGGGCAGCTCGCCGTTGATCAGCAGGTACGCGACCTCGAGGAACGACGACCGCTCCGCGAGCTGGTCGATCGGGTACCCGCGGTAGCGCAGGATGCCGGCGTCGCCGTCGATGTAGGTGATCTGCGACTCGCAGGACGCGGTGTTCATGAAGCCGGGGTCGACGGTGACCAGGCCGGTCTCGCGCAGCAGCGAGGAGACGACGACGCCGTCGTTGCCCTCGGTCGCGCGCACCACCGGCAGGTCGTGCGGGGTGCCGTCGACGACCAGCTGGACAGGCTCGGTGGTGACGTCGGACATGGCGCTCCTCCTCGGGCGGGGTGCGGGGCTCGGACCTCGGTCCGGTCCGCGAGGTCGTGCAGGTCAGGTTGCCGGCGGCCGCTGCGGTGCGGGCGCGCGCCACGGGGGTGGCTCGGCCTGCGTCGAGGCTACGTGCCGTCCGCGGGCGGAACCATCCCGGGAGCGGCGCGAGGCGCTGTGACGAGGGTCACACGCGCGCTCGCAGGCGGGAGCGCCCGCCGTCGCCGGCCGCCGCGCGCACCGGCTCAGCGCGCGTCGACCGCCGCCAGCCGCTCGACCGCCGCCGCGATCCGCTCGTCGGTGCCGGTGAGCGCGACCCGCACGTGCCGCGGGGCGCCGTAGAACGACCCCGGCGCGACCAGGATGCCGCGGTCGGCGAGCCGGCCGACGGTGGCCCAGCAGTCGTCGTCGCCGGAGGCCGGCCGCGCCCACAGGTACAGCCCCGCGGCGGACCGGTCGACGACGAGCCCGGCCCCCACGAGCGCCCCGAGCAGGGCCGAGCGCCGCGCGCGGTACCGCTCGCGCTGCTCGGCCACGTGCGCGTCGTCGCCCAGCGCGACCGCCATCGCGGCCTGCACCGGGGCGGGCACGATCATCCCCACGTGCTTGCGGGTGGCGAGCAGGTCCGCGACCAGCGCCGGGTCGCCCGCGGCGAACGCCGCCCGGTAGCCCGCGAGGTTCGACTGCTTGGAGAGCGAGTACAGCGCCAGCAGGCCCGCGACGTCCCCGCCGGTGACCCGCGGGTCCAGCACGCTCGGCACGCCGCCGGTCGCCCACGGCTCGTCCCACGCCAGCTCGGCGTAGCACTCGTCGGAGGCCACGACGACGGGCCGGCCGGTGCGCGCGGCCGCGGCGCGGGCGGCCTCGACCACCGCGCGCAGCTCCTCGACGCCCAGCACGCCGCCGTCCGGGTTGCCCGGCGAGTTCAGCCAGACGAGCCGCACCCGGTCCCCGTCCGGGCCCGCGAGCAGCGCGGCCGGGTCGTCCGTCGCGACCGGCTCGGCCCCGGCCAGGCGCGCGCCGACGTCGTACGTCGGGTAGGCCGCCGCGGGGTGCGCGACCAGGTCGCCCGCGCCCAGGCGCAGCAGCGCGGGCAGCAGGGCGACGAGCTCCTTCGACCCGACGGTCGGCAGCACGCCGGCCGGGTCGAGGCCGGGCACCCCGCGGCGCCGGGCGTACCAGGCCACGACGGCGTCGCGCAGCGCGGGGGTGCCCCAGGTCTGCGGGTAGCCCGGCGCGTCCGCGGCGTCGGCCAGCGCGCGGCGCACCACCTCCGGCGTCGGGTCCACCGGCGTGCCGACCGACAGGTCGACGATGCCGTCCGGGTGCGCGCGCGCCCGGTCCCCGTACGCCGTCAGGGTGTCCCAGGGGAAGTCCGGCAGCGCGCCGGTGTGCAGGCCCACGCGCTCTACTCGCCGTGCACCTGGAGCGGCAGGGTCGCGATGATCGGGTGGTCCTTGGGGATCTCGCCCATCTTGGCGGCGCCGCCCGGCGAGCCCAGGTCGTCGAAGAACTCGACGTTCGCCTTGTAGTACTCGCTCCACTGCTCGGGGACGTCGTCCTCGTAGTAGATGGCCTCGACGGGGCAGACGGGCTCGCAGGCGCCGCAGTCCACGCACTCGTCGGGGTGGATGTAGAGCGACCGCTTGCCCTCGTAGATGCAGTCGACCGGGCACTCCTCGATGCACGCCTTGTCCTTGACGTCCACGCAGGGCTGGGCGATCACATACGTCACGGTGTCCTCCACGCGCCCCGCCTCGGCGGTCGGGCGCGGTCCGGGTCGGCTCGGGCTGGCGGCTCCTAGTATCGCTCACCTGCGCACGACCGGCGCAGCCGGGGCCGACGAGACGAGGACCACACGTGACCAGCGACGACGCGACGCCCCCGCCGCGACCCCCGGACCCGGCCGCCGGCGACGCCCCGTGGCGCGCCTGGCGGGCCGGCCAGCGGGTCGTGGTCCGGCGCCGGCTGCCCGCCGGCGAGCCGCAGCCCTACACCGACGTGCTCGGCGACCTGGTCGCCGTCGACGACGAGGGCGTCACGGTGCGGACCCGCCGGGCGGGCGACGTGCGGGTGCCGGGCGCCGAGATCGCGCTGGGCAAGGTCGTGCCGCCGGCCCCGGAGCGGCGCCCGCGCCGCTGACCGGCGCCGCCGACGCGCGTCGCTCAGCCCGCCGGCGCCGCCGCGGCCGGGTCGGGCCCGCAGACGACCTTGTTCTGCGCCTTGTAGGTCCAGGTGGAGGGCTCGACCGCGACGACCTCGCCGTTCAGCGTGATGGTCCGGGTGTTGGTGATCCGGAAGCCCGGGTTGCCCGCCGACTGGGGCGAGCAGGTCGCGGACTGCGAGTACACCGTGGTCGGCTGCACGACGTTGGTCTTCGGCCCGGCCTCGGTGCTCACCTCGAAGTACGGGGTGCTCCAGATCCGGACCCACGTCTTGCCCTCCGCGACGTACGCCTGGACGAGCGCACCGTACGGGGTGGTGTTCTTCCACCGCATGTCGAGCGTGCCGGTGAACAGGGTCGCCTCGCGGCCGGCCGGGTACCGGGTGAACCACTCGGAGTGCGGCTTGTGCTCGACGTCCTCCATGCCGGCGAAGTACGCCGCGTTGTAGGTGGTCGTCGAGAGCTGCGACAGGCCGCCGCCCCAGGCGTCGGTGTGCTCGCCGCTGACGATCGCGCCGGCCGTGGTGAAGCCGTGCGCGGCGTCGATCGGCCCGAGCGCGTCGGTCAGGCTGAAGGTCTCCCCCGGCCGGACCAGCGTGCCGGAGATCGCGGCCGCGCCGGCGGCGATGTTCTGCGTGCGGCGGGGCTCGGACGTCAGCGGCGTGGAGAACTCCGACACGACCGTGGTGACGCCCAGCGCCTGGAGCGCCTCGGTGGTCTGCGCCGGGTCGGACTCCACGAGCTCGACCGCGGCGTCCCGCTGGTCGGCCTGCGTCGCCGCCGCGACCGCGGTGGCGAGCGCCGCCGGGTCGAGCGTCGTGCCCGGGGTGCCCGGCACGATCACCGGGGCGCCGTCCTGGAACTCGAACCGGGCGTCCGACGCGGTGGTCAGCAGGTTCGTCGAGCGCGCGAGGACGGCCTCCGCCAGCGCGGCGCCGTCCATCTGCAGCACCAGCTCGCCGTCCTGCGGCACCATCGTCGCCGTCGCGGCGAGGACGTCCACCGGCAGCTCGACCGTCTGGCCCGCGACCAGCACCGCCACCGGGGCCGCGACGACCCGCGAGGCGACGTCCTGCAGGGCCGCGTCGGTGGCCTCCTGGGTGATGGCGGGGGCGACGGTCTCGGTCGCGAGCTCGAGCGGGCGCGCGGCGGTCAGCCAGGTGTCGACCAGCGTCGCGCGCGCGGCGTCGTCGTCGAGCGCCCAGCCGTCCTCCGCGGGGACGGCGTGCGCCTCCCCGTCGGCGAACGCGATCGACCCGTCGACCGGGGCGAGGGTCAGCGACCCGGACAGCTGCTCGACCGCGGCGTCCAGCGCCGCGTCGTCGACGACCGTGACCGGCGCCTCGGCGCCGCCGCCCGTCAGGTGCCGCCACAGCCGCTGCGGGCGCAGGTCCGCGCCGGTGAGCCGGTCGACGGTCGCGGCGGCGTCGAAGGTCAGGCCCGCGGCGGCCGGGTCGACCGTGCCGGACATGTCCTGCGCGCTCACCGGGACCGGCTGCGTCGCGAGCTCGCCGAGGCCGTCGGTCAGGGCCTGCTCCGCGCGGGCCGCGGACATGCCGCCGATCTCGACGCCGGCGACGGTGGTGCCGCGCGGCACCCGGTCGGCCAGGGCGAACGAGGTGCCGACGTAGGCGCCCGCGAGCACGACCAGCACGCCCCCGACGACCAGCGTCGGGCGCAGCCAGCGCCGCGGGCGCTCGGGCTCGAACTCGTCGAGCGGGGACCACTGCTCCTCGGGTCCCTCGCCGTCCACGACGGGCTCGGTGCCCTCCGCGCTGCCCTTCGCCATCCAGGTTCCCCCTCGCGAGTGCGCGGTGCCGGGATCAGGGCGCCGCGACCGCCGATTCTACGGCCGTCGCCCGGTTCCGCCCCGCGCCTCTGCCCCGGTTTGGCCGGGTTCGCAGGTCACGACTTCGCAACGACGACCGCGCGGCCGCCGGCGGGCCGGCACGGCCCTCAGCGCAGCCCGCGCACCCGGCGGCGCAGGTGCACCAGCGAGCCCGCCGCGGGGTCGCCCTCGCGCGACTCCAGCACGTCCGCGAGCACCACGTCGTGGTCCCCCGCCGGCACGATCCGGGACGTCCGGCACTCGAACCAGGCCGCCGCGCCGGACACCCACGCCGCGCCCGACCGCGGCGCCGCGACGTGCGGCACCCGGTCCAGCTGGCCGACCGCCGGCCGGCCCGGGGAGGCCAGCCAGTCGGCCACCGGGGCCTGGTCGTCGGCGAGCACGCTGACCGCCCAGGTGTCCACGTCGTCGAGGGCGTCGCGCAGCCGCGCGTCCTGGTGCACGCAGAGCAGCAGCATCGGCGGCTCGAGGGAGACGGAGGTCAGCGCGGAGGCCGTCATGGCGTGGTCGGTGCCCTTCCAGCGCACCGCGACGACGACCACGCCGGCGGGCAACCGGCCCATCGCGGCGCGGAACGCGTCGGTGCCCGCGGCGGCCCCGGCCGCGTCGCCGTCGCCGTAGAGCGGGTCGACCTCGGCGCCGGTCACGGGGCGCTCGGGCCCGGGGCGCCCGGGCCCGGCACGCCCGGGCGGCGGCGCAGCGGCACGTCGGCGAACCAGCGCCGCGGCGCGAGGGCCACCGCCAGCGCGACCGCCAGCGCGCCGAGCGCCCAGGTCCAGCCGAGGACCGCGTCCCCGCCCGGCACCAGCACGTCCCCGCCGGGCCCGAACCCGGACAGCACCTGGACGCTGCCGAACAGCCCGACCAGCAGCCCGACCGACGCCACCCAGCCGCCCCAGGCGCGCACGGTCACCGAGGCGGCGAGCACGAGCAGCAGGCACACGACGAGCCCCCAGGGCCGGACGGACCGGTGCATCACGGTCCCGACGGCCCCGACGAGGACGCCGAGGAGCAGGGCGCCGAGGGCGCGGAGGACCGTGCGGGTCGTCAGGGGCGGCACGCGCGCCAGGCTACCCCGCCGACCCGGGCGGGCGGTCCGGGCGGTGAGGTCGTCACAACCGCGCGAGGTCGGCAGAAACGAGTGACGACCTCACCCCGATGTGACGACCTCACGCCCAGCGGGCGCCCGGGGGCAGCCGCAGCGGGGCGGCCGGGGCGCGGCCCGGGGCCCAGGCGTACGACTCCGCGGGGAGCACGGGGGCGAGCACGAGGTTCGACAGGGTGTAGCACGCCACCGCGTCCGGGTGGTCGAGCGGCGTCACGGCCTGCACCTGGGTGGCGTGCGCGCGCAGCGCGGCGAGCACCCGGTCCCGGACGGGCAGCACGTCGACGACGAGGTCCGCGGGCGCGTCGGTCGCGACGGACGGCAGCGGGCCGGCCGGGTCGGGCAGCGCCAGCGGGCCCTCGCGGGTCGCGCGGCGGTCCTCGCCGGCGGCCGCCAGGACGGCGCGGGCGCCGGGGCCGGCGGCGAGGGCCGCGTAGCCCGCGCGCAGGGCGGCCGCGGGCGCGACGGCCCACACGACGGCGGGCGCCCAGCGGTCCTCGCCGGCGACGGCCCCCGCGCCGGCCGCCAGCTCGACCGCGCGCATCGTGATCGCGTGCGCCCGCACGTGGTCGGGGTGCCCGTAGCCCCCGCCCGGCTCGTACGTCACGACCAGGTCCGGCCGCCGCGCGCGCAGCAGCCCGGCCAGCCGCGCCGCGGCGACGTCGAGCGGCACGGCCACCAGCGCCCCCGCGGGCACGTCCCCCGCGGCACCGGCCCGCCCGGTCCCGACCCAGGCCATCCCCGAGTCCTCGTACCGCGCGCCCGGCGCCGAGCGGGCACTTGATGGCCCCTCGACCGGCCCGGAGGGGACATCGACTGCCCGCTCGGCGAGGTCGGCCGGGTGCGGGAGCGCGTCCAGGAACAGCTGGGTCGCGCCCAGGGACGCGACCGCCGCCGCGAGCTCCCGCTCGCGGTGGGCCGCCAGGGCCGCGCCGTCGCCCTCCAGGGACGCCCACCGCGCGCCGATCACCTCGCCCCGCTCCCCGCGGGTGCAGGTCACGACCGTGGCGGGCAGCCCGGCCGCGGCCCACGTCGCGAGGAGCGCGCCCGTCGACAGGGTCTCGTCGTCCGGGTGCGCGTGCACCGCGAGCACGCCACCCGTGCGGGTCGGCGTGCTCGCGGCGTCGGACATGCGCGGGGCGTCAGGCGCGCTTGGTGCGGGCCACGGCCCGCGCCCGCTCCGTCTGGTCCAGGATCACCTTGCGGATCCGCACCACCTCGGGGGTCACCTCGACGCACTCGTCCTCGCGGGCGAACTCCAGCGACTCCTCGAGCGTCAGGTGCCGCGGCGGCACCAGGTTCTCGAAGTTGTCGGCCGTGGAGGAGCGCATGTTGGTGAGCTTCTTCTCCTTGGTGATGTTGACGTCCATGTCCTCGGCGCGGGAGTTCTCGCCGACGATCATGCCCTCGTAGACCTCCTGCGTCGGGTCCACGAAGAACGACCCGCGCTCCTGCAGGTTGATCATCGCGAACGGCGTCACGACGCCGGCGCGGTCGGCGACCAGCGAGCCGGCGACCCGGGTCTCGATGGGGCCGGCCCACGGCTCGTAGCCCTCGGCGATCGACGAGGCGATGCCGGTGCCGCGGGTGTCGGTGAGGAACCGGGTGCGGAAGCCGATGAGGCCGCGCGACGGGACCAGGAACTCCATGCGGACCCAGCCGGTGCCGTGGTTCGACATGGTCTCCATGCGGCCCTTGCGCTGCGCGAGCAGCTGCGTGACGGCGCCCAGGTACTCCTCGGGCACGTCGATCGTCATGCGCTCGACGGGCTCGTGCACCTTGCCGTCGATCTTCTTGGTGACCACCTGCGGCTTGCCGACGGTGAGCTCGAAGCCCTCGCGACGCATCTGCTCGACCAGGATCGCCAGCGCGAGCTCGCCGCGGCCCTGGACCTCCCAGGCGTCCGGGCGGTCGGTCGGGACGACGCGGAGCGACACGTTGCCGATGAGCTCCGAGTCGAGGCGGTCCTTGACCTGGCGGGCGGTGACCTTGTGGCCCTTGCCCCCCTTGCCGGCCAGCGGCGAGGTGTTGATGCCGATGGTCATCGAGATCGCCGGGTCGTCGACCGTGATGAGCGGCAGCGGGCGCGGGTCGTCGGGGTCGGTCAGGGTCTCGCCGATGGTGATGTCGGCGATGCCCGCGACCGCGACGATGTCGCCGGGGCCGGCCTTCTCGGTCGGGACGCGGTCCAGCGCCTTGGTCTCCAGCAGCTCGGTGATGCGGACGTTCTGCATCGTGCCGTCGTGCCGGGCCCAGGCCACCGTCTGGCCCTTGGTGAGCTCGCCGTTGAAGATGCGGAGCAGCGCGAGCCGGCCGAGGAACGGCGAGGCGTCGAGGTTGGTGACGTGCGCCTGCAGCGGCGCGCCCTCGGTGTACGTCGGCGCCGGGATCTTCTCGAGGATGGTCTGGAACAGCGGCTCCAGGTTCTCCGAGTCCGGCAGGCCGCCGTCGGCGGGCTGGGTCAGCGAGGCGCGGCCGGCCTTGGCGGCGGCGTACACGACCGGGACGTCGAGGATCGCGTCGAGGTCGAGGTCCTCGACCTCGTCGTGCAGGTCGGACGCCAGGCCCAGCAGCAGGTCGGTCGCCTCGGCGACGACCTCGGTGATCCGGGAGTCCGGGCGGTCGACCTTGTTCACGACCAGGATGACCGGGAGCTTCGCGGCCAGCGCCTTGCGCAGCACGAACCGGGTCTGGGGCAGCGGGCCCTCGGACGCGTCGACGAGCAGCACGACGCCGTCGACCATCGACAGGCCGCGCTCGACCTCGCCGCCGAAGTCGGCGTGGCCGGGGGTGTCGATCACGTTGATCGTGATGCCACCGGGCTCGCCCGCCGCGGCCGCCGCGGGGCCGGCGTACCGGACCGCGGTGTTCTTCGCGAGGATGGTGATGCCCTTCTCGCGCTCGAGGTCGCCCGAGTCCATCGCCCGCTCGTCCACGTGCGCGTGCGCGCCGAAGGCGCCGGACTGGTGGAGCATCGCGTCGACCAGCGTGGTCTTGCCGTGGTCGACGTGCGCGACGATCGCGACGTTGCGCAGGTCGCCGCGCACGCGCGTGCCCGTGGGCGAGGTGGGCACAGTCATGTCAGGACTCGTTTCCGCGAGGAAGTGGGGAGATGAGGGGCGCGACGACGTCGAGCGCCGATCAAGTGTACGCGCCCGCGCGCCCCGGCACGAGGAGGGGTCGTGCCGGGGCGCGCGGGGTGGTGCTGCGAGGGCTCAGACGTCCGAGCCGCCGCGGGGCCGGATGTTGCCGTCGTACCGGCCCGCGTTGGTGATCTGCTCGTCCTCGAACGCCTGGACGCGCGCGCCGTCGGCGACCGCGGCCTCGGCCGCCGTGGTGCCGGCCGGCGCGGCCGCGGCGAGCAGCCGGTCCCGCTCCTCGCGGCGCAGCTTCTGCTCGGCCGGGTTCGGCACGGGCACCGCGGCGAGCAGGCGCCGGGTGTAGTCCTGCTGCGGCGAGCGCAGGATCTGCTCGCGCGGGCCGACCTCGACCAGGTCGCCCTTGCTCATCACGGCGATCCGGTTGGACAGGATCTCGACGACCGCGAGGTCGTGGCTGATGAACAGGCAGGCGAACCCGTACTCGCGCTGCAGCTCCTGGAACAGCTCCAGCACGCGCGCCTGCACCGACACGTCGAGCGCGGACGTCGGCTCGTCGGCGATGAGCAGCTTGGGCGACAGGGCCAGGGCGCGGGCGATGCCGACGCGCTGGCGCTGGCCGCCGGACAGCTCGTGCGGGTAGCGGTTCCGCATGGCGCGGGGCAGGTGCACCCGGTCCAGCAGGGACTCGACCCGGCGGTCCAGGTCGGCGCCCGACGCGATCTTGTGCAGCTTGAGCGGCTCGCCGATGGACTCGCCGATCGGCAGGCGCGGGTTCAGCGAGGAGCCCGGGTCCTGGAACACGATCGACACGTCCTGGCGGACGCCGCGCAGGTCCTTCGGCTTGATGCCCGCGAGCTCGACGCCGTTGACCTTGAGCGAGCCGCCGGCGACCGGGAGCAGGCCGACCGCGGCGCGGCCGACGGTGGTCTTGCCGGAGCCGGACTCGCCGACCAGGCCGACGACCTCGCCCTTGCCGATGGTCAGGTCGATGCCGTTGATCGCCCGGAAGGCCGGCACGCGCCCGCGGCCCGGGTACTCGATGACCAGGCCCTGCGCCTCGAGGGAGAACGCCGCGGCGGCGGCCGGGGCCGCGGTGCCGAACGGGTCGACGCCCGCGCGCTCGGTGACCTGCGCGGTGCCCTCGGCCTCGGCGACCGGGTGCTCGCCGTGCAGGCCCTGGGCCGCGTACGTCTCCGAGCCGAGGTGCGGGACGGCGTCCAGCAGCTGGCGGGTGTACTCGTGCTGCGGGCGGTTGAACACCTCGT
This sequence comes from Cellulomonas sp., assembly GCF_035634735.1. Lineage (GTDB taxonomy): Bacteria > Actinomycetota > Actinomycetes > Actinomycetales > Cellulomonadaceae > Cellulomonas. Next base: position 32,436 of record NZ_DASQCJ010000054.1, read on the forward strand.
CGGCGGAGCCGGACTCGACCACGCGGCCGTTCTTCATCACCATGACGCGGTCCGACAGGTCCGCGACCACGCCCATGTCGTGGGTGATGAGGATGATGCCGGCGTCGACGCGGTGCCGCAGGTCGCGCATGAGCTTGAGGATCTCGGCCTGGACCGTCACGTCGAGGGCCGTCGTCGGCTCGTCGGCGATGAGCAGCTTGGGCTCGCAGGCGAGCGCCTGGGCGATCATCGCGCGCTGGCGCTGGCCGCCGGACAGCTGGTGCGGGTACTTGTCGACGGCCTCGTCCGGGTTCGGCAGGTCGACCAGGCGCAGCAGCTCGATCGCGCGGACGCGGGCCTGCTTGGGCGTCATGTCGAAGTGCACGCGCAGGGTCTCGATGATCTGGAACCCGACGGTGTACACCGGGTTCAGCGCGGTCATCGGCTCCTGGAAGATGACGGCGACGTCGTTGCCGCGCACCTTGCTGAGCTGCTTGTGGTTCAGCCCGAGCAGCTCGCGGCCCGCCAGCTTCGCGGAGCCCGACGAGCGGCCGTTCGGGGGCAGCAGGCCGATCAGCGACATCGACGACTGGGTCTTGCCGGAGCCCGACTCGCCGACGATCGCGAGGACCTCGCCCGGGCGGACGTCGTAGCTGACGTCCTGGGCGGCCGGGAACCACTCGCCGTCGACGAAGAACTCGACCGTGAGGTCGCGGACCTCGAGGATCGGCGCCTTGGCGCCGGGGGCCGGGGCGCCCGGGCCGCCGGGGGCGGTGGCGTAGTCAGTGGTCACGGTTCACGAGATCCTTCCGTGGGACGACCCGATGTGGGCGGGCCGCGCGACGTCGAGAGGGGCGGTCGTCCGCTGGTCTGGGACGATGGCCGCATGGTCTCGGCGGACGTGGTGGAGTACAGGCCGGCCTTCGGCCGGGTTCTGGCGGTGGTCGTGGCGGTCCTGGGGCTCGGTGGCCTCGTGACCGGGCTGGTGGCCGACGCGGGGGCCACGTGGCCCTACGTGGCACCGGTGGTGCTGGTGGTGCTCTGGGTCTGGGCCGCCTACTGGCGCCCCGCCGTGCTGGTCAGCCCCGCGGGCGTCGAGCTCCGGAACGTCACCCGGACGATCGAGCTGCCCTGGCCGACGATCCAGCGGGTGGACACCCGCTACGCGCTCACGCTGCACACGGCCTACGGCGACTACGCCGCGTGGGCCGCGCCGGCGCCGAGCCGGGCCCGGGTGGCCACCGCCGGCAAGGACGACGTGGCGAACCTCCCCGGCTCGACCTACGGCCCCGGCGGGAGCGTCCGCCCCGGCGACCTGGCGTCGAGCGCCTCCGGCCAGGCGGCCATGATCGTGCGCGCCCGCTGGGAGGAGCTGCTCGACGCGGGCGTCCTGGAGGACCCCCGCCTCGAGCGCGCGACCCCGCGGGTGCGCTGGCACGCCGGCACGCTGGCCGCGATCGTCGTGCTGATCGCGGCCAGCGTGCTGACCGTGGCGCTCTGACACGTCAGGCCCGCGCCGCGGCCCGAGCCTGGGACTTGGCCTTGCGCGCGTCCGCACGGGCCAGGGCCCGCCTGGTCGGGATGCGCCGCTGCCGCGGGTCGAAGGCGTCGCGCAGGCCGTCACCGATGAAGTTCACGCACAGCGCGATCGTCACGATGAACAGGCCGGGCCACCAGAACAGCCAGGGCCGGGTGGCGAACGCCGTCTGGTACTCGTTGATCAGCTGACCCAGCGAGACCTCGGGGCTGTTGATGCCGAAGCCGAGGTAGGACAGCGCGGTCTCGAGCAGGATCGCCGAGGCCATGAGCAGCGTCGCGTTGACGATGATCACGCCGACGGCGTTCGGCAGGATGTGCTTGAACATGATCCGGCCGTTCGAGGCGCCGGCCACCCGGGCCGCGTCCACGAACTCCCGCTCGCGCAGGGTGAGGAACTGGCCGCGTACGAGTCGCGCCATGTTCGTCCATGACACCAGCGACAGCGCGATGGCCAGCGACCAGGGGTTCGCGCCGCCGACCAGCACGCCGAGGATGGCGCCGATCATGATGACCGGGATCGTGATGATCATGTCGGTGAACCGCATGAGCAGGTCGTCCAGGCGGCCGCGGAAGAACCCGGCCGCGGCGCCGACCAGCACGCCGATCGTCGTCGACAGCAGGCCGATCACGACCATGACGGTCAGCGACTGCTGCGTGCCGCGCATGACGAGGGCGAAGCCGTCGTGGCCGATGTTGTCCTGGCCGAACGGGTGCTCGCCGAACTGGAACGAGCCGTTCTGGAAGCCCATCGTCGGGGCGCCGCCGGCGTTCACGATGTCGCTGGTCTCGCGGTAGCCGTACTTCCACCAGCCGGGGATCGGGCCCCAGCCGATGGACGTGGTCACCAGGATGATGACGCCGAGCAGCACGATCGCGGAGATCATCGCGCCGCGGTGCCGGAGGAACCGCCGCAGGACGATGCGGCCCTGCGAGAGGCCCTCGACCTCCTTGAGCTCGATCGCGTTCTCGGTGTTCTCGACCGCGGCCTTCGGGTCGGTGATGCCCTCGTTGGGCTCGAGAGGAGGAGTGATGCTCATGAGTTCACCCGGATCCGGGGGTCGAGCGCCGCGTACACGAAGTCGACCACGATGTTGGCGAGGACGAGGAGCGTGCCGGTCACGAGGAAGTACCCCATGATCGGGTCCGCGTCCTTGGCGCCCAGGGACTTGATGAACAGCGCGCCCATGCCGCTCCACGAGAAGATGCGCTCGGTGATGATCGCGCCGCCGAACAGCGCCGCGATGTCGAGCGGCACGACGGTGGCCAGCGGGATCAGCGCGTTGCGGAACGCGTGCCGGGTGGTGACGACCCGCTCGGACAGGCCCTTGGCCCGGGCCGTGCGGATGTAGTCCTGGTTCATCACCTCGAGCAGGCTCGCCCGGGAGTACCGGGTGTAGCTCGCGAACGAGATGAGGATCAGGGCGATCGTCGGCAGGATCAGGTGCGTGAACTTGTCCAGCGACTGCACCCAGAAGTCGCCGGTGAGGCCCGGCGTCTGCGACCCGATGGTCGCGATGGGCCGGCCGTTGATCTGCGACGCGTTCGAGTAGGGGTACCAGACCGCCATGACGCGGTCGACGAACAGCAGCACGCCGACGCCGATCGCGGTGACCGCGGCGGCCCGCATCGAGACGACGCGGTCGTAGCCGCCGAACAGGTAGCCGACCACGAGGCCGACCACGAGGGCGGCGAGCGCCAGCAGCGCCATCAGGCCCCAGCTCGCGTTCACGAACGCGTACTGCAGGGGGTAGTAGAGGGCGGCGCCGATGACGGCGGTGGTCAGGGACGCGTAGAGCGCGCGGCGGTTCTGCAGGCCCGCGGTCAGCGCGACGATGCCGAACGCGATGCCGACGCCGAGGGCGAGCACGCCCACCAGGCCGAGGCTCGGGTCCAGCAGCCAGCCGGTGTTCGAGATGAACAGCAGGGCGCCGGCCGTGGCGACGACCGCGGCGCCGAAGGAGACCCAGCGGGTGCGCGTCGTGCCGCCGATGATCGACGACCAGAGCACGCCGGAGATCACGGACAGCAGCGCGATCCACAGCGGCGGGACGTGCGGGTTCGCCAGGAAGTCGTTGAAGCCGATGGCGCCCCACAGCTTGAGGAGCACGGCGACCCAGAAGGACGGCAGCGAGTACAGGACGAACGACATGAACGTGACGCTGTAGTCGAACCGCGTGTACTGGCGCAGGGCCGAGACGATGCCGACGAGCACGCCGAGGCCGATCGCGAGGAACGTCGAGGCGGCGACGAGCTGCACGGTGCTCGGGATCGCGGTGCTGAGCAGGGCGGACACCGGCTGCCCCGTGACCCAGCTGGAGCCGAGGTCACCGGTGAGCAGCGAGCCCAGCCACTTGAAGTACCGGATGACCGGCGGCGTGTTCAGGTCCAGCGCCTGGATCCGTGCCGCGATCAGCGCCTCCTTGTTGGGGGCGGTGCTGGTCCGCAGCTCCTCGAGGGGGTCGAGGGAGTACGCGAGGAGCATGTAGACGATGAACGTCGCTCCGAGCAGCACGATCGCGGACGACACGAGGCGTCGCCCGAGGAAGGTCAGGGTGGGCGCCGCGTTCCTGAACCAGGAACGGCGCGCCGTGACCGGTGCGTCGGGCGCGGAGCGCGCGCCGGAGGCACGGGTCGTCACAGAGGTGGCCATGGGGTCCTTGCCATCACGGGAAGGGGGGTACTCGCAAGGCGCAAGTGTAGGCACTCCCGGTAGGGGTGCTGCGCCGCAGGCCGTGGTCGACCGTGAGTACCCGTACGGCTGTGGTACTAGGAGGCACGGCAACGGGGGTACCGCGGTGGCCGCGGTACCCCCGTGCCGGCGTCGCTCGCTGGGGAGCGTCAGTGCGTCAGAGCGTCACTCGGTCTCGGTCGCGCTCGGCGCGTCGAGGGAGTCGGACGCGCTGATCTCCCAGTCCCAGTAGTTCCAGAAGATGGTCGGGGAGAGCGCGATGGTCGAGACGCCCTGCAGGACGTCGCGGTGCGCGACCACACCGGGGAACTGGAAGATGTTGACGCCGAAGGCGTCCGCGTTCAGCTGCTTCTCGATGTCGATCGTCAGCTGGGTCTCGACGTCCGGGTCGGTGTTCGTCGACATCTGGCCGTACAGCTCGTCGATGGCCGGGTTGGCGTAGCCACCGAAGTTGTTGACGCCGCCCTCGATGTAGTTCGCCTCGGAGTTCAGGGCGAACGTGTTGGTCGACTGCCAGCCGAACAGCGCGGCGTCGTAGGTGCCGCCGCCGAGCAGCGAGCTCCAGTTGTCGTCGCCGTTGTCGATGACGTTGAAGCCGGCCTGGGCCGCGGACTGCGCGATGAGCTGGTACTCGTTCGCACGGCGCACGTTGGACTTGCCGTAGAGGAAGCGCACGTCCACGGGGGTGGTCACGCCGGCCTCGGCGAGCAGCGCCTTGGCGCCCTCGATGTCGACCTCGGCCCAGAGCGAGGAGTCGTTGTTGGCGACGACCTCGTCGTAGTTCGGGGAGCCCGGGACCACGGTGAAGGAGTCACGCGTGGTGGCGTCCTCCTGCAGCGGCTGGATGAGCTTCTCGATGATCTCCTGGCGCGGGATCGTCTTGAGGAACGCCTGGCGGACCTTGAGCGCCTTGTCGGCGTCGCCGCCGTAGGCCGCCGGGTCGAACGGGCCGCCGTTGTTGAACGTCAGGTCGACGTGCTCGTACGTGCCCTCCTGCTCGGTGGAGTAGGAGACGCCGTCGATGCCCTCGAGGGTGGCCAGCACGTCCACGGAGGACTGCGGGGCGATCAGGTCGACCTCACCGTTCTGGAGCGCGGTGACCGCGGCCAGCGGGTCCTCGGTGTAGCGGATCGTGATCGAGTCCACCTTGGGCTCCGGGCCCCAGGTGTAGTCGGGGTTCTTCGTCAGCGTGACGTACTGGTTCTCGACGTAGTCCGAGATGATGTACGCGCCGTACGAGAGGTAGAGACGCTCGTCGTCCGGGAGCGACGTGAAGTTGAACCCGTTGTTCCAGGTCTCCGAGATCGGGGCCAGGGCCGCCGCGTCGTTGTTCTTGAACGCGTCGATGAGCGCCTGCTTGGCCTCGGTCGGGTCGTCGATGCCGAGCGCGATCTCCGCCACGGCGTGCGCCGCGATCGGGGACGGCTGGCTCATCGAGACCTCCCAGTCCGAGCGGGGCTCGGTGTAGTGGAAGGTGACCGACTTGTTGTCGTCGCTGATCTCCGGGAACTCGGTGATCAGGTTCATCGCCGGGGAGGACGAGTCGAAGTAGACCGAGCCCTCGGGCGCGGTGACCGAGCCGTCGTCGCCGGACTCGACGTCGTCGCCGGACGCGGTGTCGAACGCGTCGTTCTGCGCGCCCCACCACAGGATCATGTCGGCCGCGTCGACGGGCTCGCCGTCGGACCACGTGACGCCGTCGTTGATCGTGTACTTGACGACGAGCGGGTCCTCGGACTCGACCTCGTACGTCCCGAAGTCCTCGTTCTTCGCGAGGTTCAGGTCGCCGTCGTAGTAGTTGAAGAACGAGGTCATCAGGTAGATGACGTTCGCGTTCGCGGTCGCGTTGCCGTTCGACGTGAGGTTGTTCGTCGAGAACATCGGCTGGTTCCAGCTGACGTTGACCGACGTGGTCTCGTCGATCTCGCTCTGCGGGGCGGGGCTCGAGCACGCCGTGAGCACGAGTGCCCCCGCCGCCACCGCAGCCGCCGCGGCGCTGATTCGCCTGATCTTCAATGTTCCTCCTGTGAAGGTGGCGCCCGCCCGTCCTCGCGCCGCGTGGGCCGACCGGAGGGGTCGTCCCGAGCGCGGCAGACGTGCGGTCCCGCCGTGGATGGGGCAACGCTAGTGACCCCAGTCAGGACAAATCGGACACAGCCCCCCGTCGGGGGTGATCGTTACCGGATCGATACTGAGCAGTAGTGTCCAGCATTCAAGACGGAACATGCCGGTAACGTCGCGGAAACATGCCGCTCGGGGCGCCCGTCTCGCACGGGCGCCCTCGCGAGGGGCCGTCGGCTCAGCGCGGATCCACGGCCCTGTGCTATGAGCGACGACCGCTCGGCCGCCCTCCCCCGGTCGGCGACGCCGTCGTCCGCGCGCGGGTGTGACGAGGATCGCACAGCGGCGCCTGTCCGGCACCCCGCGGTGCCCGGACGCAGCGGGGCCGCCCCGCCCGGGTGGGCGGGGCGGCCCGTGCGGCCGCGGCGGGCGCGGCGGGTGCGGCGGCCGCCGCGGGTGCGGCCTCAGACCGCGGCGGCCACGCGCACCGCCTCGACGTTGAGGATGTTCCCGTCCGGGTCGGCGAACCACACCGACCGCATCGGCCCGTCCGTCAGCACGCCGTCGGACCAGGTGCCGGACGGCAGCTCGAACGTCTGGAACTCGATGCCGCCCGCGCGCAGCGCGGCGACCTCCTCCTCGAACGCCTCGTCGGCGACCTGGAACGTCACCGCGGTCGCCTTGTTGGTGCCGGCGTAGGAGGACGGGTAGACCAGCATCCCGCCCTGCTTCGTGGCGTAGACGACACCGGTCATCTCCTCGGCGTCGGTGAACCCCGGCAGCTCCGCCTTCCGGAAGCCGAGGGTCTGCTCGTAGAACTGGCGCGCACGGCCCAGGTCCCGCACGGCGAGGCAGGGCATCGCGGAGTGGTCGGACAGCATCGTCGCCTCCAGCGCGGGTCGGCCGACGGTCGACCGACCGGCGCACGAGCCTACGGCCGGGCGGTCGCAGCCGGGTCGCAGCGTGTCAGGCCGGGGCCGGGCCGGACCGCGCGCGGCGGCGGTAGGCGCGCGCCTTCATCACGTCGCCGCACTCGTCCATCGAGCACCAGCGACCCGACCGGTTGCGGGACCCGTCGTGGTAGACCCACTGGCAGTCCGGGTTCGCGCACGCCTTGAGCCGCGCCCAGTCCCCCGTCGCGACCGCCCGGTGCAGCGCCGCCAGCACCCCGGCGACCAGCGCCGCGTCCGGGTCGGAGCCGGGCGCGGGCACCAGCCCGAGCCCGCCGCCGGCCGGGTCGCCGGGCGCGGGGTCGCCCGAGGGTGCGGCCGCGGCCAGCACGAGGGGGTACCGCGCGGCGAGCTCCCCGAGCGCCGCGGCGTCGCCGCCCAGGTAGCCGCGCAGCGCGTCGCGGGCCTCGACGAGCGCCGCCGGGCCGGACCCGCGGAGCCGGTCGACGCTGTGAAACCGGTCGTCGGTGTTGAGCAGCGCGCGCAGGCCCTCGGTCGCGTCAGGGGCGACGCCGGGCTCCGCGCCGCGCACCACCCAGGCGTCGAGCGGGTCGGCCCCGGGGGTCTTGACGGCGGACATGGGCCTGAGGATAGTCGTCACCACCGTTCGGCGATAGCCGGTGACGCCCGCAGGGGCGGCGTCACCGGCGCCGGACGCCGCCAGCCCCGTCCCCCCTCGAGCGAGAGCGAGCCGACGATGTCCGCGACCACCGACCGTCCCGGGTGCGACACCTCGGACCTCCTGCACATCCACCAGCTGTTCCGGCGCGCGTTCGCCGACGCGCCCGGCCTCGTCCGCGGGGTGCCGGACGGCGACACCGCCCGGATGCGGGTCGTCGCCGCGCACGTCCGCGAGGTGGCGACCGGGCTGCACCACCACCACGAGGGCGAGGACCTGCTGCTGTGGGACCGGCTCGAGCAGCGCTCCCCCGCCTGCGCGCTGCACGTCGGGCTGATGCGCTCCCAGCACGCGGACGTCGCCGGGCTGCTGCGCGACCTGGACGCCGCGCTGCCCGCGTGGGAGGCCGGGGCGCCCGCCGCCGCGCGCGACGACGTCGCCCGGGTGCTCGACGCGCTGCAGGCGCTGCTGGTGCAGCACCTCGGCCAGGAGGAGGACCGCATCCTGCCGACCGCGTCGAGCGTGCTCAGCCAGCGCGAGTGGGACCAGCTGCACGAGCACGGGATGGCCTCCGTCCCGCGCAGCCGGATGCTGATCCAGCTGGGCTGGATCCTGGACGCCGTGCCGGCGCCCGAGCGCGCGGGCTGGCTGCGCACCAACCTGCCCGCGCCCGCCCGGCTGCTGTGGCACACGGTCGGGCGCCGGCGGTTCGCCGCGCACCGCGCGCGGGTCTACGGCGTGCGGTGACGCGCGGCGGGCGGGTAACCCCGGCCGGGTGAGGACGGCCGTTCCGGCGCCTCCCTAGCGTGATCCCCGTCGCCGGCGACGGCGCGGAGAAGGGGGGCACCATGTCCGCGGAGACCGCACCCACCACCGGCGAGCCCGCGCCGCGGCACCGGGCCGCTCCGGCGGCGCCGGGCGGCACGGCCGTCCCGGTGGGGTCCACGCCCGCCGGGAACGGCAGCCCGGCCGGCGACGGCCGCGCCGGCGACGCCCCGGAGCCGCCGCCCGCCGACGCCGTGCCCGCCCGCACACCGGTGCCGGCCGCGCAGTGGATCTCCTGGGTCGCGCTCGCGATGATGACCACCAGCTCGGTGGCCAGCCTCCGCGCGGCACCGACCATGGCGATCTACGGGCTGGCGGCGGTGTTCCTCTACGTCGTCCCGGCCGTCGTGTTCCTGCTGCCGACGTCCCTGGTGTCCGCCGAGCTCGCGTCCGGCTGGAAGGGCGGCGTCTACAACTGGGTCTCCGAGGGCATCTCGAAGCCCGCCGGCTTCCTCGCCGTCTGGTGCCAGTTCGCGATGACGATCTTCTACTACCCGACGCTGCTCGGGTTCGTCGCCAGCACGCTCGCCTACGTCATCAACCCGGACCTGGCGACGAGCGGCGTGTGGACGGCCGCGGTCATCGTGGTCGTCTACTGGAGCGGCGTGTGGGTGTCGTCCCGCGGCACCAAGGCGATCGCGGGGCTCGCCTCCGGCGGCCTCATCATCGGCACGCTGATCCCCGGGGTGCTGCTCGTGACCCTCGGCGTGGTGTTCCTCGGCCAGGGCAACCCGTCGGCCGCGCCGATGGACGCCGAGCACCTGCTCCCGGCGTGGGCCGGCCTGTCCAGCCTGGTGCTGATCGTGAACAACTTCCTGTCCTACTCGGGCATGGAGATGAACGCGGTGCACGTGTCCTCGCTGCGGAACCCGGCGCGGGAGTTCCCCCGGTCGATGTTCCTGGCGATGGGGATGGTGCTGCTGATCTTCATCCTCCCGGCGCTCGCCATCTCCTGGTTCGTGCCCGCCGAGGAGCTGTCGCTCACCGCCGGCATCATGCAGGCGTTCGACGCGGTGTTCGCCCAGTTCGGCTGGCAGTGGCTCACGCCGGTCATCGGGATCATGCTCGTGACCGCGTCGGTCGCCGGCATGCTGACCTGGCTGGCCGGCCCGTCGAAGGGCCTGCTGCTGATCTCCCGGCAGGAGGGCTACCTGCCGCCGTTCCTGCAGCGGCTGAACAAGAACGGCGTGCAGCAGAACATCCTGGTCACCCAGGGCGCGATCACCACCCTCATCGCCCTCGGCTACGCGCTGATCCCCTCGGTGTCGAGCGCGTACTGGGTGTTCTCGGTGATCACCACGCAGGTCTACCTGATCATGTACCTGCTCATGTTCGTGGCGGCCGTGCGGCTGCGGCGGCTGCACGCGGACCACCCGCGCGGGTACAAGGCGCCGATCATCCGGACGCTGTGCGGCGTCGGGTTCGTCGCCTCCGCGGCCGCCCTGCTCGTCGGGTTCGTCCCGCCCTCGCAGCTCGGCACCGGCAGCCCCTGGGTCTACGTCCTGGTCGTCGGCGGCGGCGCCCTCGGCCTCGGCCTGCTCGTGCCGTTCCTGTTCTACCGGCTCCGCAAGCCCTCCTGGCGGCTCGCGGAGGCGCAGCAGCCGGAGGTGAGCGCGTCATGACCGTGCCCGTCGAGACCTCGACCCGCCGCGAGCGCGGCTGGGTGTACGGGGTGAGCATCGCGGTCCTCGCGGTGCTGGTGCTGATCGCCCTGCTCTCGTTCGGCTCCGCGCGCGAGGACGCCGAGGCGCGGGACAAGGCCCAGGAGCTCGTCGACCAGATGGCCGCCGCGGGGGCCGCCCAGCTGCCGTCGGTCGACCGGGTCGCCGCGGTGCTGGGCACCGACGGCGGCGTCGCCTGCTCCGACCCCGCGTCCGCCCTCGGCAAGGCGGCGATCTTCGCCGGGCTCGCCAACGGCGCCACCGGGCCCGGCTACCGGCCGACGATCTCCGCGAGCCGGGCCGTGCGGGCCGAGCTGCTGATCGTGGGCGTGTACTGCCCGGAGCACCTGGCGGACGTGCAGGCGATCGTCGACGACCTGCAGCTCGCGGACGCCGACGACGGCGGTTCGGGGTACTGACCGGGGGCGGGGCGCGGACCCGTCAGGATCGGAGAAGCGCCCCGCCCGTCCGCGCTCCTACGGTGGGCGCACGCACCACCCCACCCCGCCGAGCAGGAGGCACCGAGCATGGCCGAGACCCGCGAGTCCACCGCGAACTTCACCGCCGAGGAGCGCGCCGCGATGCAGGAGCGCGCCGCCGAGGTCCGCACCGCCCGCAAGCGCGGGAAGGCCGCCGACCCGGACGCCGAGGTGCTCGCCAAGATCGCCGAGCTCCCGGACGAGGACCGTGCGATGGCCGAGCGCATCCACGCGATCGTCCGCGAGGTCGCCCCCGGGCTGACGCCGCGCACCTGGTACGGGATGCCGGCGTACGGCGCGTCGAAGGCGGTGCTGTTCTTCCAGCCGGCCTCGAAGTTCAAGGCCCGGTACGCGACGCTCGGGTTCAACGACGACGCGCGGCTGGACGACGGCGCGATGTGGCCGACGGCGTACGCGCTGACCCGGGTCGGGGACGCCGAGGAGGCCGCGATCCGGGAGCTCGTGCGGCGGGCCGCCGGGGAGGGGTGAGGGGCTACCGCTCCGCCCCGCCCGACGGCGGCCGCCAGCCGCCCTCCTCGCGGACCGCGCGCGCGACCCGGAGGCTGATCTCCCGCAGCTGCCGCGCCTGCGCCGGCGTGAGCCGGTCGAGCACCAGCCGGTGCACCGTCGCGACGTGCCCCGGGGTCGCCCCGGCGACCGCGGCCCGGCCGGCGTCGGTCAGCACCGCGAGCGTGTACCGCCCGTCCGCGGGGTCCGGCTCCCGGCGCAGCCACCCGCGCCCCTCCAGCCGGGCCGCCGCGCGGGACAGCCGGGACAGGGTGCTGTTCGCGTAGTCGGCGAGCACGCTCATCCGCAGCGTCCGGTCCTCGGCCCGGCTCAGCGCGTAGAGCACGCCGTACTCGAAGTGCGTGATCCCCGCGTCCCGCTGCAGCTGCGCGTCGAGCGCGGGCGGCAGCCACTCCAGCACGGTGGCCAGCGCGGACCAGGTCGCGAGGTCGTCGCCCTCGAGCTCGACCGGGGGGTGCGCGTCGTCCGTCATGCCCGGGAGCCTAACCCGGGGTGACTTGCTCAGGAAAGTCATCCGTGGCGTACCGTGACTTTCCTGAGCAAGTGATCGCCGCACCGCGCGGCGGCACGGGGAGGACCACCATGGATCTGCAGCTGACCGGGGCCCGGGCGTTCGTCAGCGGGTCGACGCAGGGCATCGGCTACGCCGTCGCCGCGGGGCTGCTGCGCGAGGGCGCCGAGGTCGTCGTGAACGGGCGCGACGAGGGCCGGGTGCGGGACGCGGTGTCCCGGCTGCGGGACGCTGTGCCGGGCGCCACCGTCTCCGGGATCGCCGCCGACGTCGCGGACGCCGACCAGGTCGACCGCCTGCTCGACCGGCTCGGCGACGTCGACGTGCTGGTGAACAACGTCGGCGTGTTCGAGGTCGCCCCGTTCGAGCGGATCACCGACGCCGACTGGCAGCGCTACCTGGACGTGAACCTGCTGAGCGGCGTCCGGCTGGCGCGCCGCCTGCTGCCGCCGATGCTCGCCCGCGGCCGCGGGCGGGTGCTGTTCGTCAGCAGCGAGTCGGGGGTGGACGTCCCGGCGGACATGCTCCACTACGGCGTGACGAAGGCCGGGGCGCTGGCGCTGGCCAACGGGCTCGCCAAGCTCACCCGCGGCACGGGGGTCACGGTGAACACCGTCCTCGGCGGGCCGACCTACTCGGACGGCGTGGCCGGGGCGGTGGAGCAGATCGCGCGGGCCCAGGGGGTGCCGGCCGGGGACCTGAAGGACACTCTCGCCGCCGCCCGGACGACGTCGCTGGTGCAGCGGTTCCTCGAGCCCGAGGAGATCGCGCGGCTGGTGGTGTACCTGGCCAGCCCGCTGTCCTCGGCGACCAACGGGGCCGCGGTGCGCGCCGACGGGGGCGTGCTGACGACGCTGCTGTGAGCGGGCCGGGCCGCGCCCGGGTCAGGCCCGGCGGGAGGCGGTGATCGTGAACTTCGGGTTCCGCGCCACCTGCCGGGTCGGCCCGACGGCCGCCTCCAGCGCCGGCCGGTAGCCCAGCCCGGAGTTCCACACGCACCACAGCTCCCCGCCTGGGCGCAGCACCCGCGCCGCCTCGGCGAACAGCCCTCGGGCCACCCCGTCGTGCACCGCGGCGCCGACGTGGAACGGCGGGTTGAGCAGGACGAGGTCGGCGCTCGCGTCGGCGATCCCCGCGGTCCCCCGCGCCCGCTGCACGCGCACCCGGTCGGTCAGCCCGTTCGCCGCGACGGTCGCGCGGGCGGACGCGACGGCGGCCGCGGACTCGTCGGTCGCCACGACCTCGACGGCCGGGCGGGCGGCGGCCAGGGCGGACGCCAGCACACCGGTGCCGCAGCCCAGGTCCACGGCGGTCCGCGCGTCGGGCACGGCGCCGGCCAGGTGCTCGACCAGGAACCGGGTGCCGATGTCGACGCGCGCGCCGGCGAACGCGGCGCCGTGCGCGCGGACGGTCAGGCCGAGGTCGTCGTGCCGCGCGGTGGCGGGCCAGGCGGGGGTGCTCTCGTCGGCCGCGCGGGGCCCGGCGGCGTGCAGGACCCGCGCCTTCTGCCGGCCGCGGCTGGCCCGCACCTGCGCGAAGTGCCGGGCGAGCACGTCGTTCATGGCCCGGGACATGTGCTTCTCCCGGCCGCCGGCGACCAGCGCGACGTCGGGGTCGGCATGCCGGGCGACCAGGCCGGCGACCTCGTCGAGCGCGTCCAGCGAGCGCGGCAGCAGGAGCAGCACGACCCGGGCCCCGGCCACCAGCTCCGGGCGCAGGTCGGCGTGCGACCGGAACGCCCCGGCGCCACCGAGCCGGGCGGCGTTCTCCGCCAGGGCGAGCTCGCCGGTGAGCCGGTCGGTGTGCGAGCGCACCCCGGTCAGGCCGAACCGGTGCATCGCGCCGAGCGTCACCGCGCCGTACCGGTCGCCGACGACCACGACCGTCCCCGGCGCCGCCCCGTCGAGCAGCGGCGCGGCCTCGTCGAGGACCAGGCGGTCGGCGGCGTCGACCGCGACCAGGTCCGGCGCGGGGATCTCGGGGTCGCAGCGCAGCGCGGCGAGCAGGTCCTCGGTCATCAGACGTTGAAGCGGAACTCCACCACGTCGCCGTCGGCCATCACGTAGTCCTTGCCCTCGATGCGCGCCTTGCCGGCGGACCGGGCGGCGGCGACGGAGCCGGCCTCGACCAGGTCGTCGAACGAGATGACCTCGGCCTTGATGAAGCCCTTCTGGAAGTCCGTGTGGATGACCCCGGCGGCCTGCGGCGCGGTCCACCCCTGGTGGATGGTCCAGGCGCGGGACTCCTTGGGGCCGGCGGTCAGGTAGGTCTGCAGGCCGAGGGTGTGGAACCCGACGCGGGCGAGCTGGTCGAGGCCCGCCTCGTCCTGGCCGTTGTCCGCCAGCATCTCCTTGGCCTCGTCGGGCTCGAGCTCGACCAGGTCGGACTCGAACTTGGCGTCGAGGAAGATCGCGTCGGCGGGGGCGACGAACGCGCGCAGCTCGTCCTGCATGGCGGTGTCGGCCAGGCCGGCGTCGTCGGTGTTGAAGACGTAGATGAACGGCTTGGCCGTCATGAGCTGCAGCGAGGCGAGGTCGGCCAGGTCGAGCCCGGCGGCCTTCGCGCCCTGGAACAGCGTCTGGCCGGACTCCAGCACGGCCTGCGCGGCCTGGGCGGCGGCGAGCTCGGCGGGGTCCGCCTTCTTGATGCGGACCTCCTTCTCCAGGCGCGGGACGACCTTCTCGAGCGTCTGGAGGTCGGCGAGGACCAGCTCGGTGTTGATCGTCTCGATGTCGTCCTTGGGCGACACGCGGCCGTCGACGTGCACGACGTCGGGGTCGGCGAACGCGCGGGTCACCTGGCAGATCGCCTCGGCCTCGCGGATGTTGGCGAGGAACTTGTTGCCCAGGCCCTCGCCCTCGCTCGCGCCCTTGACGATGCCGGCGATGTCGACGAACGACACGGTCGCCGGGAGGATCTTCTCGCTGCCGAAGATCTCCGCGAGCTTCTCCAGCCGCGGGTCGGGCAGCGGCACGACGCCGACGTTGGGCTCGATCGTGGCGAACGGGTAGTTCGCCGCGAGCACCTGCGCGCGGGTCAGGGCGTTGAAGAGCGTGCTCTTGCCGACGTTGGGCAGGCCGACGATGCCGATGGTGAGTGCCACGGGCGACCATCCTAGGGGGCGGGCCGCCTCAGGCGAACGAGCGGATGGTCTGCAGCAGCTCCGGGGCCCGCCGGTCGTACAGCCCGCCGCCGACCCGCACGCCCACGACCAGCGCCGCCGCGCCCGACCCGAGCCCGACGACCAGGGTCAGTGCCTGGAGCAGCGCGTGCCCGGTGACCACGGCGGCGATGCCCAGCCCGACCGTCGGCACGCACACGACGAGCAGCAGCAGCATCCCGAGCGACTGCGTGAGCATGACCGCCAGCGACGAGCCCTGCGGCGTCGAGAACGGGTTGTCGCCCGGCTTCGGGACCGGGTAGACGACGCGCGCGGAGTAGATCGACGACGCCCCGACGCCGACCGCCAGCACGCCGAGCGACATGCCGAGCACCGGGACGGCGGCGTCCCACCGGCCCGCGACGCCGAGCACGAGGACGTCGGTCGCCAGCACGACGACGCCGCCGACGAGCATCCCGGCCAGCGCGCGGCCCGCCCGGTCCACCCGGCCGTCGACCGGCGCCGCGACGTGCGTCCAGAACGCGGTGTCGTCGTAGGAGATGTCGGCGGACAGCGACCAGCCCATGACGAACGCCACCACGACGCCGGCGCCGAGCAGCAGCCCCCCGCCGCGGCCGAGGAACCACAGCAGCAGGACCATCACCGGCACGACGGCGACGGCGGCCGCGTACCGGGGGTCGCGGAGCCAGTAGGTCAGGCTGCGCGCGGCCACCGCGCCGGTCGGGGTCGCCGGGAACCGCGCGAAGAAGCCGAGTCCCTCGCTGCGGGCGACGTGGCCCGCGCCGCCGGGCGACCGGACGAGGGCCGCCGACAGCGCCCGGTCCCAGACGCCGACGAGCACCGCGAGGGTGGCCCCGGCGACGGCGACCTTGCCCAGCCCCGCCGCCCAGGCGCCGGCCTGCACGTCGGCCGCGAGCGCCCACGGCGCCCCGAGCGGGGTCCAGCCGACCACGACGCCGACCTCGGGCAGCGCGTCGGCGACCGCGGACAGCCCCGCCGTCGCGCCGAGCAGGATCGGGCCGAGCAGCATGAGCGGCACGATGGCCAGGACCGCGGCGACCTCGCGGAACCGCCGGCCGCCGACCAGCGGCGCCAGCATCGTCGTGAGCGCCCGGGAGCCGACCACGCAGACCGCCACGCCGAGCGCGCCGCCGACCAGCCCGGCCACGAGCGCGCCCGGGTCCCGCCACCAGGCGAGGGCCGACGCGCCGCCCAGCACGACGGTGGCGGCGCCGGGCACGCCGACGAGGCCGGCGAGCGTCAGCCCGGTCAGCAGGTGCCGCCGGCGGATCGCGAACAGCTGGAACCGCTCGGGGTCCAGGGTGCTGTCCACGCCGAACGCGACCAGCGGGAGCAGCCACCAGCCGGCGACGAGCAGCGCGCCGCCGAGGACGACGACGGTGCGGGTCAGCTCCGGGTCGTCGTGCGCGCCGAGCGCGACCAGGCCGACGACCGCGAGCCCGAGCAGGAACAGCGCGTAGAGGACCGACAGCAGGAGCGCGACGACCTTCCACACGCTGCGCCGCAGGCCGTTGCGCAGCAGCGTCAGCTTCAGTCGGACGAGGTGCGCAACCACGCGAGCGCCCCCTCCGTGCGCCGGCCGCCGACCAGCTCGACGAACCGGTCCTCGAGCGACGCGTCCCCGCGGACCTGGTCGACCGTGCCCTGCGCGAGCACGTGGCCCCCGGCGATGACGGCGACGTGGTCGCACATCCGCTGCACCAGGTCCATCACGTGCGAGGACACGACGACGGTGCCGCCGCCCGCGGCGTACGCCGCCAGGATGTCCCGGATGTTCGCCGCGGACACCGGGTCGACGGCCTCGAACGGCTCGTCCAG
>NZ_DASQCJ010000055.1:0-3272 GCF_035634735.1 Cellulomonas sp.
GCGCGGGGGCGGGGGCGGCGACGGCGCTCACGCGGCGGCCTCCTTGACGACGGGCGCGGCGAGCTCGGCCGGCTGGGCGCCGGGACCGCGGGGGGACGGGAGGCGGAACACCGCGCGCACCAGCGGGGGCGCCGCGATGAAGAGCACGACGAGGGACTGGACGACCAGCACGATGTCGATCGGCGTGCCGGTGCGGGACTGCATCGCGAAGCCGCCCGCGCGCAGCGCGCCGAACAGCAGGCCGGCGAAGAACGTGCCGAGCGGCTTCGACCGGCCGAGCAGGGCGACGGTGATCGCGTCGAAGCCGAAGCTCGCCGCGATGCCGGCGGTGAGCACCTTCTCGGTGCCGAGCACCTGGGCGGTCCCGGCCATGCCCGCGAGCCCGCCGGCGACGAGCATCACGAGCAGGTACATCCGGTTGACGTTGATGCCCGCGGTCCGCGCGGCGCTCGGGTTGGACCCGACCGCACGGAACGCGAACCCGAGCGTCGACCGGTTCATCAGCCACCACACGAACACGGCGGCGAGGATCGCGACGACGAAGCCGAGGTGCAGCCGGAACTGCGGGCCGAGCAGCTGCGGGTACAGCGCGGTCCCCGCGACCGGCGGCGACACCGGGTTG
Source organism: Cellulomonas sp. (assembly GCF_035634735.1). Lineage (GTDB taxonomy): Bacteria > Actinomycetota > Actinomycetes > Actinomycetales > Cellulomonadaceae > Cellulomonas. The sequence goes on from NZ_DASQCJ010000055.1 coordinate 623, forward strand.
TTGCTGTCGCCCCGCTTGAACGCGGACGTGGTGAGCAGGTAGCCCACCAGGTAGATCGCGATGTTGTTCAGCATGATCGTGACGATCACCTCGTTGGCCCCGGTCCGGGCCTTGAGGTAGCCCGCGATGCCGGCCCACAGGCCGCCGCCGATGACGCCGCCGATCACGGCGAGCAGCAGGTGCAGCACCGGGGGCAGGTCCCACGCGAAGCCGATGTACCCGGCGAAGATCGCGCCGAGGATGATCTGGCCCTGCGCACCGATGTTGAACATGCCGGCGCGGAAGCCGATGCCCAGGCCCAGGCCGGCGAGGATCAGCGGGACCGACCAGGTCATGGTCTCGGTGATCGGGCGGATCGCGCGGGCGAAGGTGGACGCCCCCGGGTCGAAGACCGCGCCCTGGAACAGCGCGACGTACGCGCCCCAGACGGCGTCCCACGCGGCGGAGAAGAAGTCCGCCGGCCGCGCGAAGAAGTACCCGGCGGCGTCCTGCACCGCGCTGTCCGCGGCCGCGATCAGCACGCCGGAGATGACCAGCGCGAGCACCAGGGCCGCGACCGTCACCAGCCAGCTGCTCTCCAGCATTTCGCGCAGCGCGCCCTGGGCGCGGGACTCGAGGCCGTCGTCGCGGCGCGCCGGCGCGGTGGATCCGGCCGGCGGCTGCTCGGGGGCGGGGGTCGCCTGGCTCACTTGCTCTCCTCCTCGGAGGCCTCGATGTCGGCCTCGCCGAGCACGGTGTGGTGGGTCGCGGCCTGCTGGACGGCCTCGGCCTGCGGGACGCCGGCCATCATGAGGCCGAGCACGTCCCGGTCGGTGCCCCCGGGCACGATGCCCACGATGCGGCCGCGGTACATGACGACGATCCGGTCCGCCAGGGCGAGCACCTCGTCGAGCTCGGTCGACACGATGATCACCGGGGTGCCGGTGTCCCGCTCCTGCACGATCCGCCGGTGCACGAACTCGATCGAGCCGACGTCGAGGCCGCGGGTCGGCTGGGACGCGATGAACAGCCGCAGGGGCCGCGACATCTCGCGGGCCAGGACGACCTTCTGCTGGTTGCCGCCGGACAGCGTCCCGGCGTGCGCGTCGACCGACGGGGTCCGGACGTCGAACTCGACGGTCCGGCGCTCGGCGTTCGCCTGGACCTTCTTCGGGTCCAGCGAGATCCCGCGCGCGAACGGGGCGCGGTCGTACAGGTCGAGGATGAGGTTCTCGGCGACCGAGAAGTCGGCGACCACGCCGTCCTCGGTCCGGTCCTCGGGCACGAACCCGACGCCCGCGTCGAGCACCTGCTTGACGGTGCGGCCGACGAGCTCCGTGCCGTCGAGCACGACCGAGCCGGCGACCGGCTGCTGCAGGCCGAGGATGACCTCGGTGAGCTCGGTCTGGCCGTTGCCCTGCACGCCGGCGACGGCGACGATCTCGCCGCGCGCCACGTCGAACGACACGTCGTCGACCTGGCGCACGCCCGCCTCGTCGAGCACCGACAGGTTGCGCACCTGCAGGGCGACGTCGCCGGCCTGCGCGGGCGCGCGGTCGACGCCGAGCGACACCGAGCGGCCGACCATGAGCGAGGCCAGCTCGGTCTCGGCGGCGTCGGGCCGGGCGCTGCCGACGACCTTGCCGCGGCGGATGACCGTGATCCGGTCCGCGACGGCGCGGACCTCACGGAGCTTGTGGGTGATGAAGACGATCGACGTGCCCGCCGCCCGGAGCTGCCGCATGATCGCGATGAGCTCGTCGGTCTCCTGCGGCGTCAGCACCGCGGTCGGCTCGTCGAGGATGAGCACCTTCGCGTCCCGGGACAGCGCCTTGATGATCTCGACGCGCTGCTGCGCCCCGACCGGCAGGTCCTCGACCATGGCGTCGGGGTCGACGTCGAACCCGAACCGGTCGGAGATCTCCTTGACGCGGCGGCGCGCGGCGGCGAGGTCGAGCAGGCCGCCGCCCTTCACGGGCTCGTAGCCCAGGACGACGTTCTCCGCGACGGTGAACACCGGGACCAGCATGAAGTGCTGGTGCACCATGCCGATGCCCGCCGCCATCGCGTCGCCGGGGCCGGCGAACTCCACGGGCCGGTCGTCGACGACGATCTGGCCCTCGTCCGGGTCGTAGAACCCGTAGAGCACGTTCATCAGGGTGCTCTTGCCGGCACCGTTCTCGCCCAGCAGCGCGTGGATCTCGCCGGGCTCGACCACCAGGTCGATGTGGTCGTTCGCCACCAGGGCGCCGAAACGCTTGGTGATCCCCCGCAGCTCCAGCTTCACGTGGGCCTGCTCCTTCGATCGATCGTGTCGCTGCGCACACTAGGCCAAACCGGACGGCCGTTGACAGCCGCAAGGTCCCGGGTGCGCGGGTGAACGCACGGGTGGCCCGGGCAGGCGTGCTGCCCGGGCCACCGCGGTGCTGGTGCGTCAGTTCTGGCTCGGGGACTCCACGACCAGGTCACCGGAGATGATCTGGGCCTTCAGGTCCTCGACGGCCGTCTTGACCTCGTCGGTGACCACCGAGTCGAAGTCGTGGAACGGCGCGATGCCGATGCCCTCGTTCTCCAGGGTGCCGACGTACGGGTCGGAGGAGAAGTTGCCCTCCGAGGCCTCCTTGACCGTGTCGAACACGGCCTGGCCGATCTCCTTCATGACCGAGGTCAG
>NZ_DASQCJ010000056.1:0-2505 GCF_035634735.1 Cellulomonas sp.
ACCAGCCGACCGACAGCTGGCCCGCCAGCACGGCGGCGGCGACCAGCAGCGCGCGCCCGGGGCCGGCGCCGGCCGCGCCCGCCGCGTAGGCGCCGGCGAACAGCGTGACCGCGAACGCCGGCGGGGCGTGCGCAGCGCGGACGAGCGCGACGGCGCGGCGTGCGGTCGTCGGTGCGGCTGCCGGCGGCATGGCCCTCCTCGCCCGGGGGACCCGCCGCGGCGGCGCGCCCGTGCAGCCGACCGTAGCGGCGCGGGGCGCAGCCGGCCCGGGCTGCGGGTGCCCGCCGGGCGCAAGCGGGCTCAGGCGTCGGCCGTGGTCGGGCGGTGCCCCGGCGCCAGCAGACCGTCGAGGAAGTGCCGGACCCGGCCCGGGTCGTGCCGGAGGGTGGGCAGGGCGCCGACGATCGCCCGGGCGAGCACCCGGATCGGCACGTTGGCGTCGTTGGAGGCGGCCCGCAGCACCAGGAAGGCGGCGCCGGCGTCGACCTCCTCGACGAACGCCACGACGCCGACGGCCTGGTCGATGACCGACCGGCTCTGCGCGGCCGCCGCGATCGACACCGTCGCGGCCGCCTGGGCGCGGTCGGCGACCACGTCCGTCACGTCGACGAAGTAGCCCACCAGCTCCGCGGGCCCGCCGTACGCGCTGCTGCCCCGGCCCTCGCCGACGACGGAGACGACGCGCTCGCGCCCCCGGGCGTCGACGATGCGGTGCACGCACGCGAACGCCGCCCCGGTCCGGCTCGCCTCGTCCAGGGCCGCCACCGTCCGGTCCCGGTCCTCCGGGTGCTTGTGCGCGAGCAGCAGCTCGGTCGTCGGCACCACCTCGTGCGGGGCGAACCCGTGGATGGCGTAGACCTCGTCGGACCACCACCAGTGCTGCGTCGCGAGGTCGAGCCGGTAGGCGCCGGCGCGCGTGCGGGTGCCGAGCGCCAGCGCGTGCTCCGGTCCGGTGGTCTGGGTCATGGCCGCCGCCCCCGTCGGGTCTGGTGCGGCACGCCCGAGCGGTTCGCTCCGCCCCGGGCACCGCTTCCCCTCGACGGTACGCGCAGGGGCCGGGGACCGACACCGGGGAGCGGCGCCGCCGCTCAGGGGTCGTCCTCCGGCCCGTCGGGCAGGGTCGGCACCTCGAGCCCGGTGCCGCGCCTCAGCAGCGCCCCGCGCACGAGCGCCCCCGACCCGAACCGGTCCGCGACGGCGTCGACCGCGGCGTCCAGCCCGTCGGCGGACGACCCGGCGAGGTCCAGCTCCGGCTGCCAGTGGTCGTCGGGCTCCAGGCCGGTGAGCGCGACGCCGACCAGCGTGATCCCGCGCTCGCGCAGCAGGGGCGCCGCCTCGTCCAGCAGGGCCGTCGCCGCGGCCCCGATCTGCGCCCCGGACGCGGTGGCGAACGCGAACAACCGGGAGCGGGTCGCCTTCGTGTAGTCGGCGAACCGCAGCCGCAGGACCACGGTCCGGGCCAGCCGGTGCCCGCCGCGCATCCGGCGGCACACCCGGTCGACCAGCCCCAGCAGCGCGGCGCGCACCTGCGCCGGCTCGTGCGGGCCGCGGCCGAGCGCGCGCTGCGCGCCGACGGACCCGCGGCGCCGGCCGGTCTCGACCCGGTCCGGGGTGCGGCCGTGCACCACCGCGTGCAGGTGCCGGCCCATGGCGGGGCCGAGCGCGTGCTCCAGCACGGACCGGGGGAGCGCCGCGACGTCCCCGGCGGTCGCGAGCCCGAACGCGTGCAGCCTCTCCGCCGTCACCGCGCCCACGCCCCACAGCACCTCCAGCGGCAGCGGGTGCAGGAACGCGTCCTCGGCGTCGGGCTCGACGAGCAGCAGGCCGTCGGGCTTGGCGACCCGGCTGGCGACCTTGGCGAGGAACGGCGTCCGGGCCACGCCGACCGTGATGGGCAGCCCGACCTCGTCTCGCACCCGGTCCCGGAGCCGCGCGCCGAGCCGGACGGGCGCCGCGTCGATCCGGTGCAGGCCGCGCACGTCGAGGAACGCCTCGTCGATCGACACGCCCTGCACCGCGGGAGTGGTGTCCCGGAAGATCGCGAACACGTCCCGGCTGGCCGCCGCGTACGCCTCGAAGCGGGGCCGCACGACGACCAGCCCGGGGCACAGCGACCGGGCCTGCCGCGCGCTCATCGCGGTCCGGACGCCGCGGCGCTTGGCCTCGTAGGACGCCGCGAGCACCACCCCGCCCCCGACGGCCACCGGGCGCCCGCGCAGCCGGCGGTCGTCGCGCTGCTCCACGGCGGCGTAGAACGCGTCGAGGTCGGCGTGCAGGATCCCGGCGACGGGCGGGGGATCGGCGACGGCAGGCATAGAACACATGTTCGACCTGACGTCTGACACGCGCGGCTAGATCGGCGGACCGTCCATGCGGGTCGCCAGGAGGCCCGAGCCGATCAGCGCGCCGAGCGCCGCCCCGCCCAGCCCGAACCCGAGCGCCCCGACGTCGCCGAGCGCCACGAGCCGCACCAGCGACGACACCAGCAGGGCCGCCCCGCCCAGC
>NZ_DASQCJ010000057.1:0-24678 GCF_035634735.1 Cellulomonas sp.
GACATCGTCCCGGGCCTGCAGCTCGCGCACCGCGGCTTCGCCCAGGGCATCTTCGTGGCCGAGGAGATCGCGGGCCTGAACCCGCAGCCGATCGTCGAGTCCGGCATCCCGCGCGTCACGTACTCCGACCCGGAGGTCGCGTCCGTCGGCCTGACCGAGGCGAAGGCCAAGGAGGTGCACGGGGCCGACGCGATCGAGACCCTGGAGTACAACCTCGGCGGCAACGGCAAGAGCCAGATCCTCGCGACGCAGGGCTTCATCAAGCTCGTGCGCCAGAAGGACGGCCCCGTCGTCGGCGTGCACATGATCGGCGCGCGCGTCGGCGAGCTCATCGGCGAGGGCCAGCTCATCGTGAACTGGGAGGCGTACCCCGAGGACGTCGCGGCGCTCGTGCACGCCCACCCGACGCAGAACGAGGCTCTCGGCGAGGCGCACCTGGCGCTCGCCGGCAAGCCGCTGCACGCCCACAACTGACCACACGAACTTCGAAGGAGACACGAGCGGTCATGTCCGACAACGTGCAGCTTCCCGCTCTCGGCGAGTCCGTCACCGAGGGCACCGTCACCCGCTGGCTCAAGAACGTGGGCGACCGCGTCGAGGTCGACGAGCCCCTGCTCGAGATCTCGACCGACAAGGTCGACACCGAGGTCCCCTCGCCGTTCGCCGGCACGCTCGAGCAGATCCTGGTCCAGGAGGACGAGACCGCCGAGGTCGGCGCCGTCCTGGCCGTGATCGGCGACGGCTCGGGCGCCGGCGGCGACGCCGCCCCGGCCGAGTCCGCCCCCGCGCAGGAGGAGGCCCCGGCGCAGCAGACCGGCGCCACCACGCAGGGCGAGGGCTACGGCGACCCGGCCCCCGAGGTCGAGTCCGCCTCCCCCGCCACCGAGCAGCCCGCCCCGGCCGCCGAGGCCCAGGGCTCCGGCGACGGCCAGCAGGTCACCCTGCCGGCGCTCGGCGAGTCCGTCACCGAGGGCACCGTCACCCGCTGGCTGAAGCAGGTCGGCGACACCGTCGAGGTCGACGAGCCGCTGCTCGAGATCTCCACGGACAAGGTCGACACCGAGGTCCCGTCGCCGTTCGCCGGCACCCTGCAGCAGATCCTGGTCGGCGAGGACGAGACCGCCGAGGTCGGCGCCCCGCTCGCCGTCATCGGCTCGGGCTCCGCGCCCGCCGCGTCGGGCCAGTCGCAGGACGGCGCGGCCCAGGCCGCCGCCCCCGCCGCGACCGAGGCCGCGCCGCAGGCCGCCGCCCCGGAGGAGGCCCCCGCGCCGACCCCGGCGCCGGTGCCCGCCCCGACGCAGTCGGCCCCGGCCGCCCCCGCTGCCCCCGCTGCCCCGGCCGCACCGGCCCAGCAGCAGGCCGCCCCGGCCCAGGCGCAGGGCTCCTACCTCACGCCGCTGGTCCGCAAGCTGGCCGCCGAGAAGGGCGTCGACACGTCGACCCTGACCGGCACCGGCGTCGGCGGCCGCATCCGCAAGGAGGACGTCCTCGAGGCCGCCGCGAAGGCGGAGGAGGCCGCCAAGGCCGCCGCCGCCCCGCAGGCCCCGGCCGCCGCCCCGTCCGCGCCGTCGGCCCCGGCCGCCGCGCGCTCGACCGAGCCGTCGCCGCTGCGCGGCACGACCGAGAAGGCCAGCCGCCTGCGCCAGGTCATCGCCGAGCGCATGGTCGACGCCCTGCACAGCCAGGCGCAGCTGACCTCCGTGGTCGAGGTCGACGTCACCCGCGTCGCCCGCCTCCGCGCCCAGGCGAAGGACTCCTTCAAGGCCCGCGAGGGCGTCAACCTCACGTTCCTGCCGTTCTTCGTGCAGGCCGCGGTCGAGGCGCTCAAGGTGCACCCGAAGATCAACGGCGTGCTCGAGGGCAAGGAGATCACCTACCACGGCACGGAGAACATCGGCATCGCGGTCGACACCGAGCGCGGCCTCGTCGTGCCGGTGATCCGGGACGCCGGCGACCTCAACCTGGCCGGCATCGGCCGGAAGATCGCCGACCTGGCCGGCCGCACCCGCGCCAACAAGGTCACCCCGGACGAGCTGTCCGGCGCGACCTTCACGGTGACCAACACCGGCTCGGGCGGCGCGCTGTTCGACACCCCGATCGTCCCGGGCGGCACCTCCGCCATCCTGGGCACCGGCGCGATCGTCAAGCGCCCGGTCGTGATCAAGGACGCCGACGGCGCCGAGGTCATCGCGATCCGGTCGATGTGCTACCTGGCCCTGTCGTACGACCACCGCCTGGTGGACGGCGCGGACGCCTCGCGGTACCTCATGACCGTGAAGCAGCGGATCGAGGAGGGCGCGTTCGAGGCCGAGGTCGGCCTCTGAGCACCGCCTGACGCAGGACGCGACGCCCCGGCGACCCACGCGGTCGCCGGGGCGTCGTGCGTCCGGGGCCGGGCCCTGCCGTTGACCGGACCGTGCGGGCCCACTACCGTGCTGGCGCTCTTTCGACAACGGGTGTCGAAATTTCGGCGCCCCGGACCACGAGGACGTGACCCCGATGCGAGCAGCACCCCGCGCCACCGGACGGCGCCGGCCCGACTCCCCCGAGCCCCCGCCCCCGCCCGGGCGCCGACCCCGCCGACGGCGGGCCCTCGCCGCCGGGCTGGCCGCCCTGCTGGCGGGCTCGGCCGCCGCGCTGGCCCCCGCGGCCGCCTCCGCCGCCCCCGCCCCGGCCGGCGGCGACCAGGCCCAGGGCGGCGGGCACGGCGGCGGCCAGGGCGGCGGGCGGGACGTCCGCCAGCTCCGCACCTGGCTCGCCGACACCTACCGCTCCCTCGACGCGATGACCGACGCCGAGACGGGTCTGGTCGCCGACAACATGCCCGGCGCGCTCGAGCCCGGCACGGCCAGCGCGTACACCTCGCCGACGAACATCGGCGGCTACCTGTGGTCGACGGTCGTCGCGCGGGACCTGGGCCTGCTCAGCCACCGGGACGCCCGCAACCGGCTGGCGACCACGCTCGGCACGCTGGAGCGCCTGGACCGGCACGACGAGTCCGGCATGTTCTACAACTGGTACGACCCGGCCACCGGCGACCGCGTCGACACCTGGCCGGACAGCGGCGACCCGGTCGAGCACTTCCTGTCGTCGGTCGACAACGGCTGGCTCGCCGCGGCGCTGCGGGTGGTCGCGTCGGCCGAGCCGAAGCTCGCGGACGAGGCCACGGCGCTCTACGACTCGATGCACTTCGGCGTCTACTACAACCCGGAGGGCCGGGCCGACCTCGGCGTCGGGCTGATCCGGGGCGGGTTCTGGGACTCCGAGCCCTCGGGCTGCTCGGTGCCCGGCAACTACACCGGCGGCGAGACCGTCTACTACACCTGCCACCACTACGACACGACGGTCTCGGAGACCCGGATCGCGCTGTACCTGGGCATCACGGACGGCGAGATCCCGCCCGAGGCGTACTGGGGCACCTACCGCACCTTCCCGTCGACCTGCGACTGGTCCTGGCAGGAGCAGCGCCCGAGCGGCGTGACCCGCACCTACGACGGCGTCCCCGTCTACGAGGGCGTCTACCACTACGACGAGATGGCCCTCGTGCCCGGCTGGGGCGGCTCGATGTTCGAGGCGCTGATGCCGGACATGCTCGTGCCCGAGTCCGAGTGGGCCCCACGGTCCTGGGGCGTCAACCACCCGCTGGTCGTCGAGGCGCAGAAGCGGCACGGGCTGGACGAGACGGGCTACGGCTACTGGGGCTTCTCCCCCGCCAGCGACCCGCACGGCGGCTACGCCGAGTACGGCGTCGACGTGCTGGGCATGCGGTCGGACGGGTACCTGTCGGACGGCACGACCGACGTCGACCTCGGCTTCGCCGGCTGCCGCGAGGCGACCAACCCGGAGCCCGAGTTCGGCGACGGCGTCGTCACCCCGCACGCCGCGTTCCTCGGGCTGGAGTACGACCCGCGCGGCGTGATCGACAACCTCAAGAACATCGCCGCCGACTTCGACGCCTACGGGCCCGGCGGGTTCTACGACGCCGTCGCGGTGCGGACCGGGACCGTCGCCGAGCGGTACCTGTCGCTCGACCAGTCGATGATCGTCGCCGCGATCGGCAACTACCTGCGCGACGGGCTGCTGCGCGACTACGTCGTCGGCCCCGACATGGAGCAGAACCTCCAGCCGGTGCTCGCGGCGGAGGTGTTCTCGTCCGCCGCCGAGCCGGTGGCCCCGGTGCTCGCCGAGCCCGCGCCCGGGTCGACGGTCGACGCCGTGACGGGGCTGGCCGGCACCGGCGAGCCCGGCGCGCACCTCACGGTCACCGGGCCGGACGGCGCGGTCTGGTGCGCGGCGGACGTCGACGCGGACGGCGCGTGGGCGTGCGACGTCGCGACGCCGCCGGCCGCGGGCGAGCACGCGCTCGCGCTGGCGACGACGAACGACGCCGGCATCACCGTGCCGGGCGCGGCGGTCACGCTGACCGTCGCGGGCGGCGCCGGCGGCGCTGGCGGCGACCCGGGCGGCGCCGGCGTGGTCGAGCCGGGCGCGGAGGACCCGGCCGGGGACGCCGGGACCGCGCCGGCGGGCGACGAGCCCGCGGCGGGCGGGGCCGCGGGGCCGGACCTCGCGGTGACCGGCGCGCACGCGGCGCTGGGCGCGCTGGCGACCCTCGGCGCCCTGGCGGGCGCCGCGGGCCTGCTGCTCCGGAGGCGCCTGACGGCCTGACACGCACCGCGCGCGGCGCGCACCGCGCGCGGTGCACCGCGCACGCACGCGCCGCGTGCACACCGACGCCGAGTCTCCGGAGTCCGACTCCCGCACCCCCGCGGGACGCAGTCCGACTCCGGAGACTCGGCGTGCGTGCACGGCGCGGGGCGCGCGGGCGCGGGGCGTGGGCGTCAACGCGCGGGCGTCAGCCCGCCCGCGGCGCGGCGGTCGACGCCCGCACCACCAGCCGCGTCGCCAGCTCCAGGTGCGCGTGCCCGCGCCCGCCGCCCTCCCGGGCGCGGTGCACCAGCACCACGGCGGCGTCGCCCATCTCGTCGAGCGGCTGCCGCACGGTCGTCAGCGCCGGGTCGAGCCACGGGGCGACCGGCTGGTCGTCGAACCCGACCACCGACAGGTCCTCCGGCACCCGTACGCCGTGCTCCCGGGCCGCGCGCAGGACGCCGATCGCGGTGTCGTCGGACGCGGCGAACACGGCCGTCGGCGGGTCCTCGGCCCGGAGCAGCACCTCGGCCGCCCGGAACCCCGCGTCCACGCCGTACGCGCCGCCGCGCACCAGCTCCTCGTCCGCGACCAGCCCGCCCTGGATCAGCGCGGTCCGGTACCCGGCGAGCCGCGCGACGGCGTTGTCCTGGTCCTGCGGGCCGGTGATCGTCGCGATCCGCCGGTGCCCGAGCCCGACCAGGTGCGCGGTCGCGTCGAGGCCGCCGCGGAAGTTGGTCGCCGCGACGGCCAGCAGCTCCGGGTCGGGCCGGGTGCGCGGGTCGACGACGACGAGCGGCACGCCCGCCCGCGCGAGGTCCGCCCGTGCCGCCTCGTCCGGGACGCCGACGACGCTCACCAACCCGTCGGTCCCGCGCCGCAGCGCGTGCCGGACCCAGGCGCCGCCCGACCCGGACCCCGGGTCGGAGTCGACCGTCACCACCAGGTCCGCGCCCAGCCGTGCCGCCGCGCGCGCCGCCCCGCGCACCACGGCCTCGGCCCAGGTGCTGTCGAGGTCGACGACGCGCAGGTCGACGAACCCCGTCCGCCGGCTGCCCGACGGCCGCACCGCGTACCCGTGCCGGGCCAGGACGGCGGTGACCCGCTCGCGGGTGGCGCCGGCGACGTCCGGGCGGGAGTTCAGCACCTTCGACACGGTCGGCACGGAGACGCCCGCCTCGGCGGCGACGACGGCGAGGGGCGGCGGCGCCCCGGCGCCCGGGTGCTCGGCGTCCATGACGCCCCAGCGTAGGGGCCCGCGGGGCGCGCCCGACGCGCCGCGCTCCGGCGCCGCGGCCAGGCGCCGCGGCCCACCGCCCGTCGGCGCGCCGCGCACCGGCGGCGCACGTAGGGTCGGCCGCATGATCGTGGTGGTGGCGGGGTCGAGCGGGCTCATCGGGACGGCGCTGGTCGCGCGGCTGCGCGCGGAGGGGCACGAGGTGCGCCGGCTGGTCCGCCGCGCCCCGCGGAACCCCGACGAGCGGGCCTGGGACCCGCGGGCCGGCACCCTCGACCCGGCGGCGCTCGCCGGCGCGGACGCGGTCGTGAACCTCGCGGGCGCGGGCGTCGGCGACAAGCGGCTCACCCCGGCGCGCAAGCAGGTCGTGCTCGAGTCCCGGACGAGCACCACCGGCCTGCTCGCCCGGACGGTCGCCGGGATGGCCGAGCCGCCGCGCGTGCTGCTGCAGGGCTCCGCCACCGGCGCCTACGGCTACCGCGGCGACACCCGGGTCACCGAGGAGGAGCCGTACGGCACGTCCTACCTCGCCGAGGTCGTCCGCGCGTGGGAGGCCGCCGCGGCGCCCGCCGTCGCCGACCCGCGGGTCCGGGTCGCGTTCCTGCGCACCGGGATCGTCCTGGCGCCGTCCGGCGGCGCGCTCGGGCGGCTGCTGCCGCTGATCCGGCTCGGGCTCGGCGGGGCGCTCGGCAGCGGGCGGCAGTACTGGTCGTGGATCAGCCTCGAGGACGAGGTGCGCGCGATCCTGCACCTGCTCGACGCGCCGGTCAGCGGCCCGGTGAACCTCACGGCGGAGCCCGCGACCGAGATCGCGATCGTCCGGGCGCTCGCGCACCGCGCGCACCGGCCCGCGGTGCTCCCGGTGCCGGGGTTCGCGCTGCGGATCGCGCTGGGCCAGTTCTCGGAGGAGATCCTCGGCAGCCTGCGCGTCGTCCCGGCGGCGCTCACGGCCTCCGGCTTCACGCACGCCCACCCCACCCCGGAGTCCGCGGCCGCCTACGTCCTGGGCTGACCCCGCGCGCGGGCGGCTACGCGTCCAGCGGGACCGCCCGGTGCTCCCGCGCCGAGACGCGCGCCGCGTCCAGGACCCGCGCCGTCATCACCGCGTCGGCCGGGTCCACCGGGACCGGGCCCGCGCCGCGCACCCAGGCCTCGACCGCCCGGTAGTAGTCCGGGTGCCCGCCAGGCGCGCGCCGCACCGGCACCCGCTCGTCGCCGTGCACGAGCCAGCCCTCGTGCGCGTCGTCGCCCTCGTCGAGCGCCGAGAACGGCGTCGCCTCGCCCTCGAAGCTCGTCACCAGGTACGCGCCGCGGTCGCCGAGCACCCGGGTGCGCGGGCCGGGCGCGCCGACCAGGCCACCGGCCTGCAGGTGGCTGATGACCGCCGACCCGTCGGGCCGCGCGGCGTGCGTGAGCGCGAGGAACACGTCGTCCTCGGCGGGCGTGGTGAGGCTGCGCAGCTCGGCGTGCACCCGCGCGACCGGGCCGAACAGCTGCACCGCGGAGTCGACCAGGTGCGCCCCGAGGTCGAGCAGCAGGCCGCCCGCGCGGGTGTCGTTCTCCTTCCACCGGTCCTGCGGGACCGGCCGCCAGCGCTCCCAGCGGCGCTCGAACCGGTGCACCGTCCCGAGCTCGCCCGCGTCGAGCAGCGCCCGGAGCGTCAGCTGCTCCGGGTCCCACCGGCGGTTCTGGAACACGGTCAGCCGGCCGCCGGCCTCCGCGCCGAGCCGGGTCAGCGCGGCGGCCTCGTCGGCGGTGGTCGCGAGCGGCTTGTCGACGACGACCCACGCGCCCGCGGCGAGCGCCTGCGTCACGTGGTCGACGTGGTCGCCGGTCGGGCTGGCGATCACGACCGCGTCGAGCTCCGCGGCGTGCGCGAGCAGCGCCGGCACGTCCGGGTCGACGGCGACGCCCGGCCAGTCCCGGCCGGCCGCGGTCGCGCGCGCGGGGTTCCGGGTCACGACCCGGACGACCTCGGCCCCGACCTCGCGGAGCAGCCGGGCGTGGATGCCCCGCCCCGCCGAGCCGTAGCCGACCAGTCCCACCCGCAGCGCGTCCGTCATGGCCGCCACCCTAGGCCCGGTGCGCGTCCACCTCCTCGCGGGCGAGCCGGCTGGGCCACCAGGTCCGGCGGCCCACGTCGTGCACCAGCGCCGGCACCAGCAGGCTCCGGACCACCAGCGTGTCGAGCAGGACGCCGAACGCCACGATGAACGCCAGCTGCGCGAGGAACAGCAGCGGGATGACGCCGAGCGCCGCGAAGGTCACCGCCAGCACGACCCCCGCCGAGGTGATGACCCCGCCGGTGACGGCGAGCCCGCGGAGCACCCCCTCCCGGGTACCGAGGCGCGCGCTCTCCTCCCGGACCCGGGTCATCAGGAAGATCGAGTAGTCGACCCCCAGCGCCACGAGGAACGTGAAGGCGTACAGCGGCACGGCCGGGTCGGCGCCCGGGAAGTCGAGCACGTGGTCGAACACGATCGCCGCGACGCCCAGGGCCGCCGCGAACGACAGCACGTTGGCGAGCATCAGCAGCACCGCGGCCACGACGGAGCGCAGCAGCACCATGAGGATCAGCAGGATCACGACCAGCACCACCGGCACGATCACCCGCAGGTCCCGGGTGCCGGCGTCCTGCGCGTCCAGCGTCTCGGCGGCGGCGCCGCCCACCAGGGCGTCGGGCGCGACCTCGTGCACCGCGTCCCGCAGCCGCTCGACGGTGGCCACGCCCTCCGTGGTGTCGGCGGCGGCCTCGGTGGTCACGTCCACCCGCACGTCGCCGTCGACGACGACCGGCTCGGCCGGCTCGGCCGCCTCGTCGCCCGGACCCGTGGGCGCGCCGGTGGTCGCCCCGGTGTACGGCGTCGCGGACACCACGCCGTCGACCGTCAGGGCCGCCTCGGCCACGGCGTCCGCCTCGGCCCGGGGCACGATCACGATCGCGGGCTGCACGGTGCCGGCCGGGAAGTGGGCGGCGAGCACCTCCTCGCCGGCCACCGCGTCGACCTCGGTCAGGAACACGTCGGCCTGGCTGGTGCCCGACGCCTTGAAGGTCGGCAGGAACGCCGCGAACCCGAGCAGGACGACCGTGGTCAGCACCCACACCAGGCGGTCCCGCCGCCCGACGCCGCGGGCCAGCCGGCCCCAGAGGCCCTGCGCGGGCGCGGGGTGGCCCGCGGGCGCGTGCGCCCCGTGGTGGTCGTGCGCCGGCGCGGCGACGGGCGCCCCGGCGGCGGCGGGCTCGTCGTGCGCCGGGCCCACGGCGTGCGCGCCGGGCTCGGCCACCCGCGGCACCCGCGGCACCCGCGGCCAGAACAGCACCCGGGACCGCCGACCGGCGATCAGCAGCAGGAGCGGCAGCAGCGTGAACGCGGCCAGGTACGCGGCGGCGATGCCGAGCGCGCCCACCGGCCCGAGCGACCGGTTCGACGCGAGGTCCGAGAGCAGCAGGCAGAGCAGACCGGCGACGACGGTGCCCGCGCTGGCGGTGATCGGCTCCAGGCTCCGGCGCAGCGCGCGGCGCATCGCGGCGGACGGCGCCGCCACGGAGCGCAGCTCCTCGCGGTAGCGGGCGACGATCAGCAGCGCGTAGTCGACGGACGCCCCGACGACCAGGATCGACAGGATGCCCTGGGCCTGGCCGTTCAGGGTCAGCACCCCGGCGTCGGCCAGGTGGTAGACGGCGAGCGCGGCGGCGCACAGCGCGAACACCGCGGTGAGGATCACCGCCAGCGGCAGGAACGGCGACCGGTAGACCAGCACCAGGATCACCAGCACGGCCCCGAGCGCGACGAGCAGCAGCACGCCGTCGATCCCGCCGAACGCGTTGGTCAGGTCCGCGACGAACCCGCCCGGGCCGGTGACCCAGGCGCGCAGGCCGGCCTCGCCGGAGGAGTCCGCGGTGGCGCCCAGCTCGTCGGCCAGCGTGTCGCGCACGGCCTGCACGGTCGCGCCGACCACGCTCTCGTCGTCGGCCAGCGAGGCGTCCGCCTGCTCGGCGTCGAGCGACAGCGGGACGAGCAGCGCCTCGCCGTCCTCCGAGGGCACGACGACCGGGTCGGCCGTGAGCACGTCGCCGAGCGTGGCCGGGTCGCCCGCGGCCGGGTCGGCGCCGGGCATCGCCACGTCCGGCAGCCCCGCGACGACGGGCTGCACCGCCGCGATCGCGGCCGGGTCCAGCGCCCCGCCGCCCTCGGCCTCGAGCACCACCAGCACCGGCAGCGCCTCGGACTCCGTGAACGCCGCCGACGCCTCCGCGGCCCGCGTGGACTCCGCCGACGACGGCAGGAACGCCGCCGCGTCGTTCGTCTGCACCTGCGAGAGCTGCCCCTGGGCCATGCCCCCGAGCGAGCCCACCGCCAACCACCCCGCGGCGACCGCCAGCACGGCCAGTCCCCGCCCGATCCCCCGCGCCCCGTTCCTCAGCATGCTGAGCACTATGCGGGACGCGCCGCGTTCCGGCAACATGAGGCCGGGGCAACGGCCCAGCAGGAGGAGAGGGACGAGTGGAGCGCGACGCCGGAGGGCCGCAGGAGCACCCGCGGTGGCAGGCGATGGCCGCGCCGGAGCCGAGCGGCTGGCCGGTGGGCCGGCTGCTGTCCGCCGCCGCGCGCCGGGTCGAGCGGGACTGGAACGCGCACCTCGCGTCCTGGGACCTCAACCACGCCAGCCAGCCCGTCCTCGTGATCCTGCTGCGCGGACCGCGCACCCAGGCCGAGCTCGCCGCGGCCTGCGACGTCACCGAGCAGACGATGAGCCGGGTGCTCGCCCGCCTCGAGCGCTCCGGCTACGTCACCCGGACGGCCCACGCCACCGACCGCCGCAAGCACCAGATCTCCGCCACCGACGCCGGGCGCGCGGCCGTCCTCGCGGCGTCCGACCCGGTCGCGGCCGAGGCGATGGTCACCGAGGGGCTCACGGAGGAGCAGGTCGACCAGCTGCGCGCGCTGCTGCTGCTGGTCGCGCGGCGCTGAGGGCCCGGGCGGCCGGCCGGGTGGCTCAGCCCTGCGCCACCCGGCCGCCGCGCTCGATCCGCCGCAGCTCGTCGGCGACCCGGGCCGCCCAGGCGTCCACCTCGTCGAAGTCGCGGAAGTCCCCCGCCTCGGCCTCGATCATCGCGACCAGCGCCCGCTCGGCGAGCCCGAGCTCGTCGCGCTGCAGCCGCCCGCCGAACGCCGCCACGCCCCGCGCCGCCACCCGGCGGGCCACGACGCGCACGTCGTCGGGCTCGGCGGCGGGCAGCGGCGGCTCCCCGACCCGGCCGGACCAGAACAGCCACGTCGGCCGGGTGGCGAGCTGCCCGCCCTCCCGGTCGACCAGCTCGCGCAGCGCCGCCGCCAGCCGGCCGACGTAGACCGCCGAGCCGAGCACCACCGCGTCGTACTCCTCGACCGCGCCGACGTCGTCGGGGTCGGCCTCCACGACGTCGTGGCCCGCGGAGCGCAGCACCTCCGCCACCTCGGCGCCGATCTCGCGCGTGCTCCCGTGCCGCGACGCCACCGTCACCAGGACCCGCATGGTCGCCTCCCCCTGCGTCCCGGGGCCCGGCACCGGCGCCGCGCCCGTCCTCCCAGCGTCACCCCCGCGGCGCGCCGGCCGCCAGGGACCTCGGTCCCGCCGCCGCGGCCGACCGGCACCGCCCGCCGCGGCGGCCCGTCCGACCGGGCGACGACGACGGCCCGCGCGCCGGTAGACTCCCGGGTCATGGCCCGTGAGAAGAACCCGACCGCCGGCGCGGCCGCGAAGCCCGCGAAGGTGAAGAAGACCCGGTGGTACCACCAGGTCTGGCAGGCGTACCAGATGACCCGCCAGCAGGACCCGGCGGTGACCTGGCTGATCCTCGGGGTGTTCTTCGGCATCGTCGCGGTGGGCCTGATCCTGGGCCTGCTGTTCTTCACGTGGTGGTACACGCTGCTGCTGAGCATCCCGTTCGCGCTGCTCGGCGCCATGTTCACGCTGACCCGCCGCGCCGAGCGCGCCGCGTACGCCCGGATCGAGGGCCAGCCCGGCGCCGCGCTGTCCGCGCTCGGCACCATCCGGCGCGGCTGGACGTTCGCGCAGGAGCCGGTCGCCGTGGCGCCGCGCACGCAGGACCTCGTCTACCGCGGCGTCGGCCGCCCGGGCATCGTCCTGGTCGGCGAGGGCCCCGCCAACCGGATCGGCAAGCTGCTCGAGTCCGAGCGCAAGCGCACCGCCCGCGTGCTGCAGGGCGTGCCGATCACGCTGATCGAGGTCGGCCGCGACGAGGGCCAGGTCCCGCTGCCGCAGCTCGCCCGCAAGGTGCAGCGCCTCAAGCCGCAGCTCACCAAGGCCGAGGTCGGCGAGGTCGTCAAGCGGCTCCAGGCGCTCGGCGCCGTGAAGATGCCGGTGCCGAAGGGCGTCGACCCGATGCGCGTCCGCCCGGACCGCAAGGGCATGCGCGGCCGCTGAGCCGCGGCCGCCCCCCACGCGCAGGACGCGCCCGCACCCCTCCCGGGGGTGCGGGCGCGTCCTGCTTCCCGGCCGAAGACCTCCGTCGAGATGGCAACTCTCGGCTGCGGCCGAGCGCTCGCAGACAGCCGAGAGTTGCCATCTCGGCGACCAGGGACGTGAGGCGTGCGCCCGGGGACGAAGCGGGTCAGCGGGTCAGCGGGTCAGCGGCGGACGATCGCCGTGCCCGCGGAGCGGTCGTGCAGGCCGCGGCCGTCCGCGTCCCACACCACCGCGGGGATCACCAGGCAGAGCAGCACCGTGCGCACCAGCGCCAGCAGCAGGTTCGGCGGCGCGTCCGGCCCCGGGTCCGGCGCCGGCGCCCCGGGGCGCTGCACCAGCAGCTGCGGCGGCCGCACCCGGCGCACCCGGATGCCGAGCAGCCGGTGGCCCAGCGTGCCGCCGACCGTGCCGACCAGCAGCACGTTCTCGACCGCGAACACCGCCAGCGTGCCGAGCTGCTGCGCGTCCGCGGGCAGGAACACGTTCGCGATCGCGAGGCAGGCGAACCAGTCGATCAGCAGCGCGATCAGCCGGCGCCCCAGCGGCGCGAGCGACCCGCTCCCCGTGGCGGGCAGCCCCAGCCGGCTGCCGCTGGGCGCGCCGCCGTTCCCCACGGGCGGGCCCTCGAGCCACGAACCGACGTCCTCGCGATCGACCATGCGTCAACGGTAACCGGCCGCCGCGCGCTCCCCCGCCCGCCCGTCGCACGCCGACGCGCCCAGCGACGTCACGTGCCCGCAACACGGATCCGGGGTCACGTAACACGGGCGAAACAATCGGTACACCGGCGGGAAATCGGGCACCCCTAGCCTCGTCGGAGCCCGGTGAGGGCACGTCAACCCGAGGAGCAGCGGATGTTCAGCACGCCAGAGGAAGTCCTGGCCTTCATCAAGAACGAGGACGTCAAGTTCGTCGACGTCCGGTTCTGCGACCTGCCCGGCGTGATGCAGCACTTCAACGTGCCCGCCGCGTCCGTGGACGAGAACTTCTTCGTCGAGGGCCAGATGTTCGACGGGTCGTCGATCCGCGGCTTCCAGGCGATCAACGAGTCCGACATGAAGCTCCTCCCGGACGTGACGACGGCGTTCGTCGACCCGTTCCGCACGGAGAAGACGCTCGTGCTGAACTTCCACATCGTCGACCCGTACACCGACGAGCCCTACAGCCGCGACCCGCGCCAGGTCGCCGCCAAGGCCGAGGCGTACCTGCGCTCGACCGGCATCGCGGACACGGCGTTCTTCGCCCCCGAGGCCGAGTTCTACATCTTCGACGACGTGCGCTTCGAGACGAAGCAGAACACCTCGTTCTACTCGATCGACTCCATCGAGGCCGCCTGGAACACGGGCCGCGTCGAGGAGGGTGGCAACCTCGGCCACAAGACCCCCTACAAGGGCGGCTACTTCCCCGTCCCGCCGGTCGACCACTTCGCCGACCTGCGCGACAAGATCTCGCTCCAGCTGGACGCCCTCGGCCTCGAGGTCGAGCGGGCGCACCACGAGGTCGGCACCGCCGGCCAGGCGGAGATCAACTACCGCTTCGACACCCTCGCCAAGTCGGCCGACAAGGTGCAGCTGTTCAAGTACGTCGTGAAGAACGTGGCGCACGCCGAGGGCCGCACCGCGACCTTCATGCCGAAGCCGCTGTTCGGCGACAACGGCTCGGGCATGCACGTGCACCAGTCCCTGTGGAAGGACGGCAAGCCGCTGTTCTTCGACGAGAAGGGTTACGGCGGCCTGTCCGACATGGCCCGCTGGTACATCGGCGGCCTGCTCAAGCACGCCCCGTCGCTGCTGGCCTTCACCAACCCGACGGTGAACTCCTACCACCGCCTGGTCCCGGGCTTCGAGGCGCCGGTCAACCTGGTCTACTCGGCCCGCAACCGCTCCGCGTGCATCCGCATCCCGGTGACCGGCTCGAACCCGAAGGCCAAGCGCATCGAGTTCCGCGTGCCGGACCCGTCGTCGAACCCGTACCTGTGCTTCGCCGCCATGCTGATGGCGGGCCTCGACGGCATCCAGAACCGGATCGAGCCGCCGGAGCCGGTCGACAAGGACCTGTACGAGCTGCCGCCGGAGGAGCACGCCGCGATCGCCCAGGTCCCCGGCACGCTCGCCGAGGTGCTGGACAACCTCGAGGCCGACCACGACTGGCTGACCGCCGGCAACGTGTTCACCCCGGACCTCATCCAGACCTGGATCGACTACAAGCGGTCCCACGAGGTCGACCCCATCCGGCTGCGCCCGCACCCGCACGAGTTCGAGCTCTACTACGACGTCTGATCGGCTGCTCCCGGTCAGTGCGCATGCGAGGGGCGTCTCCCGTCAGGGAGACGCCCCTCGTGGCGTCCCCGGGCCGGAGGGTCGAGACTGGGCTCGTCCCTCCCCGTCCCCCATCCCTGGGAGTCCCGTGCTCACCGTCAACGCCTACGCCGCCCCCTCCGCGACCGAGCCGCTCGTCCCCGTGACGATCGAGCGCCGCGACGTGGGCCCGAAGGACGTGCTGATCGAGATCCGCTACGCCGGCGTCTGCCACTCCGACATCCACACCGTCCGGGGCGACTGGGGCCCCATCACCTACCCGCAGGTCGTGGGCCACGAGATCGTCGGCGTGGTCGCCGAGGTCGGCGCCGGGGTCACGCGGCACGCCGTCGGCGACCGGGTCGGCGTCGGCTGCATGGTGAACTCGTGCCGCGAGTGCGAGAACTGCCGGGCCGGCCTGGAGCAGTACTGCCTCGAGGGCAACACCCAGACCTACGCGTCCGTCGACCGCGACGGCACCATCACGCAGGGCGGCTACTCGACCCACGTGGTCGTCGACGAGGACTTCGTGCTCCGCGTGCCCGAGGCCATCCCGTTCGACAAGGCCGCGCCGCTGCTGTGCGCCGGGGTGACCACGTACTCGCCGCTCGCCCACTGGGGCGCCGGCCCGGGCAAGAAGGTCGCGGTCGTCGGCATGGGCGGCCTCGGCCACATGGCGGTGAAGCTCGCGCACGCGATGGGCGCCGAGGTGACGGTGCTGTCCCGGACCCTGAGCAAGAAGGCCGACGGCCTGGAGCTCGGCGCGGACCACTACTACGCGACGGAGGACCCGGCGACGTTCGCCGAGCTCGCCAACGCGTTCGACCTCGTCGTCAACACGGTGTCCGCGGTCGTCGACCTCGGCGCCTACCTGTCGCTGCTGCGGCTCGACGGCACCCTGGTCAACGTCGGCGCCCCGGGCGAGCCGCTGCCCGTCCAGGTGTTCACGCTGTTCGGCAACCGCCGCTCGTTCGCCGGGTCGAGCATCGGCAGCATCGCCGAGACCCAGGAGATGCTCGACTTCTGCGCGGAGCACGGCATCGCGCCCGAGACCGAGCTGATCGCGGTCGACGAGGTGAACGAGGCGTACGAGCGCGTGCTGCGGTCGGACGTGCGGTACCGGTTCGTCATCGACGTCGCGACGCTGGCCTGAGCCCCGACACCGACGCACGCCCGCCCGAACCGGCCCCGCGGCCGCCCCGCCGCCCGTAGAGTCCCCGGTCATGGGGGCCGACCGCATGGCCGAGGTGCAGCTCGACGACGACGTCGCCGGGCCGCCCGCCGAGCCGCGCACGCCCTCGGCCGGCGCCCGCCGCGCCCGCGCGCTGCTGCGCCGGTGGTGGCCGGCGCCGGTGGCGCTCGTCCTGGCGCTGGTCGCGGCGCAGGCGGTCGGCGACCACCGGGCGGACTCCCGGGCGGACCGGCTGCGCGCGACGCCGGGCGTGCTGGCCGAGACGGTCACCGCGCCGCTCTCGGCGACGCCGTGGGGGCCGGCCGACGCGCTCACGGTGCTCTCCGCGGGGACGGCCACCCCGGACGGCCTGGTCGCCGGGGTGGTCGTGCCGGGGTTCGGCCCGGCCGAGGTGGTCGCGCTCGACGGCGAGACCGGCGACGAGGCGTGGCGCGTCGGGGTCGGCCTCGCGTCGACCGGGGCCGAGGACACGCAGACCGCCGCCTGCACGTCCGGGAAGGGGCTCGCGGCGGTCGCGTCGGCGGTGGCCGAGACGCTGTGGTGCACCGTGACGGACGCGGCGTCGGGCGCCGCGGCGTCGGGCGCCGCGGCATCGGACCACGCCGCCGGCCTCACCACCCGGCTGGTCGAGGTCGACCTCGCGGCCGGGGCGGTCGCCGGCGCCCGCGAGCTCGAGCCCGGCGCCGAGGCGACGGTCGTCGGCGACGTGCTCGTCGTCGGCACCCGCGGGGACGACGGGGTCCTGCTGCGCGGCAGCGACGTGCGCGGCGGTACCGAGCGGTGGCGCACCGAGATCGCGGACCCGGTGGACGAGAACCTGTGGAGCGGCTGGCTCGCGGACCTGGGCGGCCACGTGCTCGTCCGGGGCACGGGCGCGACGTGGTCGGTCGACCCCGCGGACGGGCGGATCGAGGCGCACGCCGAGGCGCTGTCCACGCTCCGCGGCGACGCCCTCGTCGCCCTCCCGACGACCGGCGCCGTGCGACTGCTCGGCGCGGACGGCTCGGGTACCGCCACCCTCGACGGCCACCCCCTGCCGGTGTGGCCCGACGACGGCTCGGCCCCCGGCGTCCAGCCGGTCGCGGACGGCTCGGTCGTCCGGGGCGTCGACGGCGCGACGGGCGCGGTGCGCTGGGAGCGGCCGGCGCGGACGAGCCCGCGGAGCGGGTACCTGCTCCTGGAGGGCGTGCTCTACGGCAGCGACTCGGAGGCCCTGTGGGCCGTCGACGCGGTGACCGGGGACGAGGTCTGGTCCGTCCCGACGTCCCCGGTCGAGGACGCGCAGCTCATGACGGACGGCCGGCACCTGCTGCGGTCCGAGCGCGCGGACGAGGACGCCGGCCTGGTGCTGTCCGCGTACGACCTCGGGTCGGGCCGGCGGGTGTGGACCACGCCGGTGCCCGAGCACCTGGCGGCTCTGTGGCCGGCCGGGGGCGTGCTGTACGGCTACGGGGGCGGCGGGTTCGAGGTGTTCCGGATCCGCTGACGCGGCGGGCGCGTGGCCGCGCGCAGCAGGATGCCGACCCCGCCGTCGAAGGTGATGCCCGAGAGCCGCGGCCCGCGCGCGACCTCCGCGAACCCCCACGGCTCGTGCAGCGCGATCGACGCGCGGTTCCGCGCGTTGACGACGTAGTGCGCCTCCGCGGCCCGCTCCTCGACCCACACCATCCGCGCGCCGGTCAGGGCCGCCGCGACGCCACGGCGCCGCCAGCGCGGGTCGACCGTGACGCCGCCGAGGTAGTGGCCGACGGGCGCGGGGTCCGTCGCCTCGTCGTGGTGGTAGGTCTGCGCCCAGCCGAGGACCGGGGCCGGCCCGTCGGGCGCCCCCGCAGGCAGCGCGACGAGGACGCACCGGCCCGGGTCGCCGATCGCGCGGCGGTAGGACTCGGGGTGCGCGTCGCGTCCCGCGCGGCGCTGGATGTCGACCAGCGCCCCGACGTCGTCCGGCACGGCGGGGCGGACCGCGAGCGGGACGAGCTCCCCGCGCGCGCCGGGCGCGAACTCCGCGAACGCCGACACGGCTACCGCCGCCCCCGCAGCACCAGCGGCAGCGCGCGCCGCCACGGCGCGACCGGACCCGGCGCGACCGGGCCCGACGCGGCCGCCCGGGGCGCGACCGGGCACCCCCGGCACGCCGGCGACGCCACGCCCGGCGCACCCGGAGGGCCCCCGCCGGTCCCGCACCCGCCGCACCCCAGCAGGTCCCCGGCCCGGGTGACCGCGCCGACCCGCACCCAGTGGTCCACCGCCGCGTCGACCAGCCCGCGCTCGACCCCGAGCCGCGCCGCGATCGCGTCGGCCCCGTGCCCGCGCCGGGTCTCGTCCAGCACCGCCGCCAGCAGGCTCACAGCAGCCTCCCGACCTGGAACACCGCGACCGCCAGCACCCACGCGAGCACCAGCTGCGCGCCGACGGCCCCGAGCGTCCACCGCGCGCCGAACAGCCGCCGCTGCTCCCCCACGGTCGCCAGGCACGGGGTGTACGCGAGGACGAACACCATGAACGCCACCGCCGCCGCGGCCGCGTGCCCGCCCGAGGACGCCTCGAACGTGGCGCGGATGCGCGCGCCGAGGTCGCCCGCGTGCGCGGGGTCGTCGGGCTCGGTCACCGCGTAGGACTGCGCGAACGACCCGACGACGACCTCCTTGGCGACGAACCCGGTCGCCAGCGCGGCCGACATGTGCCAGTCGTCGAAGCCCGCCGGGGCGAACACCGGCGCGATCGCCTCCGCCGTCCGGCCGTACAGGCTGTCCTCGACCGGCACGTCGGCGATCGCGTGCTGGCCCGTCACCGGCACGGCCATCAGCAGCCAGACGACGGTGAGCGTGGTGACGATGATCGTGCCGGCCTTCGTCACGAACGCCACGCACCGGCTCCACGCCGACAGCAGGAGCGCGCGCACCCGCGGCCGCTGGTACGCCGGCAGCGCGAGGACCAGCGGCTCCCGCACGACGTCCCGGAACAGCGTGCGGCGCAGCGCGAGCCCGCCGAGCACGACCAGGGCGATGCTCGCGACGTACATCGCGAAGATCGCCGTGCCCGCCCGGTCCGGGAAGAAGATGCCCGCCAGCAGGATGTAGACGGTCAGCCGTGCGGGGCACGAGGTGTACGGGATCAGCAGCCCGGTCATCAACCGGCTGCGCGCGCTCGGCAGCGTGCGGGTCGCGGCCAGCGC
The DNA here is from genome assembly GCF_035634735.1 of Cellulomonas sp. Taxonomy (GTDB): domain Bacteria; phylum Actinomycetota; class Actinomycetes; order Actinomycetales; family Cellulomonadaceae; genus Cellulomonas. Next base: position 19,023 of record NZ_DASQCJ010000057.1, read on the forward strand.
CGGCAGGTTGCAGCCGAACCCGATGACCAGCGGCAGCATCGCCCGCCCGTCGAGGCCGATCGCCCGCATCGCGCGGTCGGCGACGAACGCGGCCCGCGCGAGGTAGCCCGAGTCCTCCAGCAGCGCGATGGCCAGGAACACCAGCGCCATCAGCGGCACGAACGACAGCACGGTGCCCACGCCCGCCAGCACGCCGTCGACCAGCAGGCCCGAGACCCACGCCGGCCCGGGCAGCGCGCCGCGCAGCCCGTCGGCGAGGGTGCCGTTCACCAGCCCGTCGACGCCGTCGATCAGCGGCCCGGCGACGGTGGTGGCGAGCTGGAACACCGCCCACATCACCGCGAGGAACGCCGGCACCCCCGCCGCGGGGTGCAGCAGCACCCGGTCGACGCGGTCGGACAGCGTGCGGACCGGCGGCGCGGGGGCGAGCACCCGCACCGTGCGGTCCACCCACGCGAGCTGGGCGTCGGCTGCCGCGAGGTCGTCCGCCGCCGGGTCGAGGTCGAGACCCAGGGACGGGACCGCCGGGTCGTCGAGCGCCGCCCGCACCGCCGCGCCCAGCGCGTCGACGCCCCGGCCGGTGCGCGGGTCGACGGCCACGACCGGCACCCCGACCAGCGCCGCCAGGTCCGCGGGGGCGACGGCGATGCCGCGGGCCGCCGCGACGTCCGACATCGTCAGCGCGACGACGGTCGGGGCGCCCGCCCGGGCGACCTGCGCGAGCAGGTACAGCGACCGGGACAGCGCCGACGCGTCGACCACCACCACCGCGAGGTCGGGGGCGCCGAGCGGCCCGGTCCCCCGCACCGCCTCCGCCGCCACCTGCTCGTCCGGCGATCGCGCGAGCAGGCTGTGCGTGCCGGGCAGGTCGACCACCGCGACGCCGCGCAGCCGGCGCCAGGAGCCGGTCTGCAGCTCGACGGTCGTGCCGGGCGCGTTCACCACGCGCTGCCGGGCGCCGGTGAGGGTGTTGAACAGGGTGGACTTGCCGACGTTCGGGCTGCCGACGAGGACGACGCGCGCGTCGCGGGTCGCGAGCGCCGCGGGCGCCGGGCCGCCGGCGGGCTCGTGGCAGCTCACGGGGCCACGTCCGCGGCCTCGACCGCGATCCGCGCGCACGTGGCGGCGTCCACGGCGAACCGGTCCGCCCCGAGCGCGAGCACCCGGCCCCCGAACGCGCCGCGGTGCGTCACCCGGAACGCGGTGCCGGGCCGCAGGCCGAGCTCGGCGAGCCGCAGCCGGTGCCCGGGGTCGAGGTCGACGCGGACCACGCGGCCCGGCTGAGCGAGTGGCCAGTGCCCGAGGTCCATGCTCGTGAGGCTAGGACTGAGGTGAGCCTGTCCTCATGGGTCGGAGGTCCCCGGTGCCCGGCCCCCGGGCGGCCCCGGGGGCTACCCCGCCCCCAGCGCCAGCAGCTCGCCCACCGGCGCCAGCTCGACCAGCCCCCGCGCCCGCCGGGCCAGGTCCTCGTCCACCGCGACGAGCACGTCGGCCTGCAGCCGCGCCACCGCCACGTACTCCGCGGGCGCGACGTCGTCCCACCCCTGCTCGGTGGCGATCCGCCACGCCACGGCCCGCGACACCCGGTCGCCGAGCAGCCGCACCCGCAGCGTCGTCAGCCCGTCGAGCAGCCCGGCGGCCCGCGCGGGATCGAGCGCGCCGGCGCGGACGTCCCGGTAGAGCAGGCCCATCGCCTGGGAGCGGAGCAGGTTCGGCGCGACGAGCTGGTGCCCGTCGGGGACGACGAACCCCGCCTCGACCAGCCGCACGGCCGCGGGCGCGTCGATCGCGAACCGGGTCATCCCCGCTCCTCGCCGGGGCCGCCGAGCCGCACCCACTCCCCCTCGGACACCACCTCGACCGCCCCGCCGGCGACCACGATCGCCGTCTGCTCGTCGATCGCGAACCCCGGGACGCCGCCGAGGCCGGCCGCCCACCGCTCCGCGGCCGCCCGGGTGTTCGTCGGGAACGCGTCGAGGTGCGGGAAGATCGCGAACGGCACGACGCCGAGCGCACTGTCATCCGGCGCCTCGGGCCACTCCACGAACATCTCCCCGATCCGCGGCGCCATGACCATGCTGCCGGCGCTGACGCCGACCCAGACCAGGTCGGGCAGGCCGGGGAGCAGGTCGGCGAGCCCGGACGCGCGCACCCAGTGCGCCAGATAGGTGGCGTCACCCCCGTCGACGAGCAGCACGTCGGCGTCCCGCACCCACGGCGCCCAGCGCTCGGCGCCGATCGTCGGCAGCGCGGTCAGCTCGAGCACCCCGAGCGACGCCCACCCGAGGCCGGTCAGGTGCTCGAACCCCGGCTCGGCGGCGACGAGGCCCCGCACCGACCCCGGGCCGCAGAGCGGGTGGCCCCACTGGGCGGTCGGGACGACGAGCGCGCGGCACTCCGCGACGGGGCGCGGGAGCAGCCGGTCGAGCGCCGCGCGGATGCTCGGGTTGGTGACGCCGCCGGACGTGAGCAGGAGCTGCACGGGACCTCCCGGGTCGTGGTCGTCGCGGGCCCGGCCCATCCTGCACCCGCGCGGGTGGTCCCGGGCACCCCCGGCGAGCCCGTAGGATCCCATTCATGCGAACGATTCTCATTCCCACTGCGGCGACCGGGGCCGTGCTGGTCGCCGCCCTCGCCGGCTGCGCCGCGCCCGGCGCCTCGGCCGGGGCCGCGCCGTCCGACGCGGCCGACGGCGTCACCGTGACCAGCTGCGGCCTCGACGTGACCGTGACCGCGCCGCCGGAGCGCGCGGTCACGCTCGAGCAGGGCGCCACCGAGCTGCTGCTGGCGCTCGGCCTCGGCGACCGGATGGCCGGCACCGCGTACCTCACCGACGCGGTCGCCCCCACGTACGCCGAGGCCTACGCCGCGGTGCCGGTGCTGGCCGACCAGTACCCGACCGCCGAGCAGCTGCGGGAGACGGCACCGGACTTCGTGTACTCGATGCGCGCCTCCGCCTTCGCGGCGGACGCCGTCGGCGAGCGGGCGGAGCTCGCCGACCTCGGCGTGCCGGCCTACCTGTCGGCGAACGACTGCGAGGACCCCGCGCTCGTCGCGGACGAGGTCGGCTTCGACCAGATCTTCGCCGAGGTCACCGACCTGGCGGCGCTGTTCGGCGTCGACGACCGCGGCGCGGACCTGGTCGCGGACCAGCGCGCGGTGCTCGACGAGGTCGCCGCGGCCGCGCCCGACGCCGGCGGCCTGGACGTGGCGTGGATCTACTCCACGATCAACGGCGCGCCGATCGTCGCCGGGAGCGCGGGGCTGCCGCAGACGCTCACCGAGCTCGCCGGCGCGAGCAACGCGTTCGACGACCTCGACGCGCAGTGGGCCGAGACGAGCTGGGACGCGATCGCCCAGCGCGACCCCGACGTCCTCGTGCTCGCGGACCTGTCCCGCGGCCTGGCCGGCGACAGCGCCGCCGACAAGACCGCGCAGCTCCGCGCGGACGCGGTGACCGCGCAGCTCTCGGCGGTGCGGGACGACCGGCTGGTGGCGATCCCGGCGACGGAGATGGACCCGTCCGTCCGCAGCATCGACGCGCTGTCGACGCTGTCGGGCGCGCTCGTCGGGTTCGCGGGGGCGGACCGGTGACCGCCGTCGCCGACTGGTCGCGCGCCCACCTCGCGGCCTGGGACCGCCAGCAGGCGGCCTACATCAACCGGCGCGAGGACCGGTTCGCCGTCATGCTCGACGTGCTCGCGCAGACCGCTCCCGCCGGGGCCCTCGTGGTCGACCTGGCGTGCGGCCCCGGCTCGGTCTCCGCACGGGTGCTCGACCGGTTCCCGGGGATGACCTGCGTGGCGGTCGACCTCGACCCGCTGCTGGTCGAGCTCGGGCGGCAGGCGTTGGCCGGCCACGGCGACCGCGTCGAGTTCCACGAGGCCGACCTGTGGGACCCGGGCTGGACCCACGTCCTCGGCGGCCGGCGTCCGCACGCCGTGCTGTCGTCGACCGCCCTGCACTGGCTGCCGGCCGACGTGCTCGCCCGCGTCTACCGGGACGCGGCGGACGTCCTCGAGCCCGGCGGCGTGCTGCTGAACGCCGACCACCTGCGGCAGGCGTCCGGCCGCCCGCTGTTCGAGGAGCTCGGCCGGCGCGACGACGCCGCCACCCAAGCCCGCGACCAGGCCGCGGGCGCGCTGACCTGGGACGCGTGGTTCGCGGAGCTCGTGGCGCACCCGCACTTCGCGCCCCTCGCCCCGGAGCGCGAGCGTCGCTACGCCGACCGGCCGCCGAACCCGGACCTCGGGCTCGACTTCCACGTGGCCGCCCTGCGCGCGGCGCAGTTCCGCGAGGCGGGACCCGTGTGGCAGCACCTCGATGACTACGTCGTCCTCGCGCAGCGCTGACCTGGCGGCGCGCGCGGGGCTCGGCGGTCCGGCGGCCGCGACGGCCGGGGCGGCTCTGCTGCTCGCGGCCGTCGCGTTCGCCGCCGTCGGGGTCGGCGGCGGGGACATCACCTGGGGCGAGACCGCGCGGTCGCTGGCCGGGCACCTCGGCCTCCCGGTCGCGCCGCTCCCCCGGCTGACCGACTCGGTGGTCTGGGAGCTGCGCGCGCCGCGCGTGCTGCTCGCGGCGGTGGCCGGGGCCGGGCTCGCCGTGTGCGGCGCCGTGCTGCAGGCCGTCACCCGCAACGCCCTGGCCGAGCCGTACCTGCTCGGCATCTCGTCGGGCGCGTCGACCGGCGCCGTGCTGGTGCTTGTCACCGGCCTCGGCGCGGGGACGGTCTCGCTCGCGGGCGGCGCGCTCGTCGGCGGGCTCGCGGCGTTCGGGCTGGTGCTGCTCCTGCTCGGCCGCGGCACGACGGGATCCGGCCGGCTCGTGCTGACCGGGGTGGTCGTCGGTCAGCTCTTCGCGGCCGTGACGTCCCTGGTGCTGCTCGGCTGGGGCGACGCCGACGCGGCGCGCGGGCTCACCTACTGGCTCACCGGCTCGCTCGCCGCCGCGCGCTGGCCGGCGGTCGTCCTGTGCGCGGCCGTCACCGCCGTCGCCCTCGTGGCGCTGCGGCTCGTCGCGTCCGACCTCGACGCGTTCGCGTTCGGCGCCCGGACCGCCGCCTCGCTCGGGGTGCCGGTGGCGGCGGTGCGGACCGTCGCCCTCGTCGCGACCGCGGCGGTCACCGCGGTCGTCGTGTCCAGCGTGGGCGCCATCGGGTTCGTCGGGCTGATCGTCCCGCACGCGGTCCGGGCGGTCGCGGGCCCGCTGCACCGCCGGCTGCTCCCGGTCAGCGCGGTGGGCGGCGCGGTCGTCCTCATGCTGGCGGACGCCGTCGCCCGGACGGCGCTGGCCCCGCGGCAGCTGCCCGCCGGCGTCGTCACCGCGCTGCTGGGCGTCCCGGTGTTCCTGGTGATCCTGCACCGCCGGGAGCGCGCGTGAGCGGCCCGGCGCACGGCGGCGCCGCCGCGCGACCCGCGGGCGCCCCCGGGCGACCCGTGGCCCTGACCGGCTCCGGCCTGACCGTGCGCGTCCGGGGCCGCGCCGCGCCGATCCTCGACGACGTCGCGATCGCCGCACCCGCCGGGTGCGTCACCGGGCTGCTCGGGCCGAACGGCTCCGGCAAGTCCACGCTGCTGCACGCGCTCGCCGGCGCGGTCGTCCCGCAGGCGGGCGAGGTGCGGCTCGGTGGCCAGCCGCTCGGCGACGTGCCGCGGCG
>NZ_DASQCJ010000058.1:0-39806 GCF_035634735.1 Cellulomonas sp.
GTCGACCGGTACGGGATCGAGGCCGTCCGCACCTGGCCGGTCGAGGTGTGGAACGAGCCGAACCTCCCGTTCTTCTGGCAGGGCGCCGACGAGGCCGCGTACCACCGGCTGTACGACGTGACCGCGCGCGCCGTGAAGGAGGTGGACGCGGACATCCCCGTCGGCGGGCCCGCGGTGTCGCCGGGCGCCGACGACTGGCTGCCGCGGTTCGCCGAGCACGTCGCCGACGCCGGGGTCCCGTGCGACTTCGTCAGCAAGCACGCGTACACCTCGGGCCCGGCGCAGCACGTGCCGTTCGGCACCTACCAGACGCTGCGGCCGCCGCAGGACCTGCTGGACCAGCTCGCGACGCCGCGCACGCTGCTCGCCGGCACCGCGCTCGCCGGCCTCCCGGTGCACATCACCGAGTTCTCCTCGTCGTACCGGCCGGACAACCCGATCCACGACACCGCCTACCAGGCGGCGTACCTCGCGCCGGTGCTGGCGGGCGGCGGCGACCTGGTCGACTCGTTCTCCTACTGGACGCTGTGCGACGTGTTCGAGGAGGTCGGCATCCCGACCGCGCCGCTGCACGGCGGGTTCGGCCTGCTCGGCCACCGCCAGCTGCGCAAGCCGGCGTTCCACCTGTACGCGTTCATGGCGCGGCTCGGGTCCGCGGTGCTGGCCCGCGGGGACGACCACCTGGTGACGCGGCACCCGGACGGGCGCGTGACAGCGCTGCTGTGGCAGCCGCTCGACGGCGCCGCGCCGGCCGAGGCCGGGCACCGGGTGCGGCTCGACCTGCCCGGCGCCGGCCCGGCGGTCGTCACGGAGCGGCACGTCGACGCCGAGCGCGGGAACGTGCGCGCCGCCTGGCAGGCGATGGGCAGCCCGCTCGCGCCGGACCACCGGGCGCTCGCGGACCTGCACGACGCGTCGACGCCGTCGCTGACGATGCGCCGGGTCGCGGCCGACGGGGGCCGCTGGGGGGTCGACGTGGCGCTCGGGCGGCACGGGATCGCGCTGGTCGAGGTCGCCGGGGCGCCCGACCAGGCGCCGGCGTGGACCGACGACGGCCGGCTGCTGGGGGCCGAGCGGTGAGCGCCGCCCGCGCCTGGTCCGACGACGAGGTGGGCCCCGGCCCGCTGTCCCGGGGCGCCGCCGCCCTGTACCGGGGCCTCGTGCTGGAGGCGCTGCTCGTCCTCACCACGCTGCCGACCGCCGTCCTGGTCGTGCTGCTCGACCGGTCCGCCGCCAACCTGCCGCTGTTCGCCGCCGCGCTGCTGCCCGTCGGGCCCGCGGTGGTCGCCGGGCTCGCCGCGGCCCGCGCGTGGGAGGTCGACCCGGACCTGTCGCCGGCGCGCGGCTTCTGGCGCGCCTACCGGCGCGACGCCCTCGGCACGCTCGCCTGGTGGGCGCCGCTGCTGGCCGTGCTCGCGGTGCTGGCGGTGAACGCCGCGCACGCCGAGGTCGTCCCGGGCGGCGCCGCGCTCCGCCCCGCCGGCCTGGTGCTCGCCGCGCTGCTCGTCGTCGTCGGCGGGCACCTGGCCGTGCTGCAGGCGCGGTTCGCGTTCCGGCTCCGCGACGCTGTCCGCGTCGCCCTCGCCGAGGTGGTGCCGCAGTGGCGGTTCAGCCTCGGCGTGCTCTGCCTGCTCCTCGTCGGTGCCGCGGTCACCGTGCTGGCGTTCGACGTCGTCACCGTCCTGTTCGCCTGGGCCGGCGTGCTGCTGCTGCACGTCATGGCCCGCCCGCTCGTCGCCGACGTCACCGAGAGGTTCACCGTCCATGTCTGACGCCCAGCCGCGTCCGCTGCCCGTCCCGTCGCGCGCCGCCGCGCCCGCGCCGACCCCGGCCCGGCTGCCGCGCACCGACTCGATCGCCTACGGCGGCGACTACAACCCCGAGCAGTGGGGCAAGGACGTCTGGGACGCCGACTACGCCGCGTTCGACGCCGCCCGGATCACCACCGTCACGCTCGGGGTGTTCAGCTGGTCGCTCACCCAGCCCGCCGAGGACACGTTCGACTTCACCGTGCTCGACGAGATCGTGCAGCGCGCCGCCGACGAGGGCCGCCAGGTCTGCCTCGCGACCGGCACCGGGGCGCTGTCGCCGTGGATCGCCCGCGCGTACCCCGAGGTGACGCGCGTCGACTTCGAGGGGCGGAAGCACCGGTACGGCCAGCGGCACAACGCGTGCTGGTCGTCCCCGGCGTTCCGGCGGCTGGCCGCGGGCATCGCGGGCCGGGTCGCCGAGCGGTACGCCGACCACCCCGCCGTGATCGCCTGGCACGTCGGCAACGAGTACGGCGGCGACGGCGGGGCCTGCTACTGCGACCTGTGCGCCGCGGAGTTCCGGCTCTGGCTGCGCGCCCGGTACGGGACGCTCGACGCGCTGAACGAGGCGTGGAACGCCACCTTCTGGTCGCACCGGTTCACCGACTGGGACGAGATCGAGCCGCCGAGCGCCCTCACCGAGCACTGGAAGGGCCGCGGGTACACGGCGTTCCAGGGCATCACGCTCGACTACTACCGGTTCAGCACCGACAACGCGATCCGCCAGTTCGCCGAGGAGAAGGCCGCGATCCGCGCGTACTCCGACCTGCCGGTGACCACGAACTTCATGGGGTTCTTCCAGCCGCTCGACTACCACCGCTGGGCCCCGCACCTCGACTTCGCGTCCTGGGACAACTACCCGCCGCGCAGCGACGAGCCGTGGCGCACCGCGCTGACCCACGACCTGATGCGCGGGCTCAAGGACGGCGCGCCGTTCTGGCTGATGGAGCAGACCCCGACCGTCACGGCGTCCCGGGACGTCAACCCGGTGCGGCGGCCCGGCATCATGCGGCTGTGGTCCTGGCAGGCCGTCGCGCACGGCGCCGACTCCGTGCTGTTCTTCCAGATGCGCGCGTCCCGCGGCGCCTGCGAGATGACGCACGGCGCGGTGCTCGACCACTCCGGCCGGCTCGACACCCGGGCGTTCCGCGAGGTCGCCGGGCTGGGCGAGGAGCTCGCGCGGCTCGGCGGCACGCTGCTCGGCGCCCGGACGCCGGCGCGGACGGCGCTGCTCGTCGACTGGGACTCGTGGTGGGCGGTCGAGATGGCCGACGGGCCGAACCGGCTGGTCCGCTACCTGCCGACGCTGCTGGAGTGGGGCCGGGCGTTCTGGGACGCGGGGGCGCAGGTCGACGTCGTCCCGGTGACGGCCGACCTGTCCGGGTACGACGTCGTGGCCGCGCCGCTGCTGCACATGGTGAAGGGCGACCTGGCCGCGCGGCTCGCCGCGGTGGCGGCGCGCGGCGGGACCGTGCTGACCGGCTACCTGTCCGGGCGGGTCGACGAGGACGACCGGCGGTTCCTCGCCGACGTGCCCGGGCCGCTGGCGGGGCTGGCCGGGGTGCGGGTCGCGGAGACGGACGCGGCGGAGCCGTCGGTGGCGAACCCGGTGCGGTTCGCGGGCGGCGACGGCGCCGGCGACGGGCCGGTGGTCGACGGGCGGATGGTGTTCGAGGTGCTGGTGCCCGAGGGCGCGGAGGTGATGGCGCGGTACGGCGCCGACTTCTACGCGGGCGAGCCGGCGGTGACGCGGAACCGGGTGCCGGTGGCGGGCGCCGGCGGCGCCGAGGGGCACGTCTGGTACCTCGGCACCGAGCTGGCGCAGGAGGGGCTGGCGCACGTCGTCCGCGGGGCGCTGGCCCGGCACGGCCTGCTCGGCCCGTACGCCGACGTCCCGGGCCTGGAGCTCGCGACCCGGGTCACGACGACCGGCGACCGCGTCGACCTGCTGCTGCACCACGGCGCCGACCCGGTGACGGTCGAGGCCCACGCCGACGGCACGGACCTGCTCACGGACCGCACCTGGACCGCGGGCGAGCCGGTGACCCTGGCCCCCGCGGACGTCGTGGTCCTCCGCGTGCGCTGACCGCGCGCCGCGCTCCGCGCGCTCGGGCACCGCGCGCGCCCGAGTGCCCTCGCCCCCCTGGGGACTCTTCCGCCGAGATGGCAACTCTCGGCTGTGCGCGACCCTCGCCGCGCAGCCGAGAGTTGCCATCTCGGCGAGGGGTGCGCCGGGCGGAGGGGCGCGCGCGGAGGGGCGCGCGCGAAGGGCGCGCGGCGAGGTCAGGACGCCAGGAACTCCAGGGCGCGCGCCTGGTCCAGGACCGCCGCCACCAACGGCTCGTGCGTGCCGAGGCCCGGCGCCAGGCGGTCCAGGACCGCGCGCACCGACGCCGCGACGTCGCCGTCCGCCAGGCCCGCCACCCGCTCGGGCCGCGCCTCCGCGACCGGCGCCCCGAGCCCGCGCAGGTGCAGCACCCACGCCGCGACCGTCGTGGCGGCCCCCGCCGGGACCCGCCCGGCCCGGCACTCGGCGACCAGCACCGGCGCGACCCGGACCGGCAGCTTCTCCGAGCCGTCGGCGGCGATCTGGGTCAGCAGGTGCTCGATCCGCGGGTTCGCGAACCGGTCCAGCAGCGCGCGCCGGTACCCGCCGACCTCGTCCGCGGGCAGGCCCAGGTGCCGGGCCGCCTCGTCCCACCAGGTCTCGACCCAGCCGCGCAGCCGGCGGTCGGCGATCGCCTCCGCCACCGTCCGGTACCCGAGCGCGCTCCCGGCGTAGGCCAGCAGCGAGTGCGCGCCATTGAGCAGCCAGAGCTTGCGCTGCTCGAAGGGCAGCACGTCCTCGACGAGCTGCGCGCCCGCGTCCTCCCACGCCGGCCGCCCGGCAGGGAACTCCCCGGCGACGACCCACTCCGCGAACGGCTCGGTCACCACGGGCGCGGCGTCGGCCAGCCCGGTCGCGGCGCGCACCGCCTCCCGCTCGGCGGCGGTCGTGGCCGGGGTGATCCGGTCGACCATCGTGGTGCCGAACGCGACGTGGCCCCCGATCCACTCGGCCAGCGACGGGTCCACCAGGTCGGCCAGCTCCAGCACCACGCCGCGCAGCGCGGCGCCGTTCTCGGGGAGGTTGTCGCACGGCAGCAGCGTCATCGGCCCGGCCCCGGTCGCCCGGCGCAGCCGCAGGCCCGCGACCACCCGGCCCGGGACGGTCCGCACGGGTCCGTGCCGGTCGGCGCGCAGCGCGGCCACGTCGGCCCGCACGTCGCCGCGGTCGGTGTCGAGGCCGCCGTCCGCGGTCCGGACGTAGCCGGCCTCGGTCACGGTGAAGGTCGCGACCGCGACGGCGCGGTCCGCCCAGTAGCCGAGCCAGGCGTCGTGCTCGTCCCCGCCGTGCGCGGCGGACACGCTCGACACGACCCGGAACCGCTCGCCGTCGGGCGCCCGGGTGACCAGCGTGTACAGACCGTCCTGCGGCGCCAGCGCCTCGGCCAGCGTGCGGGACCGGCCCGTGAACGCGGCGATGCCCCAGCCCGCGGCGTCGGGGGCGTTGTCGGTGTACCAGGCCTGGTGCGCGCGGAAGAAGCCGCCGAGGCCCAGGTGCACGACGCGCACCGGTGCGGCGGGTCGGCCGTGGCCGGCGGCGCGGGACAGCCGCAGGCCGGTGGCGGTGGTCAGGCGGTGCTCGGGGAGGGTGATCACAGCCGGAACGCCTCTCTCGGGATGGTGGTGACGAGGTCGACGGCGGTCTCGTGCGCCTCGTCGAGGGTCAGCCGGTGGTCGGTGACGAGCCGGGCCAGGTACGCGGCGTCCGCGCGCCGGCTCGCGTCGTGCCGGGCGGGGATCGACAGGTAGGCCCGGGTGTCGTCGACGAACCCGGAGGTCTTGGCGAAGCCGGCGGTCTCGGTCACGGCCGCGCGGTACCGCGCCATCGCGTCGGGCGCGTCGAGGAACCACCACGGCGCGCCGACGTAGAGCGCCGGGTAGAAGCCGGCCAGCGGGGCGAGCTCGCGGGAGAACGTCGTCTCGTCGATGGTGAACACCACCAGCCGGAACCGCGGGTGGGTGCCGAAGGCGTGCAGCACCGGGCGCAGCGCCTCGGTGAACTCGACGGCCACGGGGATGTCCGCGCCGATGTCGGTCCCCAGGCGCTCGCGGGACGGCGCGTGGTGGTCGCGGCGGACGCCCGGGTGCAGCGTCATCACGAGGCCGTCCTCGCTCGACATGCGCGCCATCTCGAACAGCAGCCCGCGGCGCAGCGCCTCGGCCTCCGCGGGCGTCGCGGTCCCGGCCCGGGCGTGGGCGTACAGCCGCTCGCCGTCGGCCGGGTCGAGGGGCGCCATCGCCGCGTCCCGGTGCCCGTGGTCCGCCGACACCGCGCCGTGCGCCGCGAAGTACGCGCGCCGGCGCTCCATCGCGTCGACCCACCCCGCGAGGCTGCCGGCGTCGACGCCCGCGACCTCGCCCAGCGCGTCGACGCGGGCGGCCCAGCCCGGGACGCCGGCCTCCAGGAAGCGGTCGGGGCGGAACGTCGGGACGACCCGGCCGTGCCAGGTCGGGTCGGCGGCCAGCGTCGCGTGGTGCGCGAGGTCGTCGCACGGGTCGTCGGTCGTGGCGAGCACGTCGAGCCGGAACCGGTCGTACAGCGCGCGCGGCCGGAAGCCGGGCTCGGCGACGCGGGCGGCGATCGCGTCGTACAGGTCGTCGGCCGTGGCCTCGGACGGCGCCAGGTCGACGCCGAGCACCTCGACCAGCACCTGCTCCAGCCAGAGCTTCACCGGCGTGCCGCGGAACGCCGGCCAGTGCCGGCACAGCAGCCGGAACGCCGCCCGGGACCGAGCCGGCGTCGGGTCGGCCACCCCGACGCCCAGGTCCTCGAGCGGCACGCCGCGGGCGTGCAGCAGGCGGGTCAGGTAGTGGTCGGGCGTGATGAGCAGCGCCGTCGGGTCGGGGAACGGGGCGTCCTCGGCCAGCCACCGGGCCGGGACGTGCCCGTGCGGGGACACGACCGGCAGGTCGCGCACCGCCGCGTAGAGCTCGCGGGCGACCGACCGCGTCGCCGGGTCGGCGGGCAGCAGCCGGTCGGGGTGCGGCGCGAGCCGGGGTGGGGCGACGGGGGTCGACAGCGCTGTCATGCGGCCATGGTTCGAGGCGGCGGGGCGGGGCTGCAAGCGGTTGCCATGAGTTGCCCCGGCGCCGGTCCGCCGCCGTCGGGCGCCGTGCGGCGAGCCCCGGCGGCCTCAGCCCGTGCGCGCCGGGACGGCCCCCGACGACTCCCGGACCACCAGCCGCGCGGGCACCACGACCGGCTCGCCGCGGGACCGCGCGCCGTTCACCAGCGCGAGCAGGTTCCGCAGCCCGGTCGCACCCATCGCCTGCAGCGGGGTCGACACGGTGGTCAGCGCGGGGGAGACGATCTGCCCGATGAGCACGTCGTCGAACCCGACCACGCTCACGTCCTCCGGCACCCGCAGCCCGGCCTGCTGCAGCCCGCGGATCACCCCGACCGCCATGAGCGCGTTGAACACCAGCACCCCGGACGCCCGGGACCCGCCCAGCGCGAGCGCCGCCTCGAACCCGCCGGCGAACGTCGGCTCGAACGGCCCGATCCGCCGGCCGGTGAGGTCCAGCTCGTGGCACGCGTCGCTGAACGCCCGCCAGCGCGCGCCGTTCGGCCAGGACGCGTCCGGGCCGGCGACGTAGACGAGGTCCCGGTGCCCGGCCTCGCCGAGGTGCTCGACCGCGCGGCGCGTCCCGCGCTGCTCGTCCGCCACCACGCACGGCACGTCGGCGAGCCCGCGGTTGATCACCACCGCCGGGCGCTGCTTCGCGACGCCCCGGATCGCGGCGTCCGACATCCGCGACGACGCCAGCAGCACGCCCTCGACCATCGGCAGGATGCGCTCCGCCGTCTCCCGCTCGATCGCCGCGTCCTCGCGGGTGTCCTCGACCAGCACCCCGTACCCGGCGGCCGACGCCGCGACCTGCGCGCCGCGCAGCAGCTCGGCGTAGATGGGGTTGGCCAGGTCGGACACGAGCACCGCGATCATCCGGCTCCGCGCGGTCGACAGCGCCTGGGCCACCGGGTTCGCCCGGTAGCCGATCGCCGCGGCGGCTGCGCGCACCCGCTCGGCGGTCTGCGAGTTGACCCGGCCGGGCCGCGCGAAGGTCCGGGAGACGGTCGAGGCCGCGACGCCGGCCGCCTGCGCGACGTCGTAGATCGTGGGCGCCCGGGTCGCCCGCGGCTCGCTGCCGCCCTCGGCCTCCATCCCGCGATCGTAGGGGTCCACGCGTGGCAGGCCCGACCGCCCGGTCAGGCCGCGGGGACCAGCCGCCGGACCGCCTGCTCCACCCCGCGCAGCTCCGCGAGCCCCTTGAGCCGGCCGATCAGCGAGTAGCCCGGGTAGGTCTCGCGGGACTGGTCGTCGAGCATCCGCTGCCCGTGGTCCGGCCGCATCGGCAGCCGCGGGCCGCCCTCGCGCTCGCGCCGGCGCTCCTCGGCGACCAGCGCCGCGACCACCGCCACCATGTCCGCATCGCCGGCGATGTGCGGCGCCTCGTAGAAGCTCCGGCCGCCGTCCTGCAGCCGCACCGACCGCAGGTGGGCGAAGTAGATCCGCTCCGCGAACCGCCGGGTCATCGCCACCACGTCGTTGTCCGGGCTCGACCCGTACGACCCGACGCACATCGTCAGCCCGTTCGCGGGGGAGGGGGCGGCGTCCAGCAGGTGCTGCGCGTCGTCGGCGGTCGACACCACGCGCGGCAGCCCGAACAGGGGGCGCGGCGGGTCGTCGGGGTGGATCGCCAGCCGCAGCCCGACCTCCTCGGCGACCGGCACCACCTCCCGCAGGAACGAGGACAGGTTCCCGCGCAGGGCGTCCGCGTCCACGCCGTCGTACGTCGCGAGGGCGGAGCGGAACTCGTCGAGCGTGTACCGCTCCTCCGACCCGGGCAGGCCGAGCAGGATCGTGTCGACCAGCCGCTCCCGGGCCTCGTCGTCCATCGCGTCCAGCACCGCGCGCGCCCGGGCGGTCTGGTCCGCGTCGTACTCGGCCGCCGCGCCGGGCCGCCGGAGCAGGAACAGGTCGAACGCGGCGAGCTGGTCGGCGTCGAACCGCAGCGCCCACGTCCCGTCCTCCAGCGGGTACCCGAGGTCCGTGCGCGACCAGTCCAGGACGGGCATGAAGTTGTAGCAGACCAGGTCGATCCCGCAGGCCGCGAGGTTGCGGATCGTCTGCTGGTACGCGGCGACCGCGCGGTCCCGGAGCGGCCCGCCGCGCTTGATGTCCTCGTGCACCGGGACGCTCTCGACGACCGACCACACCAGGCCCGCGGCCTCGATCTGCGCGCGGCGGGCCTCGATCGCCGCGACGGGCCAGACCTCGCCGTTCGGGATGTCGTGCAGGGCGGTGACCACGCCCGTCGCGCCGGTCTGGCGGACCTGCGCCAGCGTGATCGGGTCGCGGTCGCCGAACCAGCGCCAGGTGTGCTCCATCGCCGTCCCTCCCGGGGTGGGGGCGGCGCCGGTGCCGCCCCGCGTGGTCAGCAGCGTCGCCGGGGGCGGCGGCGGGGGACAACCGGTTGCCAGAAGTTGCTCGCGGTCGACGCGGGCGCGACGAGCGATCCGCTGACCGGGGCGGACGCGATGATCGACGTGTGACGACATCCGACGGCGACCTGCTGAGCGAGGCCCTGGTGGCCTACCTGGGGTACGGCCGTGAGCGCGTGCCGCGGACCGATGCGGCTGCCGCGGACGCCGCCGCTGCGCGGAACGGGACCCCGTCCAGGCTCGGGACCGTCGAGCAGCTGGTGGCCGAGTCCCTCGCGGTCCCCGTGGAGTGGACGCGCACGAGCCTGGGTGACGCGGGTCGGCAGGTCGGCCACGAGATGAGGCGCCGCCACCCCCAGCTGTCCGACCTCGCGGCCGCCGCGCTGGGGTGGAACTTCACGTTCCAGTGGCAGTGATCGCGGTCGCCGGCGTCATGTCGCCCGGCCGCCGTCGGCGGCGACCCGCGTCGCCAGCCGGTCGAGCATCGTGAGACCGGCGCACCAGTACTCGTACACGTTCGGCCACCGGCCGAGCAGCTCGTCCGACAGCCAGTAGACCGGCTGCCCGCCGTCGGTGACCGGCCCGGACCGGTCGACCACGAACAGCGCGTCGTCGGCCACGTGGATGGGGTAGATGCTGTCCAGGGGCGGGAAGCCGGGCAGGGCGCCGTACTCGTAGTAGCTCTCCAGCAGCACCTCCGCGACCTCCCACCGCGGACCGGCGCCGAGGTCGGCGGTCGACAGGACGTCTCCGTACGCGAACGCGTCGACCCAGCCGTCGCCCTCCCGGAGCACGGCCTCGTGCTGAGGGTCGAGGTCGAAGCCGAGCCGAGCGCGGACAGCCGCGAGGCCGGCGGCTGTCGCCCGTGTGCCGGGAAGCGTCTCGGGGAACAGGTCGGGGGCGATCCGGGCCAGCGCCGTCCGCCGGATCAGCATCTCCCCGACCTGCACCCCCCACGAGAGATGACCGTCCGGGTGACTCACGCGACTCCTCCGCTCCGCCGACGCCGACGATCGTCCCAGACGACACGCGCCGACCCTAGGGTGCCCGGGTGAGCATGTACCCCGCGTGGTCGTTCCGGATCCCCCTGCGCACGGACGTCGACCCCGCGACGCTCCGCGTCCTGGAGGCCGTCGCCCGCGACACCCCGCCCGAGCCGGCCGACCTCGCGACGCTCCCGCCCGGCGTCGCGCACTACCTCGGCGACTGGACCCGGATGCTGACCGCCGAGCGCCCGCCGTACGTCGGCCCGCCCGTGCGGCTGTCGCGGCACTGGGGCGGGGGAGTGGTCGCGATGATCGAGTTCAGCCAGCACGACGACGAGTTCGCGGACGGCGGTTACGACCTGTGGGCCTGGGTGCTCCAGCTCGTGGCCCGGCCGGCGCAGGACCGCGTCCTGATCGGCCACGGCGCGGCCGACCACGACGACCTGGACTGGCGGCCGGTCGTCGCCGACGCCGTGGGGGTGACCGAGGGCGACGACCCGGTCACCCCGTGGCAGGAGCTCGACGCGTACTGGGCGGAGCGGCCGCGGCGGTGACGGGTGGCGCCGGACCGGGGTCTACTTCCTGACCTTCTCGGGCCCCCGCCGGAGCAAGAACCCGACCCGTGTCCAGGCCTTACCGTCAGGTCGGCCACCCGCGGACAACCGTAGACCCGGTCGCCACGACGAAGGGAGAGGCGCATGGCGTCAGCGGCGTACGGCCGGCTCGTGTCGGCGGACGACGCGCACGCGCGGTACGACTACGGCATGGGCCCGGACGACCCCGGGCGGGGGGTGCTCGTCATTCCGGTGCGCGACCCGGAGGCCTGGTTCGTCGAGGGGCGGGACGACCGGCCGCGGATGGCGGGGAGCGTGGTGGCGCGCGCGGTGCGCGGGTTCGCGTCGACCGGGGCGTGGCCGGAGTGGGCGTCGATCTTCACGGGATGAGATCGGCCGCCCGCGCGACGAGCCACGACGGTCGGGTCCCCCTAGAGTGACGCCGTGACCGAGCCGCAGGATCCCCTCGCGCAGGCCCCGCTGCTGCGCGTCGTCCGCGAACGCCATCCCGACGTCGACGTCGTCGTGCTGCCGCCCGAGGCGCCCGCGCCCGAGCCCGCGGACGCGCCGGTGCCCGTCACCGACGCCGCGCTGGACGCGGAGCGCGCCCGGGTGGAGGCCGCCCTCGCCGGGCTGCTCGCCGCGGCGGGCGCCACCCGCGCCCCCGCCGACCCCGCCGACCCCGCGCCGCGGACCACCTGGCGCAGCGCGCCGGCGTCCCACGTCGTCCCGGTCGCCGAGGCACGCCTGCCGATCGACGACCCCGAGGCCGGGATCGCCGTCGGCCGCGCCCTGTCCGCCCGCCTGCGCGCCGACGGCTGGGACGGCCGCCTCGACCGCGCGGGCGTCACGCCGCTGCTGCTCGCCGCGCTCGACGACCGCACGGTCCGGGTCGCGTGGCTCGACGCCGCCGTCCTGGTGACGGTGCGCGGCCGCGCCCTCCCCGTCGCGACCGCGACCGCCCGCGCGCTGGTCTCCGGGACGGAGGACGAGCGGTGAGCGACGAGATCCAGGTCGACCCGTACACCCTCGGGCTGTCCGCCGACGACTGGACCGACCAGGGCTCGCGGGTGCGCACCGCGCGGGACCGGGTCGCCGACGCCACCACGTCGGGCTTCACCCCGGCCGTCGCGGGCGCCGCCGCGTCGTGGACGTCCGCGTGGGGGACCGTGCTGGGCGACGTCGCCGACCGCGCCGAGGAGATCGGCACCCACCTGCGCGACGCCCAGCAGGCCTACGCCGTCACGGACGTCGCGGCCCAGGAGACCTTCGAGGGCTGGCTGGGGGGCACCCCGTGACCACCGTGACCATCGACATCCCGCCCGCGGTCGACGCGATCCCCGCGGTGGAGGGCGACCCCGCCGTCGTGGCCGCGTTCGCCCAGGACCTGCTGGCCAGCGCGGTCAACCTGGACGACCTCGACACGTTCGCGCTCGACTCCTCGACCCTCGACGGCTGGACCGGCGCCGCCGCCACGGCCTACGGCCGGCACGTCCGGGCCGCCGGCGCCGACGCCCAGGCGATGGGCGTCGCGCTGCGCCAGGTCTCCCGCGCGGCCGACGACCACGCCGATGCGCTCACCGACCTGCTCCGGCGGCGCACCGACCTGGTCGAGGCCCGGTCGTCGTACCACGAGGCCCGCGAGGACCTGGATGCCGACATCCGGTCCGCCGGGGAGGTCGACGACGCCGCGATCGCGGAGCTGCAGGCCCGGGCGGCGTCGCTGGCCACCCGGCGGGACGGCGTGGTCGCGGACGTCGACGCGCTGGTGCGCGACCTCGCGACCGCCGAGCAGGCGATGCTCGACGCGTTCTCCGCCTACTCGACGCTCGCGCAGGCGCGCGCCGCGGTGTCCGGGCAGATCGACCTCGCCGACGACGCCCTCGGCCGCCCGGGGTCGCCGTCGCAGGGCGGCACCCCGGAGCAGGTCGCCGCGTGGTGGGACTCGCTGACCGAGGAGGAGCAGTACGCCGTCCTCGCGGCCCGCCCCGAGCTCGTCGGCAACACCGACGGCATCCCGGCGCTCGCCCGCGACCAGGCGAACCGCCTGCTGCTGGAGACCGACCTCGAGGCGATGGAGCTCCGCGAGCAGCGCGGCGAGCGGCTGTTCGAGGACTACCAGGCGCTCGACAACGCGCGCGCCGCGCAGGCCGCCCTGGACGAGGGGGCGCAGAAGGTCGACCCGGTCACCGGCGAGCCGCTGGTGCCGCTGCTGCACCTGTACGACGCCACCGCGTTCGGCGGCGACGGGAAGGTGGCGATCGCGTTCGGGAACCCGGACACCGCGGACCACGTGTCGGTGATGGTCCCCGGCCTGACCAGCCGCGGCACCGAGGCCGGCGGGAACGCCGACGCCGCCTACAACATCTACGAGTCCGCGCGGCTCTCGGACCCGTACTCGACCGCCTCGTCGATCATGTGGATCGGCTACGACGCCCCGAGCGACTGGGACTCCGCGACCGTCGCCACCGAGGGGCGTGCCGAGGAGGGCGGCGAGCTGCTGTCGCGGTACATCGACGGCCTGCGCGCGTCCCGCGAGGGCGACCCCGCGCATCTCACCGTCATCGGGCACAGCTACGGCTCGACCACCACCGCGCACGGCGCGACCGACCACGGCCTCGCCGCCGACGACATCGTGCTGGTCGGCAGCCCCGGCGCCGGCGGCGGCGTCGAGCACGCCTCCGAGCTCGGCGTCGGCGCGGACCACGTGTGGGCGGGCAACAACAGCCGCGACCTGGTCGCCGCGCTCGCCGACGACGGCTGGGTCGGTGGGTGGATGCTCGGCGGGGCGGGCCTCGGGAACGACATCGTCGAGGACGACTTCGGGGCCAACCGGTTCCAGGCGGAGTCCACGACCCGCGCCGACGTGATGCGCAACTTCGGCGACCACACCAAGTACTTCGACCCGGGCACCGAGTCGCTGTACAACATCGGGCAGATCGTCGTCGGCGACTACGACCAGGTCGTCGCCGCCGAGCACTCGTACGACCCCTGGTACGACGGCCCGGTGGACCCGGAGGCGACCCGCGACCCGCAGTCGTACGAGGGCAGGAGGCCGGAGTGGTGAGCCGTCGGGTCCGTGCGACCACGGTGGTCGCGGTGCTGTCCGTCCTCGCCCTGTCCGGGTGCGGGAGCGGCGGCGGGGCGGACGCCGACGACCTGGACGCCAGCCGCGACGAGGTGCTCGCCGCCGCGCGGCAGGTGCTCCCCGGCGTGGTCGACGCGCTCGGCGCGCAGGTCCAGGACGCCTACGGCGCGTTCGACGCGGGCGGCGACGGCGTGGCCGACCGCCGGCGCTACACCGTCACCGTGATCGCGGTCGGCGCGCAGGCCGACACGGACGACCTGGTCGCCGCCCTGGAGGACGCCGGGGTCACCGACGTCCAGGTGAACCCGATCGGCGGGGCCGCCGGGCAGCGCGACGGCATGGACGTCGCCGGCTCGGACCCGGGCGCCCGCGACATGAGCGTGAGCGTCAGCGGCCCCTACCTCGAGGTCGCCGACGGCGTGCCGCGCGACGGGGCCCGCGAGGACGTCGACCTGGGCTGACGGCGCCCGCCCCGCCCACCCGGAAGGAGTCACCGTGCCCACCGTGCAGATCCGGCCCTCGACCGGGCCCGCGGAGTACCCCGCGCTCGTGGCGATCTGGCGCAGCGCCGTCGACGCGACGCACGACTTCCTCGCCCCGGCCGACCGGGACGCGATCGAGGCCGCCCTGGCGTCCGACTACCTCCCGGCGGTGCGGCTCACGGTCGCGGAGGTCGACGGTCGACCCGCGGGGTTCGCGGGCGTCCTCGACGGGACCCTGGAGATGCTGTTCGTGGACGGGACGCGGCGGGGGAGCGGGATCGGCTCGGCGCTCCTCGCGCACGCGGTCGAGGAGCACGGCGTCACCGCCGTCGACGTCAACGAGCAGAACGTCGGGGCCGCGCGCTTCTACGCCCGCCGAGGGTTCGAGGTCGTGGGCCGCAGCGAGACCGACGAGGCCGGCCGCCCGTACCCGCTGCTCCACCTGCGGCTCCGCGGGTCGGACGCGACCTAGCCGTCGACCAGCCCCCGGACCACCCGGCTCACCGGGATCGCCCGCGCCCCGAGCACCACCTGGAACTGCCCGGCCTGGGTCGCCACCATGACCACCCCGGGCACCGCCCGCACGCCCGGCTCGTCCACGACCGCGGCGTCCCGCAGCACGAACCGCAGCCGCACCGCGCACGCCGTCACCGCCGCCACGTTCCCGGCCCCGCCGACCAGCGGCAGCAGCGCCGCGGCGAGCTCCTGGTCCGACAGCGCGGCCCCGGCCCCGCTCACGCCACCGCCCCCGTCAGCCGCGCCACGTGCAGCGCGAGGTACAGCACCTCGTCCCCGGTCACCGTCCAGTCGTACCGCTCGCGCAGCAGGTCCTGGATCGCGACGGCCGCCGCGACGGAGTCGGGGTGCTGCGACCGCACCGCCGCCAGCAGCACGCCCTGCACGTCCGGCGGCGGAGCGCCCTGCTGCTGCCGGACGAACAGGTAGCGCAGGTGCGTGATGAACCGGGCGACGTCGATGGACTCCTCGTCGAGCTCGACCCCGAGCCGCGACCGCACGATGCCGAGCACGGCGCCGAACACCTCGGTCATCTCGACGGTCCGGGACAGCTCGCCGGCGCCGAACTGCGCGTTGACGAAGTGCAGCGCGAGCGGCACCGCCTCCAGCGCGGGCAGCTCGACCCCGGTCGACTCGCGCACGAGCTCCAGCGCGCGCCGGGCGAACGCCACCTCCCGGGGGTAGAGGTGCAGCACCTCCCACTGCAGCGGGTAGCTGATCTGCACGTCCTCCCGCGCGCGGCGCAGGGCGAACGAGATGTGGTCGGCGAGCGGCACGACGACGTGCCCGGTGATGTGCGTGCCGAGCTGGTCGCGGGCCTCGGCGACGATCCGCTGGGTGAGGTCGATGTCCTCGGCGGGGATCTCCTCCAGCAGCGCGACGATCCGCTCGGGAGTGGTGCCGCCGCCGGCCACGAAGGTGCGCTCGACGTCGGCGGTGCGCACCGCGTCCCCGGCGTGCACCTGGAAGCCCAGGCCCTTGCCCATGAGGACGACCTCCGCGCCCGCGTCGTCGGCCGCCAGCAGGACGTTGTTGTTGAACACCTTCGTCACCCGCACGCGTGCTCCTCGCTCAGGTCCGGGCGCCGCGCGCCCGACGCCGCCGGCACCCCCGGGCTGACCCCGGGGGCGCCGACGACTCCGTTCCTAACAGACCGGGCTGTGGCCCGCCCGCGGCCTCAGACCGACACGCGCAGCAGCGCGTCGCCCGACGACACCCGGCCCTCGGCGGCCGGCCGCACCGACGCCGGGTCGGCCCCGCCGGTCACGACGACGACCGTGCTGGTGTCGTGGCCCGCGGCGCGGACGGCTGCCAGGTCGACCTCCGCCAGCAGGTCGCCGGCCCGGACCGCGGAGCCCGCGGCGACGGCCGGGGCGAAGCCCGCGCCCGCCATCTGCACGGTGTCGATGCCGATGTGCACCAGCAGCTCGACCCCGTCGGCGGTGCGCAGCCCGTAGGCGTGCGGGAGGACGCTCACCACGTCGGCGTCGACGGGCGCGACGACCCGGCCGTCGGACGGCAGCACCGCGGCCCCGGCGCCGAGGGCGCCCGAGGAGAACACCGCGTCGGGCACGGCCGCGAGCGACACCGCCGTGCCGGCGACCGGGGCCAGCACCTCGAGCACCCGGGTGCCGGTCAGGGTGGCGGTCCCGCCGCCGCCGCCCGACGGGGACGCCGCCCCGCCGATCCCGGCGCCCGCGGCCACACCGGCGGCCACGGCGGCCCCGGACGCACCGCCCGCCGCCTCGTCCGCCGCCCCGTCCGCCGGGGTGTCGTCCGTCGCCGGCGGGTTCGGGATGTCGGTGAACCCGAGCGTCATCGTCAGCACGAACGCGATGACGACGGCCAGGCCGGTGCCGACCAGCTGGAGCGTGAAGTTGCCGACGTTGAGCGCCGAGGTCAGCGTGATCGCGCCCGGCAGGACGAAGCCCTCGGCCGCCGAGCCGCCCGCCGCGGCGATCGCGCCGCCCACCGCGCCGCCGATGCAGGCGTAGATGAACGGCTTCTTCAGCCGCAGGGTCACGCCGTAGATCGCGGGCTCGGTGATGCCGGCGAGGAACGCGGAGATGGTCGCGGGGCCGGCGACGCCCTTGAGGTCGCGGTTGCGGGTCTTGAGGAACACGGCACCGGCGGCGCCGGCCTGGGCGAGCACGGCGGCGAACAGCGGGCCGGTGAGCAGCGAGTACCCGTTGTCGACGATGTCCTGGAGCATGACCGGCACGAAGCCCCAGTGGACGCCGAAGATGACGAACACCTCCCAGAACGCGCCCAGCAGCAGGCCGCCGACGACCGGGCTGAGGTCCCACAGCCAGTTGATGCCGCCCGACAGGCCGCGGCCGAGCAGGTCGGACACCGGGCCGATGGCCAGGAAGGTCAGCGGCACGATCACGGCGACGGTGACCATCGGGGTGAGGAAGTTGCGCAGCGCCTCGGGGAACGCCCGGTTGAGCAGCCGCTCCAGGTGCGACTGCGCGTAGACCGCGAGGATCGTCGGGATGACCGCCGACAGGTAGCTCATCATCACGACCGGGATGCCGAAGAACGTCAGCTCCCCGCCGCCCGCGGCGAAGCCGTCGAGCGTCAGCGTCGCGCCGTCCGGCCCGGGGATGACCGCGATGGTCGCCGAGTAGAGCAGGGCGCAGGCGATCGCGACCGACACGTACACGTTGGCCCTGAACCGCTTGGCCGCGGTGATCGCCAGCAGGATCGGCAGGAACTGGAAGATCGCGTCGGCCGCGGAGAACAGGATCGCGTAGGCGCCGGAGGCGGCCCAGTCGGGCGACACCTTCACGGCGACCGCGAGCAGCGCCTTGAGCAGGCCGGTGCCGGCCAGCACCCAGAGGAACGGCGTGAAGATGCTCGTGATCAGGTCGATCGCCCGGGCGAGGAACCCGCCCGACGCCGCGGACTCGGTGGTCACGCCGCGGGTGCTGATCGCCTCGAACACGTTGTTCACGGTGTTGCCGATGACGACCTGGAACTGGCCGCCGGCCTCGACGACGGTGATGACGCCGGGCGTCGCCTCGACCGCGGCCTTGTCGGCCCGGTCCCGGTCGTGCAGCCGGAAGCGGAGCCGGGTGGCGCAGTGCGTCACGGAGGCGACGTTCTCGGCGCCGCCGACGCCGCGCAGGACGTCGTCGGCGATCGTCTGGTACTTGCTCGCGGTAGCCACGATTCCTCCTCGAATCAGTGTCCGCGCGGGCCGTCGTCGGTGTTTCGGGCAACAAAAAAACCCGAGCCGTCAGCGGGCGGGACGGATGTCCCACGTCGCCGGAGCTCGGGTTTTGCCTGAAGCCAGTAACAATCCCGGACCTGCGCGAGTCGCCGGCAGCGGCGACCGTGCGGCGAAGGTAGGGCCGCGCGGCGGACCGTGTCAAGACCCGCGAGATGACGGGCTGGTCGCGGGCTCCACCGGGGTGGCGCGGGCCGGGTCGTCGTCCGCACGGCGGCGCGCGACGCCGATCCCGACCGGCTTGACGGCCCCGCCCGGCGCGGGTAGGAATGGCGGCGTCGTCCAAGGATTGTGACTGATTCGATCAGGCAAGACCTGTTGCACGCCGTGTCCCGTGGGGTCCGGTGCGCGCAGGTCTTTTTTGTTGCCCGGAATCGGCCGCGCCACGCACCGCCGCAAGGGAGCCCAGCCGTGCCGCACCGCACCGTCACCATCGCCTCGTCCGTGGGCCTGCACGCCCGCCCGGCGAGCGTCTTCGCCCGCGCGGCTGCCGCCACCGGGGTGCCCGTCCGGATCGCCCGGCCCGGGGCCGCCCCCGTCGACGCGTCGAGCCTGCTGCTCGTCATGGGCCTGGCCCTGCAGCACGGCGAGCCCGTCGAGATCGCCGCGGAGGGCGACGGCGCCGATGCCGCGCTCGACGGCCTGGCCGAGCTGCTGGCGACCGACCTGGACGCCCCCGCCTGAGCGCCGAGCCCCCCCAGCCCCAGCCGCACCACCGTCCCGCAACGCAGAGAGGCGTCATCGTGACCAGCACGCACACCCCGTTCCCGCCCGGATTCCTCTGGGGCGGCGCCACCGCCGCCAACCAGGTGGAGGGCGCGTACGCCGAGGGCGGCAAGGGCCTGTCCATCCAGGACGTCATGCCCCGCGGCATCGCCGGCCCGCCCACCGAGGAGCCCACCCCGGACAACCTCAAGCTGGTGGGCATCGACTTCTACCACCGGTACGCCGAGGACATCGCGCTGTTCGCCGAGATGGGCTTCCGGACGTTCCGGTTCTCGATCGCGTGGTCCCGGATCTTCCCGCAGGGCGACGAGGCCGAGTCGAACGAGGAGGGACTGGCGTTCTACGACCGGGTGCTCGACGAGCTCGAGAAGCACGGCATCGAGCCGCTCGTCACGATCAGCCACTACGAGACCCCGCTTGCGCTGGCCCGCAAGCACGACGGCTGGGTGTCCCGGGCGATGATCGACCACTACGCCCGGTACGCGCGCACCCTGTTCGAGCGGTACGGCTCCCGCGTGCGGTACTGGCTGACGTTCAACGAGATCAACTCGGTGCTGCACGCGCCGTTCCTGTCCGGCGGCATCGTCACGCCCAAGGACCAGCTGTCGCCGACCGACCTCTACCAGGCCGTGCATCACGAGCTGGTGGCGAGCGCCCTGGCGACGAAGATCGCCCGCGAGGTCGCCCCGCAGGCGCAGATCGGCTGCATGCTGATCGCGATGCCGACCTACCCGCTGACGCCCGACCCGGCGGACGCGCTGGCCGTCATGCAGGCCGACCACCTCAACCTGGCGTTCGGCGACGTGCACTGCCGCGGCGAGTACCCCGGCTACCTGCTGCGGCACCTGCGCGAGCAGGGCGTCGAGCTGGAGGTCACCGAGGAGGACCGCGCGACCCTGCGGCACACCGTCGACTTCGTGTCGTTCTCCTACTACATGTCGCTCTGCGAGTCGGCCGACCCCGACGCGAAGGCCGGCGAGGGCAACCTCATGGGCGGCGTGCCGAACCCGACCGTCGAGGCGAGCGAGTGGGGCTGGCAGATCGACCCGGTCGGCCTGCGGATCGTCATGAACCAGTTCTGGGACCGGTGGCGCAAGCCGCTGTTCATCGTCGAGAACGGCCTCGGCGCGAAGGACGAGCTGGTCGAGGTCGACGGCCGGCGGACCGTGCTCGACGACTACCGGATCGCGTACCTCGACGACCACCTGGAGCAGGTGGGCGAGGCGCTGCGCGACGGGGTGGAGGTCCTCGGGTACACGACCTGGGGCTGCATCGACCTGGTGTCGGCGAGCACGGCGCAGATGAGCAAGCGGTACGGCTTCGTCTACGTCGACCGGGACGACGACGGGTCGGGGACCCTGGAGCGGTACAGGAAGAAGTCGTTCGACTGGTACGCCGAGGTGATCCGGACGAACGGGGCCAGCCTCGGGCGGTGACGGCGGGCTCGCCTACGGTTTCCGGCCCCGCCCACCCCGATCGCGGGTGGCGGGGCCGGAAGGCGTAGGCCGAGGCGAGTCGCCTCAGCTCGGGGCCTGGCCGAGCAGCCAACCGCCGACGGCGAGCAGCGCGAGGACGAGAGCCGGCGGCACAGCGCCTGGAGGCCGGTGTCTGCGCCGCGGCCGTGTGCGAGGCCTCGCGCCGACCCGCTTGATACCGTGACGCGCCAGGTCCAGGCGCCGTCCCCGGGGAGTCCGCACGTGAGCACCACCGCACCGCAGGGCGGCGTCGTCGCCGTCCGCGCGCTCGACCCGGCGCAGAGCGGCGCGGTCGTCGCCCGCCTCGACCGCGACGCAGGCGTCCTCGACCCGGAGCGGCGCACGCTGCGCACCAAGCCCGTCACCCTGGACCGCCGGGCCCTGCTCGCCCTCACGTCGAGCAAGAAGCGCACCGGGCTCATGGTCGAGCGCGGCTGGCGGCGGGTGTTCCTCCCGCTGATCGAGGTGCACGGCGGCGCGGCCCTGGGCGTCCCGGCCGCGGTGGCGCGCGCGCTCGCGGACGAGCTCGAGGTCCGCGGCACCCGCGAGACGAACGCCGTGATCGCCCCGCTGCGGGCGCACGCGGACCACCTGGATGCCGGCCTTCCGGTGGCGTCGTCGCCGCTGGGACGGTACATGGGACTCGGTGGCGGGGGACCGCTCACCGCGCTCGGCGACTTCTGAGTCGGCCGGCGACCTTCTGACACGCGCACGACCGCAACACCCGGGGGTTTGAACGCATGAGTGTGGACGTCTCGATCGCGGCGCTGGACACGGCCGCGTCCGAGCTGGAGACGGTGGCGTCGGAGCTGCAGGCGCTGGACGTCGCCGGCGCGTTCGCGGGGATCGAGGGGGCGCTGCCCGGCTCGGCCGTCCCGGACGCCGCGGTGTGGGTGTCGACGCGCGTCGGCGCCGCGGTGCAGGTGCTGGGCGAGAACATCCGCGGCATGTCGGCGAGCGCCTCCGGGTCGGCCGAGGGCTACCGCGCGGCGGACGGCTCGGTGCAGACGCGGTTCGGCGCGATGGGGGCGTTCTGATGGCGGCGCTGACCCTGGAGGTCGTGCGGAGCTGGCGGCCCGAGGCGCTGTCGGACGCCGCGACCGGCGTCGGCACCGCGCAGGAGGCGGTCGACGCGCAGGTGCGGGCGGCCAAGGCGGCGATGACCCGGCTGGGCGACCACTGGGACGGCGACGCCGCCCAGGCCGCGGCGCAGCGGATGGCGAGCGAGGCGACCACCGGGTTCGCGCTGGCGGACGCCCTGGAGTCCGCGCGCTCGGCGCTCGCCTCGGGGGCCACCGACCTGGGCCGGGCGAAGTCGGCGGTGCTGGCGACGGTCGACGCCGCGACGGCGGCCGGATTCACCGTCGCGGGCGACGGCCGGGTCACCGCGCCGACGCTGCCGCCGGTGATGACCGCCGCCGGCGACCCGGACGGCGCGGGCGCGCAGCGGGACGCCCAGCAGCGCGCCCTCAACGCCGAGGCGCAGGAGCACGCCGACGCCATCGCGACGGCGCTGGAGGACGTGGCGACGACGGACCAGCAGGTCGCGGACAACCTGTCCTCGGTCGAGGTGCCGCAGACGCTCCAGTCGGCGGTCGACGCCTACCTGCAGCGGGCGTTCGCGAGCGGGGACGTGATCGGGGCGCTCGGCTCGGTCGGCGCCGGTGGCGTCGCGCTCGCGCAGGTCATCAAGGGCGTGATGAAGTCGGCGACCAAGGGCAAGGCCTTCCTGGACTTCCTCCGGGCCTCCGGCGCGCCGATCACGCACTACCAGGCGATGCTCGACAACTTCGCCAAGGCCGACGCCGCCATGGACGTGTTCAAGAACGGCAAGCCCGCAGCCGAGTGGATGACCAAGCTGCTCGGCGCCCGCGGCGCGGGTCTGCTCCGGACCGCCGGCAAGGCGTTCCTGCCGCTGACCGTCCTCACCGGCCTGGCCGACACGGTGACCGGTGGCGGCTACGACGGCGCCCGCGGCTGGGCCACGCGCGGCTTCGGCCTGGCGGGCGCCGCCGGCGCGGGCACGCTGATCGCCGTCGGCACGGGCGCGCTCGCGCTCGGTCCGGTCGGCCTGGCCGTCGCGGGCGGCGCGGTGCTCGCCTACGGCGCCTGGAGCCTGGGCAACCTGATCTGGGACAACCGCGAGGCGATCGGCGACTTCGTGTCGACCGCGGGCAAGGCCGTCTGGGACGGCGCGACGACCGCGTGGAACGCGACGACGGACGCGGTGTCGAACGCCGCCGACTGGGCGGGGGACCAGGTGGACAAGGCCAAGGACGCGGTGTCCGACTTCGGCAAGGGTGCGCTCAGCGTGCTCTCGGGCGGGCTGCTGTGACCGCTGCGCCCGAGGCGGCTCCCGCGCCGCAGACCCCCGGCGCCCCGGTGCCGGTCGAGGTGCTGACCGACGAGGAGCTGGCGATCCTCGCCGGCCCCGGCGGCCTGGTCGTCGCGCCCTACCTCGCGACGCTGCCGGAGGCCGAGCGGGAGGTCGCGCTGCGCACCGCCTACCGCGGGCTGCTGGCGCGCGGCATCGTCGACCCGCCCACCCCGGCGGCGCTCGCGGCGGCCGTCGGGGAGCCGACCGTCGAGCTGCAGGTGCGCGAGGACGTGCTGTCCCTGGTGACGCTCCGCCGGGGCGCGTCGGCCACGGTGTGCGTGGCCCGGTCGACCGTGCTCGGCCAGGACTACTGGTACGCCCACGTGGTCCGCGACGTCGTGCTGGTCGAGCAGGTCACGACCGACGGGCAGCACCGGTTCGCGCTCGCCGCGGCCGCCACCCTCGGCGACCTGCTGCTCGACGCGGCGGTGCACGCGGAGACGACCGACGGCACCGGGCCGGAGATCGCGGTCGCCGACCCGGACGAGCCGCCGACCGAGGTCGTCGAGCACCTCGGCTCGGCGCTGGTGCGCGCCGACGTGGTCGTGCGGGTGCCGGACGACCGGGAGCCCGAGCTGCTCGGGCTGTTCACCGGGCCGGGCGGCGCGTGGGTGCTGTCGGCGCGCGAGGCGTCGGGCGGTCCCGTGGTCGCGCGGCCGCTGACCCGGGCCGCGCTGGACGGGCTGGTGCGGGAGCTCGCGGGGCGGGCGGTGTCGACCGCCGCCGCGGTGTCAGCCGCCGCGGCCGGCGTGCGCTGAGGGCGGCGCGCGATGACCGACGGCCTGGCCCGGGTCCCGAAGCTGACGTCGCGCTCGGGGTGGCGCTGGATCATCGCGACGGCCGTCGCGATGATCGCGGTCGGGGCGTACCTCGGGGTCACCCAGCCGGAGAACCGCATCTTCGTGGTGACGGTGCTGCCCGCGCTCTTCGCGTTCTTCGCCGTCCTGGCGTGGTACTCGGAGTGGCTCGACCCGGCCGCTGGCACCCTGGTCCGGGTCCGCTGCCGGCTGTGGCGGACGAGCGTGCAGCTCGAGCCGGGGACCTCCGTGTCGCTGGTGTCGAACCGCGGCGGCTCCCTCCTGCTCCGCGTCCGCCCCGCGCATGGGCGTGGGCTCCACGTGCCCGTCGTCGCGCGGACCGACTACGTCGAGAAGTCCCAGCCGCCGGCCCTGCTGCGGCTGCTCGCGGACACCGTCGAGCAGCATCGCGCGGGCGGGGCGCGCCCGGTCGCCGAGGCGCTGCGGAAGCAGGCCGACCACCTCGAGGCGGGCGGGACCGTCGCGTCGTCCCCGCTCGCGGGGCTCATCACCACGGGGATGCTGACCGCCGCGAAGGCCGGCGGCGCGGGCGCGATCGGCGGGCACCTGGGCTGACGGCCCGCCCCCCCGGGGGGATCAGTCCACCGGCGGTCTCCGCGCCTCGATCAGGTGCCGCGTCGCGTGCGCCACGACCGGCCGCCCCGCGCGCATCTGCACGTCGAGCGCCCGCAGCGTGCCCTCGTACCGCTCGACCGAGAAGTCCGGCACCCACCACACGCACTTCCGCAGCACCCAGATCACCGCGCCGACGTCGTGGAGCTCCATCCGGCAGGTCGCGCGCCGCAGGTCGACGACGGTCAGCCCCGCCCGCTCGGCGTCGGCCGCCTCGTCGTCGGGGTCGCGGGCGACCGGCCCCGGGACCGGACCGACGAACCGCTCGATCAGCTCGAACGCCGACCGCGGTCCGACGTGCTGCGCGAGGTAGGTGCCGCCCGGCCGCAGCACGCGGTGGATCTCAGCCCAGTCCGGCGCGACGGGGTGCCGGGCCGTGACCAGCTCGAACGACGCGTCGGGCAGCCGTACGCCGTCGCCCGGCTCGACGACCTCGACACCGCGCGGCCCGAGCAGGTCCCGGGCGCGGCGCGCGTTCGGCGGCCAGCCCTCGGTGACGACCATCCGCGGCGGGAGCACCGGCGCCTCGGCGACGACCTCGCCGCCGCCGGTGTCGACGTCGAGCGCCGAGCCGACGCGCGCGAGCCGGTCGGCCAGCAGCCGGGCGTAGCCCCACGGCGGTCGCTCCTCGGTGGCGCGGCCGTCCAGCCAGCCGAATCCCCAGCCGGTGACGTCGGCGGCGACCGCCTCGGCGGCCAGGTCCTCGAACGAGCGCATCGCGGCATCGTCGCACCGCGGGCGGGGCGGGGTCGCGCTCATTCCAGGCGCCCCGTGCGGGTGACGCCGGGGCCGACGCCGCCCGCCGCCGCGCGCGGCGCCCTACGGTGACGGAACGCGAGGCGGAGGAGGACCGGGTGCGACGACGGGGGTGGGTGCTGCTCCGGGTCTTCCTGTCCCGGGCCGACGACGGCGCGACGCACGTGCTGCCGGGGGCGGCCCCGTGACGCCGACGGTGGAGGAGCCCGGCGCTGATCGCGCCGGGACGACGGGCCCGCATCGGCGGCACCCGGCCTGGGACCTCCTGTGGACCGTGCCGCTCGCCCTGCTGATCTCGATCCTCCCGGTGGGCTGGGCGAGCCTCGCCTGGTGCGGGGTGTGGGGGTGCGCCGGCGGCCCCCGCGGCGACGTGCGCGACGTCGTCGGTCCGGCGCTGCTCGTCGGGGCGCTCGTCGGGGCGGCGGTCGTGATCGTGCCCTGGACGGAGCACCGACCGCGGCGCGCTCTGGGGTCGGCGGGCGTCGGACTGGTCGCCGCGGTGCTGGCGTTCCTCTGGGTGGTCCTGCGCTAGACCGCCAGCAGCGCGGCCGCGACCGCCCGGGCCCGCGCGAACGGCCGGTCGAGCGTCCCCATCCCCACGGTGACGATCGCGCCCTCGTACAGCAGCATCAGCGCCCGCGCGGTGTCCTCGGGCTCCCGCACGCCGGCCTCCCGGCAGAGGTCCGCCAGCAGCCCGAGCTGCCACGCCTTCTCCGCGGCGACCTCCGCGAGCACCGCGTCCCCGTCCCCGGCGGACGACTCGGCCCGGGCGTTGATCGCGCTGCACCCCCGCGGGCTGTGCGCCGTCGACCAGGACTGCGCCGCGTCGAACACGGCCAGCACCCGGTCCGGCCCCGGCTCCGGCACGCGGTCCAGCGTGGCCAGCAGGTGCTCGCGCCAGCGCGCGTCCCGCGCCCGCAGGTACGCGACGACCAGCGCCTCCTTCGACCCGAACCGGTCGTAGAGCGTCTTCTTGGTGACCCCCGCGGCCTCGGCGATGCCGTCGACCCCGACGGCGTGGATGCCGCGCTCGTAGAACAGCTCGGACGCGGCGTCGAGCACGCGCTGCGCGGCGGGGGTGAGCGGGGCGGCGGGGCAGGGCGCGACCATGCCTCGACCATACCGATCGGTGTACCCGGGTGGCCCGGCCCGTCACGACACCAGGATCTGCGTCGCCGACTCCTTCAGGCGGCTGTTCGCCCACTTCGCCTGCCGCAGGTTCTCCGGGTGGCAGCGCTGCGTGAGCGCCAGCAGGTCGTGGTGCCGGATGCCCTGCGCCGCCTGCCCGAGCAGCTCCCAGTCGACGGAGACGCCCTGCGCGCTGAGGTAGACGTGCCGCAGGTCGCGCAGCAGGGCCAGCTCCGGCGGCCCGGACCGCCCGACGACCTCGCCCGCGCGCTCCCGGACGCGCTTCACCAGCCCGTCGTCGTGCACCGGGTCGGGGTCCAGGTCGAGGCCGTAGCCGGCGCCGACCTCGGCGATCCGCCGCACGTGGTCGGCCGACCACCCGGCCAGGTCGCGCGCCACGTGGTAGATCTCGTGGTCCGTCCCGTGCCGCTCGGACAGCCGCAGCAGGTCCTCGGCCAGCTCGGTCTCGGACCGGTGCAGCTCCCGCAGGGCCAGGTCGATCTTCATCGCCCCTCCTCCTCGCCGGCGGTCGGGCTGCTGGTGGGGCGCGCACCCGGCGCCCGCGGCGGCCCGACCTCCTCCCGGACCTCCGCCGCGGGGCCGCCGACGGTCGCGGGCACCCGGGCCGCGACCGGTGCGGAGGCCGTGGTCGTCGGGGCGGGCGACGGCCCGGTGCCGCGGCGGACCAGGGTCACGCGCGCGGCGGCGGTCTTGAACAGCGGCTGCTTGGAGCAGGCGTCCCAGTCGGTGAGCGTCAGCTCGTTCGCGGCGCGCCCCGCGCCGCCCGGCTCGTGCCCGGCCGCCGTGTCCTAGTAGCCGTAGTGGAACGGCAGGAACACGACGCCGGGCCGGATGCCGCTGACCCGGACGGCGCCCTCGACCCGGCCGCGGGGCGTCCTGACCTCGACGACGTCCCCCTCCTCGACGTCGAGCGCCACGGCGTCGGCGGCAGACAGCTCGACCCAGACGTCGGGCGCGGCGCGGTCGAGCTGCGGGGCGCGGCCCGTCTTGGTCCGGGTGTGGAACTGGTAGAGCGTCCGCCCGGTGATGAGCTGGAGCGGGTACTCCTCGCTCGGGAGCTCGTGCGGCGGCAGGTACGGCGCGGCCTTGATCAGGGCGCGGCCCTCGGGGTTGAGCGCGCGGTACTCGGTCTCCTCCATCGGCGCGCCGGTGACGAGGTCCCGCCCGTACGCCTCGGCCACGTCGGGGGCCGCCCAGAACCGCCCGCCCTCGTACAGCCGCTCGGTGCCGTCCGGGTGCTCCGCGGTGCACGGCCACTGCACGCCGGACCCGCCGCGGAGCTGGTCGTAGGACATGGCGGTGTAGTCGCAGGGGCGCCCGCGGCTGCACTCCTGCCAGGCCGCGAACGCCGACTCGGGGTCGTGCCAGTGCACGAGCGGCGTGCCGTCCTTCCCGCGGAAGTCCATCCGCCGGGCGAAGTCGAGGAAGATGTCGAGGTCCGCGCGCGCCTCGCCGGGCGGGTCGACCGCCTTGTCCGACAGGTGCACCGTGCGGTCGACGTTCGTGAACGTGCCGGTCTTCTCGCCCCAGGTCGCGGCGGGCAGCACCACGTCGGCGACCTGCGCGGTCTCCGACAGGAACACGTCCTGGACAACCAGGAACACCCGGTCCTGGGTCAGCACCGACCGCACCCGCCCGAGCTCCGGGAGCGACACCAGCGGGTTGGTCGCCTGCACCCACAGCATGCCCATCGAGCCGTCCTCGAGGTACCGGAGCATCTGCATGACGTGCGTGGGCGGCGACCAGTGCGGGATGGCGTCGGGCTCGACGTTCCACACCCGGGCGAGGTCGGCGACCTGCGCGGCGTTCGACCAGTTCCGGAAGCCGGCCAGGTCGCCGTCGGCGCCGCACTCCCGGGTGTTCTCCGCCGTCGGCTGCCCGTTCATCTGCAGCACGCCCCGGCCGGGCGCCCCGAGCATCCCCCGGACCAGGTGCAGGTTGTTGACCTGCACCGCCGCGGCCGTGGCCTGGTTCGACTGGTAGAAGCCCTGCAGCACCGTCGACAGCAGCCGGTCGGCGGTGCCGACGAGCTCCGCGGCGGCGCGCAGGTCGTCCGCGGGGACGTCGCAGATCCGCGCGACCCGCTCCGGCGGGTAGTCCGCCACCATCTGGGCCAGCTCGGCGAACCCGACGGTGTGCGCCGCGACGTACTCGTGGTCGACCCAGCCGCGCGCCAGCACCTCGTGCAGCAGGCCGTTCATCAGCGCCACGTTCGTGCCCGGCCGTGGCGCGAGGTGCACGGTCGCGGCCCGCGCCACCGGGGTGAGCCGCGGGTCGACGCACAGCACCCGCGGCGGGTTCGGCCCGGCGAGCCGGTCGAGGACCCGGGTCCACAGCACCGACTGCGTCTCGGCCATGTTGTGGCCGAACAGGGCGATCGCGTCCGCGTGGTCGACGTCGGTGTACGAGCCCGGCTGGCCGTCGCAGCCGAACGACTCCTTGAGC
Organism: Cellulomonas sp.; assembly: GCF_035634735.1. Taxonomy (GTDB): domain Bacteria; phylum Actinomycetota; class Actinomycetes; order Actinomycetales; family Cellulomonadaceae; genus Cellulomonas. Next base: position 28,577 of record NZ_DASQCJ010000058.1, read on the forward strand.
GCCGCCGCGGCGGTCGCCGTGCACAGCCGGGTGTTGCCGTCGACGTGGTTGGTGCCGATCCCCGCGTGGGCGACGACGCCGAGCGTGTAGTACTCCTCGAGGAACAGCTGGCCCGAGGTGTAGAACCCGATCGAGCCCGCCCCGCGCTCGGCCAGCAGCGCCCGCGTCCGCTCGACGACCAGCCCCATCGCCTCGTCCCAGGACGCCTCGACCAGCCGGCCGTCCCTGCGGACCAGCGGGCGGGTCAGCCGGTCGGGGGAGCCGTTCGCCTGCCAGCCGTACAGGTCCTTCGGGCCGAGCCGGCCGTGGTTGACCCGGTCGACGGACCGGCCCCGCACCCCCACGATCCGGCCGTCCCGGACCGCGATGTCGAGCGCGTCGCCGTTCGAGTGCAGGACCGACGCGCTCTGCACCCAGCGGTCGACGTCCTGCTCGGTCAGCCCCTCCGCGGGGAACTGGTCGACCCGGGTGGGCCAGGTCTCGCCCGGTCCGTACGGGGTGCGCGTGCCCCAGGGCTGCGCGACCCGGTCGACGGTCGCCATCGGACGCCTCCGCCTCGTCGTCGAGGACCCGGGCCGGCTGCACGACCCTGCGACCAGTGAAGGAGCCTCGGCGCGCGGGCGCAAGAGGGGTCGCCGCAGCGCGCTCGCCGGGCGCGCGGATATACCGATCGGTATAGTCGCCGACCATGAGTAGACAGATCGGTGTACTCGGGCGCGCGCTGCCGGCGCTGGCGGCCGCCGCGTTCGTCGCCACCTGGAGCTCGGGCTTCGTCATCGCGAAGGTGGCGACCGTCGACGCCGCCCCGCTGACGCTGCTGGTCTGGCGGTTCGTGCCGGTCGCGGTCGGGCTGGTCGCGGTGACGCTCGCGACCGGCACGGCCCGCGGCGTCCCGCGGGCGGACCTGCGCCGGCAGGCGGTGATCGGCCTGTTCGCGCAGCTCGGGTACGTCGTCTGCGTGTACGCGGCGATCGCGGCGGGCGTCGCGACCGGGACGACCGCGCTCATCGACGCCGTGCAGCCGCTGGTGGTGGCGACGCTGGTGGGGCCGCTGCTCGGGCTGCGGGTGCGCGGCGCGCAGTGGGCCGGGCTCGGGGTCGGCGCGGCCGGGGTGCTCCTCGTGGTGCGGTCGCAGCTCGGCGGGTCGCAGGCGCCCGCGGCGGCGTACCTGCTGCCGCTCGCGGCGATGGGGTGCCTGGTGGCGGCGACGTTCCTCGAGCGGCGGTCGCCGTCGCGCCCGCCGGTGCTCGTGGTCCTGACGGTGCAGGTGGTGGTGACGGCGGCGGTGCTGCTGGTCGCCGCGGCGGTCGCGGGCGCGCTCGTCCCGCCGGCGGACCCGGGGTTCTGGGTCGCGACCGCGCTCGCGGCCGTGCTGCCGACGCTCGCCGCCTACGGGCTGTACTGGTGGCTGCTGCGCCGGGTCGGCGTCACGGCGCTCAACGCGCTGCTGTTCCTGGTGGCGCCGGCGACCGCCGCGGCCGGGGCCGTCGGGCTGGGGGAGCCGCTCACCGCGGCGACGCTCGTGGGGTTCGTGCTGTGCGGCGCCGGGGTCGCGGTGGTGCTGGTGGTCGAGGCGCGGGCGGCGCGTGCTGCCCGGGTCGCGCCCGCGGGCGGCGCGGGCGGGGTCGACGCGGGTGGGGTCGACGCGGGCGAGGCCGTCACCGGCGCCGAGCGGCCCGCCCCGCCCCGAACGGCCCCCCGAACACGATCGTGATCCCCAGGACGAACCCGAAGTCGTACCAGTTGCCCGAGTTGAACACCTCGTACGGCGAGACGGTCCGGGTGAACAGGGACACGATCCAGGTGACCGGCAGGATGATCCCGTGCCAGAGCCCGAGCCAGAACCCCGCGGGCTCCGCGGCCCCGGGCGGCGCCTGACCGACCTCGGGGTTCACGCCGGCCGCGCACGCGGCGAGCAGCAGCGCGGTCGCAGCGGCGACCCCGGCGGCGGCGAGCACACGGGCGCGCGTGCGCGTGCGGCGGGCGCGGCGGATGTCCATGCCGCCCATGCTGGCAGCGGGCCTCGCAGTCGGGCGGGACGCGGCGCGAGGTCGGCGGTTCCGCCCGAGGTCGTCGGTTGCGCCGCCCCGCTGATGGCCGGAACCGACGACCTCGGCCGCGTGCGGGCGCTCAGCCCTCGCGGGCGCCCGTGCTCTCCCGCGCGCGGACCGCGTGCGGCGCCGTGACCTCCACCGCCGGCGCGTCCGGGTCGGCGATCCGCGCGGCGATCCGCGCCACCGCCTCGCGCGCGATGAACGGCGTGTCCAGCGACACCGTCGACAGCGTCGGGCGCGAGTACCGGCCCTCCTCGATGTCGTCGATCCCGATGACCGCGACGTCCTCCGGCACCCGCAGCCCGGCGTCGAACACGGCGCGCATCGCGCCCATCGCGAGCAGGTCGGAGTAGCAGAAGATCGCGTCCGGCCGGTCGGGCAGCGCGAGCAGCGAGGCCGCCGCGGCGTACCCGTCGGCGCGCCGGTAGTGGGCGGCGGCGCGCATCAGGGCCGGGTCCACCGGCAGGCCGGCTGCGCCCAGCGCCCGCTCGTACCCCGTCGTCCGCTGCTGCGGCGTCGCGTACGACTCCTCCGGCTGCGCCCCGATCGCCGCGATCCGGGTCCGGCCGACGGCGACCAGGTGCCCCACCGCGTCGGCCGCGGCCTGCACGTTGTCGATCGCGACGTGGTCGTACCGGCCGTCGAAGTCGTGCTCGCCGAGCAGCACGAGCGGCATGGTCGACGCGCCCTGCATCTCCAGCAGCTCGGCCCGCGTCACCAGGGGGCTGAACAGCACGCCGTCGAACAGCATCGTCCGGTCGGCCCCGGTGAGGAGCTGCCGCTCGCGCTCGTGGTCGTGCCCCGTCTGGTCGACCATCACGCGGTAGCCGAGGTCGGCGGCGGCGTTGATGACCTCGCGCGCCAGCTCGGCGAAGTACGGCAGGTCGATCTCGGGGACCACCAGCGCGAGCACGCCGGTGCGGCCGGTGCGCAGGGTGCGGGCGACGGGGTTGGGCCGGTAGTCCAGCTCCTCGATCGCGGCGAGCACGCGGGTGCGCATGCGCTCGCTGACGTGCGTGTACCCGCTGACCACGTTCGACACGGTCCGCACGGAGACCTGGGCGTGCTCGGCGACGTCGCGCAGGGTCGCGGCCATGCCACCTCCTCGTCGTGGGTGAGGCCAGCATAGGGGTCTTGCAACGTGTGCAAAGAGGGTCTACTTTGCACACGTTGGCAAAGACGCAAGCCGGACCCGACGACGCCCCGCCCCCGCGGCGTCGTCGCCCGATCGCACAAGGGAGTGCCGATGCACCCGACCCACCCCGCGCGGCGAGCCCGCGGCGGCCGCCCGATCGCCCTGGTGGCGACCGCGCTCGCCGCCGCGACCGCCCTCGCCGCCTGCGGCCCCTCCATCTCCGGCGGCTCCGGGGACGGCTCCGACGGCGGCAGCAGCACCGCGGCCGACGCCGACCGTCTCCAGGCCCCCACCGGCGACAGCCCCAGCGGCGAGATCACGATCTGGGACCGCTCCGGCGACCTGTTCAACGTCTTCGACGCCGTGATCGACGACTTCAACGAGGTGTACCCGGACATCGTGGTGCACCACGAGGCGGTCGACATCGACGCGAAGCTGCAGAACACGCTCATCACCGAGACCGACGTCCCCGACGGCGTGTTCCTCGACGACGCCAAGGTCGCGGGCTACGCGGACTACCTGTGGGACCTCACGGACGTCCTCGAGCCGTACACCGACGACATCGCGCCGCAGAAGATCGACGTGAACTCGCTCGACGGCGGCATCTACGGCGTCCCGTTCGACCTCGACCCGGGCCTGCTGTTCTACAACGCGACCGCGCTGGAGGCGGCCGGCGTCGACGTCACGCAGATCGAGACCTACGACGACCTGCTCGAGGCCGCGCGGCAGTACCAGGCCGCGGTGCCGGGGTCGAAGCCGATCCACCTGGAGCAGAGCGCGTTCCTCGGCCAGCTGCAGCTGGAGATGTACGCCAGCCAGCTCGGCACGTCGATCGCGGACGAGAACGGCGAGCTGCGCCTCGACTCCGACGCCTACCGGCAGATCCTCGGCTGGCTCGACACGGTGCAGACCGAGGGCCTCGGCACCCGCGCCGAGTACCTGTCGCCGAGCGACGTGGGCCCGCTGGAGAACGGCCAGCAGGTCTTCTACCCGTGGGCCATCTGGTTCTCGTTCGCCCCGGAGCAGCAGCTCACCCAGACGTCCGGCGACTGGCGGGCCATGCCGCTGCCGGCGTGGGAGGCGGGCGGCGCGCGGTCCGGCGCGATGGGCGGCTCGTCGTTCGTGCTCCCGAAGGCGGGGGAGAGCTCCGAGCTCGCGTGGCTGTTCTACGAGTTCCTCATGTACGACGAGGCCGGCTACTCCGCGGTCTGGGGCCCGAACGACACCTACCCGAACGGCCTCGCCACCTCGATCCCGGCGTACGCGCCGGCGGCCGACCCCGAGAAGCCGCTGTTCGGCCCGGTGGCCGGGCTGGGCGACCAGGACCTGTGGACCACCGCCGTCGAGGCCGGGTCCGAGATCCCCGGCGGCGCGCCGACGCCGTCGTGGTGGGCGGGCGCGGTCGACTACCTGGGGACGAACGTGCAGCGCATGCTCGACGGCGAGCTCACGCCGGACCAGGTGATCGAGCAGTCGACCGCCGACATCCAGGCCAACCTCGTGGACCGGCAGTGACGGCTGCCGCCACCACCGCACGCGTCGCGACCCGGGGCAGGGTGCGCCCGCACCTGCCCCGGGCCGTGGCCCCGTACGTGTTCGTCGCCCCGTTCGTCGCGATCTTCGTGGCCTTCAGCGTCTACCCGATGCTGTTCACCCTCCGGCTGTCCTTCACGAACTGGCGAGGCAGCGGCGCGGCGGAGTGGGTCGGGCTCGGGAACTACACCTACCTGCTCGGCAACGAGGCGTTCTGGTCGTCGCTGGGCAACTCCGCCGTGCTGTGGCTGCTGATCGTGCCGGTGCAGATGGCGCTCGCCCTCGTGGTCGCCGTGCTGCTCGACAACGCGAAGACCCGGATGCGCGGCTTCTACCGGATCGCGTTCCTGGTGCCGTTCGTGACGCCGCTGGTCGCGGTCGCGCAGATCTGGGTCGTCGTGTTCGACCGGGACTACGGCGCGGTCAACGGCCTGCTGAACCTGGTCGGGCTGCCCGACGTCGGCTGGCTGACGACGACGCAGTGGGCCAAGCCGACCCTCGCGCTGCTGTTCCTGTGGAAGACCACGGGTTTCATCGTCGTGATCCTGCTGTCCGGGCTGCAGTCCATCGACGGCGCGGTCTACGAGGCCGCCTCGATCGACGGGGCGTCGCCGGTGCGGCGGTTCTGGAGCATCACCGTCCCGCTGGTGCGCCGCACGCTGATGTTCTCCGTCGTGCTGCAGACGCTCGCGGTGTTCCAGATGTTCGCCGAGCCGTTCGTCGTCACCGACGGCGGCCCGTACGGATCGACGACCACGGCCGGCCTGCACCTGTACGACCACATCAACCGGGCCGACCTCGGCACCGGCGCGGCCAACTCGTTCCTGCTCGTGATCATCGTGATGGCGCTGTCGCTGGGGTTCGTGCGGCTGCTCCGGTCGGAGGACTGATGACCGCCACCGAGACCCGCCCCGTGGGCTCCTCGCCCCGCTCGCCGCGGCGCCCCGCCGCCCCTGTCGACGGCCGCCCCCGCGGCCCGCGCCGCCGCTGGGCGCCCGGCCCGCTCGGCACCCAGGTGTTCCTGCTCGTGCTGGCGCTCGCGTTCCTCGCGCCGGTCGTGTGGGCGCTGGTGTCCGCGTTCAAGCCGGCGACCCAGATCGTCGGCGACCCGCTCGGGCTCGACCCGTCGACGCTGACGCTGGAGAACTTCCGGCGGATGTTCGCGGACGTGCCGATCGGCCAGGGCTTCCTCAACACCGCCGTCGTGCTGGTCGTGAAGGGCTCGCTGACGCTGTTCTGCGCGCCGCTCGCGGCCTACGCGTTCGCGAAGTACACCTTCCGCGGACGGGACCTGCTGTTCGGCACCGTGCTCATCACGCTCATGCTCCCGACGATCGTGCTGATCATCCCGCTGCTGCTGGAGATGAAGGAGCTCGGCTGGGTCAACACGTACCAGGCGCTGATCCTCCCCGGCGCGGTCGACGCGTTCGCGATCTTCTGGATGCGCCAGGTGATCGCCGCCGTCCCCGACGAGCTTCTCGACGCCGCCCGCGTCGACGGCTGCACCGAGTTCGGCATCTTCTGGCGGATCGTGCTGCCGGTGATCCGGCCGGCGCTCGCCGGCCTCGCGGTGCTGACCGTCATGAACATCTACAACGACTTCGTCTGGCCGGTCGTCGCCGCCTCGTCCTCGCGGATGGCGACGCTCCAGGTCGTGCTGTCGACGCTCGCGCAGAACATCACCGGCAACCGGATCGGCGCCGACTACGCCACCGTCACCGGCGAGCTGCTGGCCGCCGCGTCGATCGCGCTCATCCCGCTCCTGCTCGTCTTCATCGCCCTCCAGAAGCACTTCATCAACGGCATCCTCGCCGGAAGCGTCAAGGGCTGATCCCGCTCCTCCTCGAAAGGCCGTCCTCGATGACCGCAGCCCTGCCCGCCGTCCCCCGCCCCGAGTACCCGCGCCCCGACCTCGACCGGTCCGCGAGGTGGGTCGCGCTCAACGGCACCTGGGACCTCGACCTCCCCGACGGCACCGTGCCCGTGGTGGTGCCGTTCGCCTGGGAGACCGCGGCCTCCGGCGTCGCCCGCACCTGGCTCGAGCACGCCACCTACCGCCGGTCGATCACCGTCCCCGCCGACTGGGCCGGGGCGCGCCCGCTGCTCTGCTTCGGCGCCGTGCACCACCGCGCGGTCGTCCGGGTCGACGGGGTGCCGGTCGCCGACCACGCCGGCGGGTACACGCCGTTCGAGGTCGACCTGACCGGGGTCCTCGCGCCCGGCGCCACCGGCGTGCTCGAGGTCGAGGTCGACGCGCCGGCCGACAAGCGGTCCGTCCCGCACGGCAAGCAGCGGTCGATCCCGCGGGACGACTACGACGGGGTGTCCTTCACGCCGACGTCGGGCATCTGGCAGAGCGTGTGGCTGGAGGCGCGCGGCTCGACCTACGCCGCCTCGGTGGCGGCGCGCGGCGACTCGCTCGCGGGCCTCGACATGACGGTGGCCCTGGCGGGGTCGGCGCCGGCCGGCTCCCGGGTCGAGGTGGCGGTCGTCGAGGGATCGGCGGCGGGGGAGCGGGTCTCCCTGGTCGCGGGCGCCGACGGCGTGGCGCGGGGTCGGCTCGACCTGGCGGAGCCGCGGACCTGGAGCCCCGCCGACCCGCACCTGTACGTGCTGGCGGTGTCGACCGACGACGGGACGCCGGGCGACGTCGACGGGGTCCGGGTGACCGCGGGCCTGCGCCGCGTCGAGACCGCGGGCGAGCACCTGCTGCTTAACGGCGAGCGCCTCTACGTCGCCGGCGTCCTCGACCAGGGCTACTGGCCGGGCACCGGCCCGACCGCGCCCGACGAGGCGGCGCTGCTCGCGGACCTGGAGCTCGCCCGGGACCTCGGCTACACGCTGGTCCGCAAGCACATCAAGCTCGAGGACCCGCGCTGGCTGCACGCCGCCGACCGGATGGGCATGCTCGTCTGGGCCGAGCCGCCGGCGCCCAGCCGGTTCAGCGCGGCCGCGGCCGCGGCGTTCGAGGCGCAGCTCGCGCCGATGGTCGACCGCGACGGCAACCACCCGTCGATCGTCATCTGGGGCCTGTACAACGAGGAGTGGGGGCTCGACTGGGACATCCCGGGGTCCCCGGAGCGCGCCGCGGCGGCGGCCCGGGCGTACGACCTGCTCCGGTCGCTCGACGACACCCGGCCGATCGTGGAGAACTCGGGCTGGGCGCACGTCCGCACCGACCTGGTCGACTGGCACTACTACGACGAGGACCCCGCGGCCTGGGCGGCGAACCTCGCGGCGCTCGCGGACGGCACCCGCGAGGACTTCCCGGTGAAGCTGGGGCCGGACTTCGTGGTGGACAAGTCGCTCTACGGGTCGGCGTCGTTCCCGCGCACGGGCGTGCCGGTGCTGAACAGCGAGTACGGCGCCGGGTTCACCTCGCTGGAGCGCGGCTGGCACCTGCGGTGGCAGACCCAGGAGCTCCGCCGGCACGACCGGTTCGTCGGCTACGTGTACACCGAGCTCACCGACGTCGAGCACGAGATGGCCGGCCTGCGCGACGCCGACCGGCGCCCCAAGGACCTGGGCGGCGTCGACCCGCGGGACGTGAACGCGCCGACGACCCTCGTGCTGGACCTGGTCCCGGCGCACGCCGGGGCGGACATCCCGGTCCCGGCGGGTCCGCTGGACCTCGACGTGCACGTGTCGCACCACGGGGCGTCGCCGCTGCTCGGGCGGGTGCGGGCGGCGTGGGTGCCGGCGGGGACGCCGTTCGGTGCGGCGCCGGCGGCGGCCGACGCGGAGTCGGAGCCGGTCAAGGCGGAGCCGTACGTGCTCAGCGGTGCGGTGCGGGTGCCGGTGCCGGCGCCCGGCGCGGTGCCGGCGGCCCGGCTGCACGTGTGGCTGGTCGACGAGGACGACCGCGTCCGCGCGCGGGCCTACGTCGACGCGGCCCCGATCGAGCCCCCGAACCGCCGCGGCGCCCGGCCCGCCGCGTCCTGACCCGCGCGGGTGCCCCCGACCGGGTGGTCGTGGCGGCACCCGCGCGACCGGCTGTCGCGGCCGCCGTTACAGTGCGTCACGTGACCTCGTTCTACGACGACCCGGACGCCGCGATCGAGCGCGTGCAGGCCGACATCCGCGCCGCGCAGGAGCGCGCCGTCAAGGCCGCCGAGGTGAAGGAGGCGCTCGACCGGCTCCGCGGGCGCGCCCGCAGCCCTCGCGGCGAGGTGACCGCCGAGGCCGACCCGTCGGGCCAGCTCGTCGACCTCCAGCTCGCCGACGGCGTCACCGACCTCGCACCGCGTGACCTGGCCGCGCTCATCGTCGAGACCGTGCGCGCCGCCGGCCGCGACGCCGGCCGGCAGGCGCTCGCCGTCACGGCCGACGCGTTCGGCGAGGAGTCCCCGGTGACCGAGCACCTCCGCGGCGAGCTCGCAGGCCGGCTGCGGTGATCGCGTGAGCGGGGGCTTCGAGGTCGACACCGAGGTGCTGCGCCGGCACAGCACGCGCGTCGGCCAGGTGTCCGGCGACCTGGGCACCGCGCAGTCGGCGGCGGGGTCCGTCGACCTGCACGGCGGGGCGTTCGGCATCCTGTGCTCGTTCCTGCCGGGCATCGTCTCCGGCGTCGACGGCGCCGCGCGGGACGCCATCACGGCGATGCGCGAGGCCACCGACGGCATGGTCGCCGAGCTGGGCGCGATGGCGCGCTCGATCGACGAGGCCGACCAGCGCGTCGAGGCCCGCATGCAGTCCATCGCCCGCGTGCTCGACCGGTGACGGCCAATCCCCTGGTCGCGGGGCCGGTCGACACCTCGACCGCGTTCGGCGGAGCGGGTCTGCTCGACTCCGTCAGCCAGCTGTCCGCGTCGCTGCAGTCGGGCGACTGGCTCGCGGCGGGGCTCGCCGGGGTCGGCGTCGCGCTGGACACCGCCGCCGCCGTCATGGACCCGCTGGGCTCGCTCATCGCCGCTGGGCTCGGCTGGCTCATGGAGCACCTGGAGCCGCTGAAGGGCTGGCTGAACGACCTGACCGGCGACGCCGGCGCCGTGCTCGGGTTCGCGGCGACCTGGGAGAACATCGCGACCGCGATGAACGGCGCGGGCGACGAGCTCAACCGCGTCGTCACCGCCGACCTCGAGGCCATGTCCGGCGCCTCGGTCGTCGCGTACGCGGCCTACGCGAACAACCTCGCGCACCGGGTACGCGCCGGCGGCGGCTCCGCGTCGGCCATGGCCTCCGCGCTGCGCACCTGCTCGACCGTCGTCCAGGTGGTGCACGACCTGGTGCGGGACACCCTGGCCCAGCTCGTCGGGTCGATCATCTCGTGGGCCGCGGAGCTCGTCGTCACCGTCGGGCTCGCGACGCCGTACGTGGTGTCGCAGGTGACGACGCGGGTGTCGTCGCTGGCGGTGCGGGTGGGGCGCTCGGTCACCGACCTGCTGACGTCGGCGAAGTCGCTCAAGGGTCTGCTGGAGGCGATGAAGGACGTGCTCGCGCGGCTGGCGTCCGGCGTGCGCGGGCGGCTGCCGGGCGGGAGCGGGGCGCCGTCCGCGCCGCGGGTGCCCGACGAGATCAGGCACTACGGCGGCTACTCGGCGCGGCCGCACGCGCGTCGAGGGTTCGACGCCGAGGAGGCCTGGGCCAACGAGGCGTACGAGGCGATTCGGTCGGACCCCGATTTCGCCGCAGATCTCGCGAGGGCCAATCCGGGATGGCGTCAGGATCAAGTTCATCAGGTGACCGATCACCTGATGCGGAACGAGCATCTGATCGAGGATTTCGAGACCGGGACCCTGGTCAGCCGCCGTTTCGACGCGGACGCCGATCAGGCCGAGGCGCTGATCCGACTCAGGGAGGGCAGAGGCACGTCGGAGGACCTGCTCCTGCTCCGACACGAGTGGGCCGAGTCCGAGTACCTTCGCCTTCACCCAGGGGCGACCTACCGGACGGCACATCAGCACGCCAACGCGATCGCCGACTGGGCGAGCGTGGTGAAGGCACGGAGAGGGTTCTGATGGGTATCGCTGTGTACGGACGCAAGGTCGCCGAGACCTCGGAGGAGGTCCGGTACGAGTACGCGGACGATCCGGACTCGGCCGTGGATGGCGTCCTCGTCATCGACAAGCGGCACCCGACGGAGAACTGGCACGTCGAGGGCGAGAACGCCTCGCCCGGGCTTGGGCGAAGGCTTGCCGCACGCGCGTACCGGCGCTTCCAGGAGACCGGAGAGTGGCCTGAGCGCGCCGCGCACATCGCGTGAGGTCGACCCTCGTCGAGCTCCGGGGGCATCCCGGGAGGGGCGACGTCGTCGTTCGTCTGGGAACGGTGAAGCGCGCTGATCGAGGTCGCCGTCGTGGGGGTCGACGTCTGCGCACGCACGCCACGATCAACCAAGGCGGTGGCCACTGATGGCGACACTGGGGTTCGGGCGGCTGGTGGGCGAGGACGCGGACGCCGTCCGGTACGAGTTCGGCTCCGGGCCGGACGCGATCGAGGGGACGGTGGTGATCCCGGTGAGCGATCCCGGACAGTGGTACGTCGACGGGGGCGAGGAGAGGTCCGTGCT
>NZ_DASQCJ010000059.1:0-2970 GCF_035634735.1 Cellulomonas sp.
TCGCCGGGCTCGGGGTGAGCCGGTGGCCCGCCGCCCTCCCCGGTGGGTACGTGCGCCGGTCCACGCTCGGCGCCGTGCTGCTGGCGGCGGGCGTTCTGGCGGTCGCCGCCGCGGTGCTCGCCGAGCCGGCCGCGCCCCGGGTGGGCACGGCGCTCGCCGGCTGGGCCGCGTCCGGCGTCGGGATCGGGCTGGTGTACCTGGAGACGCTGAACCGGGTCGTCGACGCGCCGCGGGAGGCGGACGGGATCACCGTGCCGCAGGCGGCCGCGGCGGTCGTGATCGCGGAGTCCGTGGCGACCGCGGTCACGCAGACGCTCGGCGCCGCGTCGGTGGGTCGGGGCGTCGCCGGGGGCGGGGGGCAGGTCGCCGCCGTGGCGGTGCTGGTCGGCTCGGCGGTGCTGGCGCTCGCGGTCCTGCCCGGTGCGCGCCGCGCGGTCCGCGGCCCGGCGTCCTGACCACCCCCGCGGGTCACCTACGCTGTCCGGCGATGATCACTCGTGCCGAAGGGGCGTACCTGGGCGCCGTCCGGGCCTTCCAGAACCCGATGCTGGACCTGCTCCACAAGCGGCACGCCCCCCTCGTCGTCTCCCTGCTCTCGCTCGTGTTCACCGCCGAGCGCCCCCAGGTCCCCGTCGCCGACGCGCACACCGAGGTCGGCGACGCCCTCGACCAGCTGCGCGCGGCGGGCCACGGCGACGACCTGCCCACCGGCTCCGCGCGCGACCTGTGCCGGCAGTGGGCGGACGCCGGCTGGCTCGCGCGCCAGGTGCTGGACGACGACGTCGAGGTCTACAGCCTGTCGGCGCACGCCGTGGGCGCGCTGGAGGTCGCGGGCCGCGCGGGCGGGACCCGGGCGCGGGTGTCGCAGTCGCGCGTGCGGACGCTGCTCGACGCGGTCGAGCGGCTGGCCGAGGACGCCGACCCCGACGCGCTGATGCGGATGGCCCGCCTCGATGCCGAGATCGCCCGGCTCCGCGGCGAGCTCGACCGGATCCAGAAGACCGGCGAGGTCGAGCAGACCGACGAGGAGACGCTGCTGGAGGAGGCCGAGAACGTCCTGCACCTGGTGCGGGAGCTGCCGGCCGACTTCGCGCGCGTCGCCGAGTCGATCAAGGTCATGCAGCGGGACGTGGTGCAGGCGCTGCGCCAGGACGAGCGCCCGACCGGCGAGGTGCTGCGCGAGTACCTGGAGCGCGGCGAGCACGTCATGGACTCGACCCCCGAGGGCCGCGCGTTCGCCGGCGCGCTGCGGCTGATCGGCGACCCGCAGCGGCTGGACCACCTCGCGACGCAGCTGTCGACCGTGCTGCGGCACCGGTTCACCCGCCGGCTGCCCGCGCAGCAGCGCGCGGAGCTCCGGGACATCGGCCGCCGGATCGAGCAGGGTCTCGACCAGGTGTTCACCGCGCAGCGCGAGGCGTCGTTCGTCATCACCGCGCAGGTGCGCAACCACGACCCGCTGCGCGACCGGCAGGTCGACGAGCTGCTGCGGGACGTGATGACCGGCCTGCAGGCCTGGGTGCCCGGCGCCCGCCGCGGCCAGGCCGTCGACCCGCTGCGCCGGCTCCCGGTCGCCGAGGTCGAGCACCTGCGGCAGACCGCGGGCGACGTGCGGCCCGCCGAGCCGCCGAGCCCGCTCGCCGCGTGGGACGACGACGACTCCGACGCGTCGGCCGCGGAGGCGCTCGCCTGGGGCGGCCCGCACTACGCCGACCTCGGGTCGCACCTGGTGGCGTTCGCCGAGGGCGCCGGGACGGTCGACGTGGGGGCGGCGTTCAACGCGGCCCCGGAGCCGCTGCGCCGGCCGGTCGACCTGCTCGGCCTGCTGGAGATCGCCCACCAGCGCGGCATGACGGAGACCGACGAGGTCGCCTACGTCGACGCGGTCCGCCCGGACGGCACCCGGCGGCGGTTCGCGTTCGGCGGCGTGACGACGATGACGAAGGACGAGGACGATGACTGACACCACGACGGACGACCGCCCGGAGGTCCCCGGCGCCGACGACGTCGAGGCGTTCATCGACACGGTGTCGATGGAGGAGGACCCGGCCGAGCTGTTCCCGGGCGACTCCGGCACGCTCGACGCCGACGTCCGCCGCGTCCTGGTCCGGCTGCTGCAGCGCCGGTTCCTGCTCGCGGAGAAGAACCGCCAGCAGTGGCGCACGCTGCTCGACAACCAGCAGGTGATCGAGTCCCGGCTGCACGACCTCTTCGTGCACCTGGTCGTCGACCACCAGCGCGGCATCGCCTACAAGCGCCAGGTGCGCTCCGACGAGCTCGACGTGCCCGTGCTGCTCCGCGACGAGTCGTACACCCGCGCCGAGACGCTGGTGCTGGTGCACCTGCGCACCGTGTTCCAGCGCGAGCGCGGCGCGGGGGAGACCTCCGCGCGCGTGGACGTCGAGGAGATCGAGCAGACCGCGCTGACCTACTTCGACCCCGACGACACGAACGTCGCGGCCCGGCAGCGGGAGATCCGCGCCGCGGTGCTGCGGCTCGCCAAGGAGGGCGTGGTCGAGGAGGAGTCCGAGGGCCGCTACCGGGTGACGCCGCTGGTCGAGGTGGTGCTGAGCAACGAGCGGCTGTCCGAGCTGAGCGCGTGGCTGCGGGAGCAGGTGCGCACCGGCGGTGCGGTGGCCGGGGACGAGGCGCCGGGCGACGACGCGGACCCCGCCGGGGACGCGCGTCCCGACGACGAGGCCCCGGCCGACGACGAGGCCCCCGCGGGCGACGCCGGCACGCCCGAGGGCGAGGCGGAGCCGGTCGACCTCGGGCCGACGCTCGAGGAGGCCGCCGCGGAGGAGCCCGCCGAGCCGGACGACGCCACCGACGACGCCGCCCCCGACGACGCCACCCCCGCCGACGACGCCTCCGAGGAGGTCGCACGATGACGATGGTCGACACCCTGTTCGGCCTGATCCCCGCCGCGTCGACGGGCCAGCAGTGGGTCGCGCGCGACCTGCAGCTCGT
>NZ_DASQCJ010000060.1:0-51632 GCF_035634735.1 Cellulomonas sp.
GGCCCCCGCCGAGAACCCGAACCCGCTGCGGATGTCGAGGGCGTTCACCAGGGCCAGCGAGGTGCCGGTGAGCACGGCGTGGATCGCGTACAGCGGGTAGGCCACGTACACGAACGCGAACTCGAGCGGCTCGGTGACGCCAGTGACGAACGCGACCAGCGCGGCCGAGCCCATGATGCCGGCGATGACCTTGCGGTTCTTCTTCTTCGCGGTGTGCACGATCGCCAGGGCGGCGGCCGGGAGGGCGAACATCATGATCGGGAAGAAGCCGGTCATGAACGTGCCCGCGGTGGGGTCGCCGTGCAGGAAGCGCGCGATGTCGCCGTTCCACACCTGGCCGTCGGCCTCGTAGGAGCCGAACTGGAACCACGGCAGCGAGTTGAGCAGGTGGTGCAGGCCGAACGGCAGCAGGAGGCGGTTGAGCGTGCCGAACACGAACGCGCCGATGATGGTCGAGCCGGTGACCCACTCGCCGACCGCGGTGAAGCCGGTGTCGAACGCCGGGTAGATCAGCGCGGCGACGACGGCGATGAGCACCGCGGCGCCGGCGGTGACGATCGGCACGAACCGGCGGCCGCCGAAGAACGCCAGGTACGGGGGCAGCTTGATCCGGTAGAACCGCTGGTAGAGCAGCGCGGCCGTGAGGCCGATGACGATGCCGCCGAGCACGCCGTAGTTGATGAGCTCCTGCGTCTCGCCCTCGGCCGCCTCGCCGAGGATGTACGGCGACAGGGCGTCGGTGACGCCCGTGAACACCAGGTAGCCCACGAGGGCCGCGAGGCCCGTCGACCCGTCGGCCTTGCGGGCGTAGCCGATCGCGACGCCGAGCGCGAAGAGCAGGGGCAGGTTGCCGAGCAGGGCGTTGCCGGCCGCGGCCAGCACGTCGGCGACCGGCAGCAGCCAGTCGGCGCGGGCACCCAGGCCCTCGGCGCCGAGCATGTCCGCCTGGCCCAGCCGGAGCAGCAGGGCGGCGGCGGGCAGCGAGGCGATGGGGAGCATGAGGGATCGACCCACGCGCTGCAGCTGCGCGAGTCCGGGGATGCCCCGCTTGGGGGTATCGACCGTGGTGGCGGTCATGGTCACTCCTCGTGAGATCGGGTCGCGGGCGCCGTCGGGCGGGTCGCGCGCGGGTCGGGGGGAGGTGTGGGCACGCGGTGCGCTTGGTGCGGAACTTGCGTGGTCGCCGTCGAGTCGGCAAGTTGTCTGGACCAGTTGCGGTCAGAGTGGTCTAGACCGGAGTATGTGTCAAGGACCACATGCCCGCCGTCGGAGCGCCCCGGACGGGCACCCGGTGGTGCGGACGACGGCGACCGAGGTGGGAGGGTGAGCGCGTGCACGCGAAGCAGTCCGCCCTCGCCCCCGGCGCCCACAAGTATCAGGCGGTCCGCGCCTACCTGGCCGGCCTCGTCGAGCGCGAGCTGCACGTCGGCGACGCGATCCCGTCCGAGCGCGCGCTGTGCGAGCGGTTCGGGGTGTCCCGGATGACCGTGCGCCAGGCCGTCGACGCGCTCGTGGGCGAGGGCGTGCTGGTGCGCGAGCAGGGTCGCGGCACGTTCGTCGCGCCGCAGCGCATGGACTTCGAGATGCGGCTGACCACGTTCGGCGAGGAGATGCGCCGCCGGGGCATGCGACCCGAGACCCGGGTGCTCGGCATGGGCACCGTGCCCGCGACCGCGGACGCCGCCGACGCGCTCGGCACCGAGCCCGGCGCCCCGCTGCACCACCTGCGCCGCGTGCGGTACGCCGACGGGTCGCCGATGAGCATCGAGCAGCACTGGGTGTCGGTCGACCTGGTCCCGGGGCTGCTCGCCGCCGGGCCGCCGCCGAGCATGCACGACGCCCTGCGCGCCGTGGGCCTCGACCCGTCCTGGGGCGAGGAGACGCTGACCGCGGCCGAGGCGACCGACGAGGAGGCCGCGCTGCTCGAGCTGCGCGGGGCGCGCGCGGTGCTGCGCGCGACCCGGCGGACGTTCAGCGCGGACACGCCCGCGATGTACTCGAACGCCTGCTACCGCGGCGACCGGTACAGCGTGTGGGTGCCGCTCAGCGCCCCGGCACCGGCCCTGGTGCCGCGGCTGCGTGACGGCGACGAGGAGCTCGACCAGCGGGAGGCCGTGGGCGCGGCCCTGGAGGACGGGAGGACCGGATGAGCGCGCAGGGGACCGGCCAGGCCGCGGCGATCCTCGCCGGCCTGGGCGGGGTGGGGAACATCGACGAGATCGAGCCGTGCACGACGCGGCTGCGCTCGCTGGTGAAGGAGCCGTCCCGCGTGGACGCGGCGGCGCTGCGCGCCGCGGGCGCGTTCGGGGTGATGGTGTCGGGCCGGGTGGTGCAGGTGGTCATCGGCCCGAGCGTCGACACCCTCGCGTCCGACCTGGAGGACCTCATGTGACGGCCGTGGCCCGCCCGGGCCGCCGCACGCCACGACCGACCCGCCGCACCGCACCGGCGGGAGCCACGAAGGAGAAGAACCATGAGCAAGGCAGAGCAGATCCTCGCCGGACTGGGCGGGGACGCGAACATCGTCGACCTGGAGCCCTGCATCACGCGGCTGCGCGTCGAGGTCGAGGACCCGTCGAAGGTGACCGAGTCCGTCCTCAAGGCCGCCGGCGCGATCGCGGTCATGCAGCAGGGCACCGTGGTGCAGGTCATCGTCGGGCCCGAGGCGGACACGCTGGCCTCGGACATCGAGGACCTGCGCTGATGGCGCTGACCGTCCTCGCGCCGGTCGCCGGGGTCGTGCACGCGCTCGCGGACGTGGACGACCCGGTGTTCGCCCAGGAGATCGTCGGCCCGGGCCTGGCCGTGCAGCCGGACGCGGAGTCCGGCGCCGGCCGGTCGGTCGTCGCCCCGGTGGCCGGGACCGTCGCCAAGCTGCACCCGCACGCGTTCGTGCTGCTCGCCGAGGGCGGCCGCGGCGTGCTGGTGCACCTCGGCATCAACACCGTCCAGCTCGGCGGCGAGGGCTTCACGCTGCACGTCGCGGAGGGGGACGCCGTCGAGCAGGGCCAGCTGCTGGTCGAGTGGGACCCGGCGGCGGTCGAGGCCGGCGGGCGGTCGGCGATCTGCCCCGTCGTCGGCCTCGAGGCGCAGCCGGACTCGCTCACCCGGCTCGCGGAGCCGGGCACCCGCGTCGTGGCGGGCGACCCGCTGCTCGAGCTGGGCTGACGTCCGGCCGGCCGGGACCCGCCGAGGTCCCGGCCGGTGTCCCGGACGCGGCGCGAGCCCCGGCCCGATACTGAACGGCATGCTGCCCCGCCCGAGCACCCGCGACCTGCTCCGGTCGCTGCCCGCGCTCACCGGCGACCTGCCCGAGGTCGACCCGTACGCCCTCCCGGCGGACCCGGTCGACGCGTTCCAGGACTGGTTCGCCGCGGCGGTCGCCGCCGGCGTGCCCGAGCCGCACGCGCTCTGCCTGTCGACGGTCGGGCCGGACGGCGCGCCGCACGCGCGCGTGGTGCTGCTCGCCGACGTCGCGGACGGCGCGTGGGTGTTCGCGAGCGACGCGCGGGCCGGCAAGGCGCAGGACCTCGCGGCCGAGCCGCGGGCGGCGCTGACGTTCTACTGGCAGCCGCTGGGCCGGCAGGTGCGGGTGACCGGCCGGGCCCGCGCCCTGGACGCCGCCACCTGCGCGGCCGACTTCCTGCGCCGGTCGCCGAGCAGCCGCGCCGCGGCCTTCGCGTCCCGGCCGGGGGAGCGGCTGCTGTCCGCCGAGGAGCTGCACGCCGCCGTGCAGCAGGCCCGCGCGCGGGTGGACCGGGAGCCCGGGCTGGTGCTGCCCACGTGGCAGCTGTGGGCGGTCGAGCCGGACGAGGTCGAGCTCTGGCAGGGCGACTCGGACCGGGCGCACGTGCGGGTCCGGTACACCCGGGCCGAGGACCGGTGGGACCGGCACCTCGACTGGCCCTGAGCGGCCCGGCCCAGGCTCCGTCCCGGCCGCGTCAGTCCCGCGCGGCCGGCACCGCGTCCGCGTCGCGCGGCGGCAGCACGTCCGGCGACACGTCCGCCGCCCGCGCCGCGAGCGTGTGCAGCAGCCGCTCGAGCGGGCCCCGCCCCAGCGCCGCGCGCCACAGCCAGCACGCCAGCACGGTCACGCCGAGGAACGCGAGCCAGGTCCCGGTCTCCGGCTCCCAGACCACCGACTCCCCGAGCAGGGCGATGACGACGAGCTGCCCGGTGTACGCGGTCAGCGCGAGCGCGCCCGTCGCGGCGAGCGGGGACACCAGGGCGGGCACCGCGTCGGCGACGATCAGGCACAGCGCGAGCACCGCGAGGCCGACCCCCGTGTTCGCGACGACCTCCAGGCCCGACGACGAGTGCGGCTCGGTGGTGACGAGCGCGACCAGCGTGGGGTCGCCGGCCAGCGCCCGGGTGAGCAGCGCGGAGGCCGCGTGCGCCGCCACCGCCAGCAGGACCCCCGCGCCGAGCAGCCGCAGCCGCACGCCGCGGTCGCGCAGGTCCATCCGCCCGACGGCGAGGCCCACCAGCACGTACGCGAACCACACGACCGCCGGGTAGAAGTCGCCGACCAGGAGGTCCGTGAACTCCCGCCCGGGGAGGTGCAGGAACGCCTCCTGGAGCGCGAGGTGCAGCAGCGGCCCGAACGCCGCGACCGCCGCCGCCCCGCCGAGCAGCCGCCGCGGGGCCGCGCCGAGCAGGGGCGTCGCGCAGGCGAACAGCACCGCGTAGGTGGGCAGGATCACGGCGATCGGCGTGCCGAGCAGGATGACGGCGACACCGATGCCGAGCACCAGGAACGCCCGGACCAGGATCTTGGCGCGGGCCTGCACCCGGCGGATGCCGGACACGGGCGCCGACCCGCCGGAGATCAGCGCGACCGAGATCCCGGACAGCAGGACGAACAGCGCGGCCGACCGGCCGTCGACCACCTGCGCGAGCGACCACGGCCACGGGTCGTCGGGCCCGCCGGGGCCGACGTGCGCGGTGAGCATGCCCAGCACCGCCAGGCCGCGGGCGACGTCCACCCCGGTGATCCGCTGCATGGCGCCACGCTAGCCGGGGGCGGGGCCCGGCGGGCGCGGCCCGGGCGCGGCCCGAGCGCCGCATCGTCTCGCGCCTCGGGACGGGACGTACCGCCCGCTGGAACGCGGTCCCGCCACCGGGCTACCGTCGGTGCGTGACCGACACGCACCAGGCCGACGTCTACACCCACGGCCACCACGACAGCGTGCTGCGCTCCCACCGGTGGCGCACCGCGGAGAACTCGGCGGCCTACCTGCTGCCGGCCCTGCAGCCCGGGCAGTCCCTGCTCGACGTGGGCTGCGGCCCCGGCACCGTGACCGTCGACCTCGCGTCGCGCGTCGCGCCCGGCGCCGTGGTCGGCCTCGACCGGTCGGAGAAGGTGCTCGACCTCGCCCGCGAGGAGGCCGCGCAGGCGGGCGCGGACAACGTGACCTTCCAGGTCGGCGACGCCTACGCGCTGCCATTCCCGGACGCCTCGTTCGACGTCGTGCACGCGCACCAGGTGCTGCAGCACCTCACCGACCCGGTCGCCGCGCTGCGCGAGCTGCGCCGCGTCACCCGGCCGGGCGGGGTCGTCGCCGTGCGGGACGCGGACTACTCCGGCATGACCTGGTTCCCCGCGTCGCCGGTCCTCGACGAGTGGTCCGCGCTCTACCACGAGGTCACCCAGGCCAACGGCGCCGAGGCCGACGCCGGCCGCCGGCTGCACTCCTGGGCGCTCGCGGCCGGGTTCGACCCCGACGGCCTGGTCCCGACCGCCGGCGTGTGGAGCTACGCCACCGACGAGGACCGCGCGTGGTGGGCCGACCTGTGGGCCGAGCGCTGCGTCGCGTCGGACTTCGCCCGGCAGGCCGTCGAGCACGGGCTCGCCGACGAGGTGGGGCTCGAGCAGCTCGCCGCGGGCTGGCGCGAGTGGGGCACCGCCCCGGACGGCTGGTTCGCGGTGCTGCACGGCGAGGTGCTCGCCCGGGTCTGACCTAGGGTGGGGCCGTGCGCATCGCCAGGTTCACCACCGGAGACGACCCCCGCTACGCCCTCGTCGAGGGGGAGCCGGGTCAGGAGCAGCTCGTCGTCATCAGCGGCGACCCGATCTACACCCCGGTGCAGCCCACCGGCGAGCGGATCCCGCTCGGCGACGGCGTCCGGCTGCTCGCCCCGGTGATCCCGCGGTCCAAGATCATCGGCGTCGGGCGGAACTACGTCGACCACGCCGCCGAGATGGGCAACGAGGTGCCGGCGTCGCCGCTGCTGTTCCTCAAGCCCAACACGGCCGTCGTCGGCCCGGACGACCCGATCGTGCTGCCCGACTGGACCGAGGAGGTCTCGTACGAGGCCGAGCTCGCCGTCGTCATCGGCAAGGTCACCAAGGACGTCTCGCCCGAGCACGCGCTCAGCAAGGTGTTCGGCTACACCGTCGCCAACGACGTCACCGCCCGCGACGCCCAGCGCTCCGACTCCCAGTGGACCCGGGCCAAGGGCTTCGACTCGTCCTGCCCGATCGGCCCGTGGGTCGTGCCCGGGCTCGAGGTGGACGACCTGGCCGTGCGGTCCCGGGTGAACGGCGAGGCCAAGCAGGACGGCCGGACGTCGCAGATGGTGTTCGACGTCGCCTACCTGATCTCGTACATCTCCGAGGTGTTCACGCTGCTGCCCGGCGACATCATCCTCACCGGCACCCCGGCGGGCGTCGGCCTGCTGGCCGAGCGGGACGTCGTCGAGGTCGAGGTCGAGGAGATCGGCACGCTGCGCAACCCGGTGCTGCGCCGGTCCTGAGCCGCCGCTAGGGTCTGCGGGTCCCACCCGCACGACGACAGGAGCGGCGCGTGGACCTGCAGTCCGTGCTCGACCGCACGACCGACACGCTCTACACCTACTGGCTGGTCTACGTCCTCGTCGGCGCGGGCCTGTGGTTCACCGTGCGCACCGGCGCGGTGCAGATCCGGATGTTCCCGGCGATGCTGCGCCAGGTGGCCGCGTCGCGCTCCGGCGCCGAGGGCGGCATCTCGTCCTTCCAGGCGTTCGCGGTCGGGCTGGCCTCGCGGGTCGGCACGGGCAACATCGCCGGCGTCGCGGTCGCGCTGACCCTCGGCGGCCCCGGCGCGGTGTTCTGGATGTGGGTCGTGGCCGCGATCGGCATGGCGACGGCGCTGGTCGAGGCGACGCTCGCGCAGGTGTTCAAGGTCCGCGACCCCGACGGCTCCTACCGCGGCGGCCCGGCGTACTACATCCAGCGCGGGCTCGGGTCGCGGCGCTGGGGCGTCGTGTTCGCCGTGCTGCTGGTCTTCACGTTCGGCTTCGCGTTCAACATGGTGCAGGCGAACACCATCGCCGACACGCTCGACTCGTCGCACGGCGTCCCGGTCGGGTGGACGGCCGTCGGCCTCGTCGTCCTGGCGGCGCCCGTGCTGTTCGGCGGGGTGCGCCGCGTCGCGCGGGTCGCCGAGGTCATGCTCCCGCTGATGGCCGGGGCCTACCTGCTGCTCGCGCTGGTGGTCGTCGCGCTCAACGTGACGGCGGTGCCGGACGTGCTCGGCCAGATCGTGCGCGGGGCGTTCGGGCTGGACACCGCGCTCGCCGGCACCGCGGGCGGGATCCTCGCGGCCGTGCTCAACGGCGCGCGCCGCGGGCTGTTCTCGAACGAGGCCGGGATGGGCTCGGCCCCGAACACCGCCGCCACCGCGACCGTCACGCACCCCGTCAAGCAGGGGCTCGTGCAGTCGCTCGGCGTGTTCGTGGACACGATGCTGGTCTGCACCGCCACGGCGTTCATCGTGCTGTGCGCGGGCCCCGAGGTGTACGTCCCCGGGCGGACGGAGCAGAGCGCCGGCGCCGCGCTCACGACCGACGCGGTCGCGCACGAGCTCGGGGGCTGGACCGTCGGGCTGATGACGGTGATCGTGTTCGTGTTCGCCTTCAGCTCCGTCCTGGGCAACTACGCGTACGCCGAGGTGAACCTCACGTTCCTGCGGGTGCGCGGGCGCGCGCTCAACGCGCTGCGCACCGGCGTGCTGGCGGCGGTCGGCATCGGCTCGCTGTCGGCGCTGAGCACCGTGTGGGCGGTCGCGGACGTCGCGATGGCGCTCATGGCCACCGTCAACCTGATCGCGATCCTGCTGCTGTCCCGGTGGGCGCTGGGCGCGCTCGCCGACTACCGGCGGGCGGTCGCCGCCGGGCGGGACGACCGGTTCGTCGGGCACGGCAACCCGCTGCTCCCCGGCGACGTGCCCGGCGACGTGTGGGCCCCGGGCGCCCGCGACCGGGCCGAGGTGCCGGTCGCCTGACCGCCGCCGGGCGGGGGAGGCCCGCCGCGCTCGCTAGGGTGGAGCGCGTGAGTGCTGCTGCCCCCGCGACGCCGGTGCGCGTCCGCTTCTGCCCGTCCCCGACCGGTACGCCGCACGTCGGCCTGATCCGCACCGCCCTGTTCAACTGGGCGTACGCGCGGCACACCGGCGGCACGTTCGTGTTCCGGATCGAGGACACCGACGCCGCGCGCGACTCGGAGGAGTCGTACCAGCAGCTGCTCGACGCGATGCGCTGGCTCGGCCTCGACTGGGACGAGGGCGTCGAGGTCGGCGGCCCGCACGAGCCGTACCGGCAGTCGCAGCGGATGGACCTGTACGCCGACGTCGCGCGCCGGCTCGTCGAGGGCGGGTACGCCTACGAGTCGTTCTCGACCCCCGAGGAGGTCGAGGCCCGGCACCGCGCCGCCGGCCGCGACCCCAAGCTCGGCTACGACGGGTACGACCGCGCGCTCACCGACGAGCAGAAGGCCGCCTACCGCGCCGAGGGCCGCGAGCCCGTCCTGCGGCTGCGGATGCCCGACGAGGACGTCACGTTCACCGACCTGGTGCGCGGCGACGTCACGTTCAAGGCCGGCTCCGTGCCGGACTACGTCGTCGTGCGTGGCAACGGCCAGCCGCTCTACACGCTGGTCAACCCGATCGACGACGCGCTCATGGGCATCACGCACGTGCTGCGCGGCGAGGACCTGCTGTCCTCCACCCCGCGCCAGGTGGTGCTGTACCGCGCCCTGCTCGAGCTCGGCGTCGCCACCGTGATGCCGCAGTTCGGCCACCTGCCGTACGTCATGGGCGAGGGCAACAAGAAGCTCTCCAAGCGCGACCCCGAGTCGAACCTGTTCCTGCACCGGGAGCGCGGCTTCACGCCCGAGGGCCTGCTCAACTACCTGTCGCTGCTCGGCTGGTCGATCGGCCCGGACCGGGACATCTTCTCGGTCGCCGAGCTGGTCGAGGCGTTCGACGTCGCCGACGTGAACCCGAACCCGGCGCGGTTCGACCTCAAGAAGGCCGAGGCGATCAACGCCGAGCACGTCCGGCTGCTCGCCGCCGACGACTTCCGCGACCGCCTGGTGCCGTACCTGCACCGCGCCGGCCTGGTGCCCGCCGACTCCTACGCCGACCTGTCGCCCGAGCACCGCGCCCTGCTCGACGCCGGGGCGCCGCTCATCCAGACCCGCGTCACCCTGCTCGGCGAGGCCGTCGGGATGCTCGGGTTCCTGTTCACGTCCGACGACGCCCTCGTGGTCGAGGACGACGCCCGCGGCGCGCTCAAGGACACCGCCGCCCAGGTGCTCGACGCGGCCACGGAGGCGCTGTCCGCGCTGCCGGCGGACGGGTTCACCACGCAGGCGACGCAGGACGCCCTGCAGTCCGCGCTGGTCGACGGGCTGGGCATCAAGCCGCGGTTCGCGTTCACGCCGCTGCGCGTGGCCGTGTCCGGGCGCCGGGTGTCGCCGCCGCTGTTCGAGTCGCTGGAGATCCTGGGCCGTAACTCGACGCTCGCCCGGATCGCCGCGCTGCGCGCGTCGCTGTGACGGCCGGGGTCGCGGGGCCGGCGGGGGAGGGCCGGGCCGTCGACGGCGTGCTGTTCGACGTCGACGACACCCTGGTCGACACGCACGGGGCGTTCGCGCACGCGCTGGCCGCCGTCTCCCGGGAGTGGCTGCCCGGGCTCGACCCCGCGCGGGACACCGAGGTGCTCGACCACTGGCGCGCGGACGCCGAGGGCCGGTACCGGCGGTACACCCGCGGCGAGGTGTCCTACCGCGAGCAGCGGATGGGGCGCGCCAACGACCTGCACGCGGCCTTCGGCGGCCCGGTGCTCGACGACGACGCCTACGACCGGTGGAACGCCCTGTTCGAGGAGCGGTTCACGGGCTCGTGGGCGGCGCACGCCGACGCCGCGGACGTGGTGCGCCGGCTGCTCGACGCGGGCGTCCGGGTGGGCGCGCTGACCAACGCCGCGACCGAGTACCAGGTCCGCAAGCTCACCCGCGCCGGCCTCGCGGACGACGTGCCGCTGCTGGTCGGGGTCGACACCCTCGGGTTCGGCAAGCCCGACCCGCGGGTGTTCGCCGAGGCGTGCCGCCGGCTGGGGACGGCGCCGGGGCGGACGGCCTACGTCGGGGACGAGCTGGACGTCGACGCGCGCGCCGCGGTGGCGGCCGGGCTGCGCGGGGTGTGGCTGGCGCGGCCGCACCTCGGGGCGAAGCACGCGAACGACACCGAGGCGCTGCCGACCGACGTGGTGATCGAGTCCCTGGCCGAGCTGCCGGGGGTGCTGGGGCTCTGACCCGGCGCCGCCGCCGCGCGCGCCCGGTCGCTCAGCGCCGGGCCGCGCGGAAGCAGTCCGTCCTGTAGGGCAGCGGCACGACGTCGCGCCCGCGCAGGTCGGGGTGCGTCGCGGCGAGGTCGTCGATCTCGGCGAGCAGCGCGGCGCGGTCGTCGTCCGGGAGCGTCAGCAGGTGCGACCGGGACGCCGCGAGGTCCCGCAGCGCCGCGGGGCGCACCGCGTCGGCCCACCAGACGACGCGGTGCTGCACCGCGCCGAACGCCGGGCCCGGCTCGGGGGCGTGGTCGCCGTGCGGCGGGGCCGGGTCGCCGCGGTGCACGATCTCCTCGTACGCCGCCAGCCAGTCCGGCCCGGCGTCGGTGTCGGTGTCCCGGACGTTCCACACCACCGCGAGCACGCCGCCCGGGCGCAGCACCCGGGCCAGCTCCGCGCCGGCGGCCGGCTCGTCGAACCAGTGCCACGCCTGGCCGACCGTCACGGCGTCCGCCGACGCGTCGGGCAGGCCCGTGCGCTCCGCGGAGCCGCCCAGGACCCGCACGGCGGGCAGGGCGGCCGCCAGCGCCTCCCGCATGCCGGGGGAGGGCTCCACGGCCGTCACGCGGCGTCCTGCGGGCCCCGGCAGGGTCAGCAGGCGCTCGGTGAGCTTGCCCGTGCCCGCGGCGAGGTCGACGACGTCCACCGCCGCGGCGGGCACGCACCAGGCGACGGCCTCGTCGGGGTACGTGGGGCGGGCGGCCTGGTAGAGCGCGGCGGCGGGGCCGAACGAGGCGGCGCGGGCGGCGCGCGGGGCGGCGGGCGGGGCGTCGGGCGGTGCGGGGCGGTCCTGGTCCACGGCACGAGCCTGCCACATCGACATTCGGAGCAATCTGCGCATCACTCATTTATCAGGTCAAGACGGCGGGTAGTTTGGTGCGATTTCTGACATATGAGCACGCGGGCAGGCTCGTGTGGTCGCCTCACATAGGTATCGCCCCTGTTCAGGACGTGTGGACATCGATACCGTTTTATCGGCGTCGTCAGATGGCGACTGCCGGAAATGGACGAGGGGAGAAGTCGATGTCGATGACGACGTCAACGAGCGCACGCGTGCGGCGGGTGCTCGTGGCTGCCGTGCTGGTGCCGGGCTTGCTGTTCGGATCCGCGGTCAGTGCCTCAGCCGCGACCCCGAGCTGCTCGAGCGGGTACGCCTGCTGGTGGGTGAACACCGGCTACTCCGGCACCTACTACGGGTCGGCGCTCAATCAGCTGACCTGGCCGAGCGGGATCGAGAACAAGGACAAGTCGGTCTTCAACAACGGGACGAGCGGAAACGCAGTGTTCACCTACCGCTACGCGCAGAACATCGAGGTCATGTACTGCGTGCGCAAGGGTGTCTCGGTGAACTCCATCAGCAAGTCCAACATGGGCAGCAGCCACAAGTGGAAGGCGGCGGACTCCGGGTGCTACTGACGAAGGCCCGGACGGCCGTGTGCGCCGCGGCCGTGCTCGGCGTGCTCGGGTCGGCGGGCTGCTCGCCCGCTCCCGAGCCGTCCGAGCGGTACCTCGACCCGGACCTCCGGTCGGAGGTGCTCGCGCGCGTCCAGGCGCTGAACTTCCCGTTCGACTCCGATCCTGCGTACGCCGTGCGGATCGCGAACCTGCAGACCCGCTTGATCAACGAGTGCGTGTCCCGCCACGGGGTGGTGCCTCCCCGAACACAGGAGCTCCCGTACACGACCGAGGTGCTCACGCCGAGCGAGCCCCGGCTGTGGCTGCTCCCCGAGGAGGACTACGGCGTGGCGTCGGCACTGTCCGACCCCGAGGTGCTGGCGGCTCTCCTCCGGGCGCCCTCGGCAGACGTGCCCCCCGACGGGATGCCGCCGGACCCGGAAGCCTACGACCGCGCGGTGTACGGCCCCGACGATGAGCGCATCTCGTTCCCGATCCCTGGCGGGGGCACCGCCTCGGTCCCGGTCGGCGGCTGCTTCGGTGAGGCGACCGAGGCGATGTACGGCGTGCCGGCCGCCGACTACGAACGCGCGTACTACGCGATCCCCAACATCCGGGATGTGATGACCGATGTGCTCGCCGACGAGCGGGTCCGGAGATCGGTGGGGGCGTGGGCGAGCTGCATGGGTGAGCAGGGCGTCCGAGCCTCCGGCCCGGCGGACCTCTACGAGGCCATGAGTCGATGGGTCGAGGGGGTGGTCGAGGGGAGCGTGCGCGTCGCGCACGTCGAAGAGCTCGAGCACGAGCTGGCCCGCCACGACCGGGCGTGCCGGACCGAGAGCGGCTTGGGTACGGAGGTGGCCGAGGTCTTCCTCGAGAGCGCGAGAGCCGCGCTCGAGGGGAGCGAGGGCGTGGTCCTGGAGTACCGGGCCATGATCGAGCACGCCCAGTCGGTGCTGGGGTCCGCGTGAGCCGTGGTGCGGTGCGTGTGGCGTCGGCCCTGGTGTGCGGACTGGTGCTGGGCTCCGGCGCCACCGTCGCCGTTGCATCGTGGCAAGCCGGGCGCGGCACGGAGCGCCCCGACGAGGAGGACGTCGCCGCCCCCACGACCGTCCCGGTCGTGCGCCAGGTCCTCGAGGACGTCGAGGTGGTGTCGGGTGCGCTCACCTGGGCGGACGAGGAGCACCCGATCCTGCGCGAGGGAGTCGTGACCGCGCTGCCGATCCGGCACGGAGCGGAGATCGTCCCGGGTGACGTGCTCGTCGAGATCGACGACCGCCCGGTGGTCGCCCTGCACATGCCGTTCCCGCTGTGGCGCGATCTCGAGGACGGCGACGTCGGCGCCGACGTGCTGCGCCTGCACGAGGCTCTCGCCGAGATCGGGGTGCTCCCCGGTCCGGTCGCGGCACCGCTCGGTCCCGGCACGCTGAGAGCGTTGGCGGAGATCGATCCACGGCTCGGCGGCGACACGGTGGCCGCCGGCGACATCGCGGCCGTCGACACCACGGGGTCGGTGCTGTCGGCCGCAGCCGTCGGTGTCGGCGGGCGCGTGGCCGCGGGCGATCTCGGGGTACGGCGACGTGCCGATCGGATCGCGGTCGAGGACGGCGGCATGGCGGGCCAGTACGCGCGAGCCGGGGACGAGCTCCGACTGGTCGATGCCACAGGCGTGACGCGGTGGTCCGGCGTGATCTCCGAGGTGGAGGTGGACGGCTCGCGGACGCTGCTCGGGGTGGCCGACCCGACGTCGCTGCCCGACGAGCTGGGAGCCGCGGCCATCGTGACCGCGACGACGGGGGGCGAGGTCCTGACGCTTCCCCGTGCCGCGATCACCGCCGATCCCGACGGAGGGTCGAGCATCCGGCGCTCCGGGGCCGACGGTGTCGTCGAGGTGGTGCGGGTGACGACCGGGCTGTGCACGGCGTCGCTCTGTGAAGTCAGGGCAGGGAGCGGCGCGGACGTCCTCCTCGCCGCGGGTGACCTGGTGGACGTCCCGTGACGATCGCCATCTCGGGTCGCGGCCTGCACCAGACCTTCGACGGCGGCCGCGTCACGCCGCTCGCAGGCGTGGACGTCGACGTCGAGGCCGGGCACATGGTCGCCGTGGTCGGGGCGAGTGGTTCGGGCAAGACGACCTTGCTCAACGTGCTCGGTCTGCTCGACCGCCCTGAACGCGGCGAGGTGCTTGTCGGGGGGCAGTCGACCACGCAGCTCGACGAGCGACGCCGCGCGCTCCTGCGAGCCCGCCACCTGGGGTTCGTCTTCCAGGACTCGCTGGTGGACCACCGCAGGACGGCCGCGGAGAACGTCGCCCTCGCCTGCGTCTTCGCCGGCATGCGCCGTTCGGCACGCACCGCGAGCGTGCATGCCGCGCTCGAGGCCGCCGACGTCGACCACCGTGCCGGCTCGCTCGCGGGCACCCTCTCCGGGGGCGAGCGGCAGCGGGTCGCGGTCGCGAGGGCCATCGTGCACCGGCCAGAGGTCCTGCTCTGCGACGAGCCGACGGGCAACCTGGACGAGGCGAACACCTCCCGCGTCTTCGACCTCTTGACGTCCTTCGTCGCGGGCGGGGGCGCGGTCGTCCTCGTGACGCACGACCTCGAGCTGGCCGAGCGGTGCGATGTCGTCCTGCGCGTCAGCGGAGGGTCGGTCCGCGTCGCATGAGAGGCAGCGGCTGTTCGTCCCGGGTGCGGGACGTGCTCGAGCACACCGCGTTGACGATCCGACGAACCGGTGGCCGCGCGATCGCGTTCGCTCTGGCCGCCTGCGCGGCGTCGGGCCTGCTGGCCTTCGGTGTGACGGAGGCGGCGGGCCGTGAGTCCGAGGTGGGTGCTCGGTTCGACGACCTCGCGGCGGAGACGCTGCAGGTGTCCTTGCCGCTCCGGGGCTCGCCGTACGACGAGCTCGGGCAGGAGCTGATCGGGGCGATCAGGGGAATCGACGGGGTGACCGGGGTGGCCTGGGGCGGCCGGGAGGACGTGTGGGCCGCCCGCGAGCACGGCCCGGCCGCTCCGGCGCGGCTGTGGACGCTCGACGGGGACCTGGCGATCCTCGGTCTGGAGACGACGGGGCGCGGGGGAAGCGGGCTCAGCCGGGGCCTGCTCGTCGGCGGCGCGGCGGCGCACCTGGCCGACGGCCTGGCGCGGTTCGACCGGGTCGTCGTGGACGGGCGCCGCCTCGTCGCCGACGGCGTCGTCGTGCGCTCACCGGCGATCGTCGACCTCCTGGACGCCGTCGCGCTGGTCGGTGAGGGGTCGCCGTTGTCGATGGCGGCGCCGGGTGAGCTCGTCGTCGGAGTGCGACCGGGGTGGGCGCACGTGGTCGCCCCGCGGCTCGCGCGAGTGCTCGCCCCGTCCCGGGAGTCGTCGGTCCTGGTCCGGTACCCGCCGGAGCCCGACGCGTTGCGCGGGAACGTCCTGGCGTCGGTGGGGTCGTTGGTCTGGGCTGCCGCCGCGTCGATCGTGGTCCTCGGAGCCGCCGCGGTGATGGTCGGCACCTTGTTCCGCGTGCTCGCCGAGCGGCGCCTGCTGGGGATGTACCGAGCGATCGGGGCTCCGGCCAGCTTCGTGATCGCCACGCTCGTCCTCGAGGCGGGGATCGTCGGAGTCCTCGGTGGGGCGGTGGGGACGGTCCTGGGCCTGGGGGTCGCGGCGGCGCGCGCGCTGGCGGCGGGCACGGCGCTGCACATCCCGTGGGTCTGGGTCCTGCTCGGCGCCTCGACGGGCGTGGTCGCCAACACGCTCGGAGCGCTCGTCCCCGCGCTGCTGGCGGTCCGAGAAGCACCGCTCACGGCGCTCCGCGCTCGGTGACCGGTGGCCGGTTTGGCTCGCGAGCGACTGTCCGGTAATGTTCTCGGTCGGCACGGCGTCCAGTACGCCGGTCCTCCAACCCGCTCTCTCCGGCGCCCCGTGCGCCGGTCGGCGCTGGCTGCGAGGCCGGAGGAATGTCCGGAAGTGCCATTGGGGTATGGTGTAATTGGCAGCACGAGTGATTCTGGTTCACTTAGTCTAGGTTCGAGTCCTGGTACCCCAGCAAGGTTTCGCAGAACGGCCCTGAAAGGCCGATTTGATGAAGCCGAGCAGGATGCAGTAGAGTAAGACCCGGTCAAGCCGCCCCGGCGGTGCGATCAGCTAGGCCCCCATCGTCTAGTGGCCTAGGACGCCGCCCTCTCACGGCGGTAACAGGGGTTCGAATCCCCTTGGGGGTACATCAGGAAAGGCCGGTCGCCAGCAGGCGGCCGGCCTTTCTGCTGCCCCGGCGCAGGAGCGCCCTGCGCCGAGTTCGGCACTCGGGTGTCGAGTTCGGCACCGCGAGATGCCGAACTCGGGCACGAACTGCCGAACTCGCCGGTCGGGCGCGCCGGGACGTGCGCGAGGCCGCCACCCCCCGGGGGGAGCGGCGGCCTCGCGCGGCGCGGGGCGCTACTCCGCCGTGCGGCGGAGGACCTCCGTGAGGCGGTTGGCCGCCGAGACGACCGCGGCGGCGTGCAGGCGGCCCGGCTGGCGGGACAGGCGCTCCACGGGGCCGGAGATGGACACCGCGGCCACCACGCGCCCGGACTGGCCGCGCACCGGCGCGGAGACGGACGCGACGCCGACCTCGCGCTCGGACACCGACTGCGCCCAGCCGCGGCGGCGGACGCCGGACAGGATCGTCGCGGTGAACTTCGCGCCCTGCAGCCCGCGGTGCAGCCGGTCCGGCTCCTCCCAGGCGAGCAGGATCTGCGCCGCGGACCCGGCCGCCATCGTCAGCGTGGCGCCGACCGGGATCGAGTCGCGCAGGCCGATGGGCCGCTCCGCGGCGGCCACGCAGATGCGCTGGTCGCCCTGGCGGCGGTAGAGCTGGGCGCTCTCGCCCGTGTGGTCGCGCAGCGCCGCGAGGACGGGGCCGGCCGCGGCGAGCAGCCGGTCCTCGCCGGCGGCGCTGGCGAGCTCGGTCAGCCGCGGACCCAGGACGAACCGGCCCTGCATGTCGCGCCCCACCAGGCGGTGGTGCTCGAGCGCGACGGCCAGCCGGTGGGCCGTCGGGCGGGCAAGATGGGTGGCGTTGACCAGCTGCGCGAGGGTGGCGGGTCCGGCCTCGAGGGCGTTGAGGACCGAGGCGGCCTTGTCCAGCACGCCGACTCCGCTAGAGTTGTCCATAGGTCGATATTGCCGTCTCGCACACTGAGACGCAAGTCGGCACCGAGAAGGACCCCGGTCGGCCCCCACCGACCGACGGACGAGAGGACGCCCGAACATGGCCGGCACACTGGCGGAGAAGGTGTGGGAGAACCACATCGTGCGGCGCGGCGCCGACGGCGCGCCCGATCTGCTCTACATCGACCTGCACCTCGTGCACGAGGTCACCAGCCCCCAGGCGTTCGAGGGGCTCCGGCTCGCCGGCCGTCCCGTCCGCCGCCCGGACCTCACGCTCGCCACCGAGGACCACAACACCCCGACGCTCGACATCGACCTGCCGATCGCCGACGCGACGTCGCGCACGCAGATCGACACGCTGCGGAACAACGCGAAGGAGTTCGGCGTCCGGCTGCACTCCCTCGGCGACGCGGACCAGGGGATCGTGCACCAGGTCGGCCCGCAGCTCGGCCTGACCATGCCGGGCCTGACGGTCGTCTGCGGCGACTCGCACACGTCCACCCACGGCGCGTTCGGCGCGCTGGCGTTCGGCATCGGCACGTCCGAGGTCGAGCACGTGCTCGCCACCCAGACGCTGCCGCTGGCGCCGTTCAAGACGATGGCGATCACCGTCAACGGCGCCCTGCCGATCGGCGCGACGGCCAAGGACATCATCCTGGCCGTGATCGCGCGGATCGGCACCGGCGGCGGCCAGGGCTACGTCCTGGAGTACCGCGGCGAGGCGATCCGGGCCCTGTCGATGGAGGGCCGCATGACGATCTGCAACATGTCGATCGAGGCGGGCGCCCGCGCCGGCATGATCGCCCCCGACCAGACGACCTTCGACTACCTGAAGGGCCGCCCGCACGCCCCCGAGGGCGCCGACTGGGACGCCGCGGTCGCGTACTGGGAGACGCTGCGCAGCGACGACGACGCCACGTTCGACGCCGAGGTGGTCCTGGAGGCCGCCGACCTCGAGCCGTTCGTCACCTGGGGCACCAACCCGGGCCAGGGCCTGCCGCTGTCGGGCGCCGTGCCGGTGCCGGAGGAGATCGCCGACGCGAACGAGCGGGTCGCCGCCGAGCGCGCCATCGAGTACATGGGCCTCACCCCGGGCCAGCCGCTGCGCGAGATCGCGGTCGACACGGTGTTCATCGGCTCCTGCACCAACGGCCGGATCGAGGACCTGCGGGCCGCCGCCAAGCTCATGCAGGGCCAGAAGAAGGCCGACACCCTGCGCGTCCTCGTCGTCCCGTCGTCCGCCCGCGTGCGGCTGCAGGCCGAGGCCGAGGGCCTGGACAAGATCTTCCTCGACTTCGGGGCCGAGTGGCGCAACGCCGGCTGCTCGATGTGCCTGGGCATGAACCCGGACCAGCTCGCGCCGGGGGAGCGGTCGGCGTCGACGTCGAACCGCAACTTCGAGGGCCGGCAGGGCAAGGGCGGCCGCACGCACCTGGTCTCCCCGCTGGTCGCCGCCGCCACCGCCATCCGCGGCACCCTGTCCTCCGTCTCCGACCTGGGTCCGGACGTCGCCGTCCCGGACGGCTCGCCGCTGGACCTCCAGCCGGCCTGAGCCGCCGCACCGACGCCCCCGCAGACCCCCCGACCGAGAGAGCGAGCACGCTCGTGGAGAAGTTCACCCAGCACACCGGCGTCGGCGTCCCGCTGCGCCGCAGCAACGTCGACACCGACCAGATCATCCCGGCCGTCTACCTCAAGCGCGTGACCCGCACGGGCTTCGAGGACGCGCTGTTCGCGGCGTGGCGGGGCGACCCGTCGTTCGTGCTCAACCAGGACGCCTACCGCGCCGGCTCGGTCCTCGTGGCCGGCCCGGACTTCGGCACCGGCTCGTCCCGCGAGCACGCCGTGTGGGCGCTCAAGGACTACGGCTTCAAGGTCGTCCTCGCCTCGCGGTTCGCCGACATCTTCCGCGGCAACTCCGGCAAGCAGGGCCTCGTCGCCGCCCAGCTCGCGCAGGAGGACGTCGAGCTCATCTGGAAGGTCCTCGAGACCGCGCCCGGCACCGAGGTGACCGTCGACCTCGAGACGAAGACCGTCACCTGCGACGACGTCGTGGTGCCGTTCCAGATCGACGACTACACCCGCTGGCGCCTCATGGAGGGGCTGGACGACATCGGCCTCACCCTGCAGCACGAGGACGAGATCACCGCGTTCGAGGCCACCCGGGACGCCTGGCGCCCGAAGACCCTGCCGGCCAAGCACCTGCCGCCGGTCGAGATCAAGGCCGCCCGCCCGGTCGAGCTCAGCCTGGGGAAGCGCCCCGGCCTCTGAGCCGTCGGGCCCCCGGGACGCCCCGGGTCGCGCAGCATCCTGCGCGGCCCGGGCGTCCCATATGTGGAGGTTTGGCGCGCGCTGTGCGGGACGCACGGCGCGGGTGCGTGCCCCCGTCGCGGCGTGCGCCACCATGGGGGGATGACCGATCTCCTCTACGTCCACGGCGGCACGCCCCTCGCGGGCGAGATCACCGTGCGGGGCGCCAAGAACTTCGTCTCCAAGGCGATGGTGGCGTCCCTGCTGGGCGAGACCCCGAGCGAGCTGCGCAACGTGCCGCAGATCCGCGACGTCGGCGTCGTCACCGGCCTGCTGGAGCTGCACGGCGTGCGGGTGTCCGCCGACGCCGAGGGCGGCGTGCTGCGCCTCGACCCGACCGACGTCGAGTCCGCGCACGTGGCCGACATCGACGCGCACGCCGGCTCCAGCCGCATCCCGATCCTGTTCTGCGGCCCGCTGCTGCACCGGCTCGGCGAGGCGTTCATCCCCGACCTGGGCGGCTGCCGGATCGGCGACCGGCCGATCAACTACCACCTGGACATCCTGCGGCAGTTCGGCGCCGTGGTGGACAAGCGCGAGAACGGCATCCACATCCGCGCGCCGCGCCGCCTCCGGGGCACGAAGATCACGCTGCCCTACCCGAGCGTCGGCGCCACCGAGCAGCTGCTGCTGACGGCCGTGCGCGCCGAGGGCGTGACGGAGCTGACCAACGCGGCCATCGAGCCCGAGATCATGGACCTGATCAACGTCCTGCAGAAGATGGGCGCGATCATCTCCGTCGACACCGACCGGGTCATCCGGATCGAGGGCGTCGACCGGCTCGTCGGCTTCCAGCACACCGCCCTGGCCGACCGCATCGAGGCCGCGTCCTGGGCGTCGGCCGCGCTGGCCACCGGCGGCGACGTCTACGTCCGCGGGGCGACCCAGCCCGAGATGACCGCGTTCCTCAACACCTTCCGCAAGGTGGGCGGTGAGTTCGCGATCGACGACGAGGGCATCCGGTTCTTCCACCCGGGCGCGGACCTGAAGTCGATCGTGCTCGAGACCGACGTCCACCCCGGGTTCATGACCGACTGGCAGCAGCCGCTGGTCGTCGCCCTGACCCAGGCCAAGGGCCTGTCGATCGTGCACGAGACGGTCTACGAGAACCGGTTCGGCTTCACGGACGCGCTGCGCGGCATGGGCGCGACCATCCAGGTCTACCAGGAGTGCCTGGGCGGCCGGCCCTGCCGGTTCGGGCAGCGCAACTTCTCGCACTCCGCGGTCATCTCCGGCCCGACGCCGCTCACCGCGGCCGACATCGAGGTCCCGGACCTGCGCGGCGGCTTCAGCCACCTCATCGCGGCGCTGACCGCGCAGGGCACCTCCGCGGTGCGGGGGATCAGCCTGATCGACCGGGGCTACGAGAACTTCACCGCGAAGCTCGAGGCGCTCGGCGCCAAGTTCGACCGCGACTGACGCGGCCCCGCACGGGGTCACGACGCCCGCCCGGCCACCTCGGCCGGGCGGGCGTCGTGGTCCCCAGGCGCGCGAAGTGGGGGTTTACAACGGAGGAACGGCTTCGCTAGACAGAGGCCACGGTTATCCGTTGTAACGGCCGGGTGGCGCTCAGCCGCCGCCCCCTGGCCCCGATGGCGAAGGAGCCACCGTGAGCCAGCCTGCCCGTACTGCCGCACGCCCTCGACCGGCCCGGCCCGGTCCCCGCCCCGCCGCCGACCTGTCTCGCCGCGGCTTCCTCGCCGGTCTCGGCGCGGTCGGCCTCGGCGCCACCGTCGCCGCCTGCACCGGCGGCAGCCCGTCCGCCTCCGGCACCGCGGGCGGCGGCGTCGTCGACCTCGCGTTCTGGAACGGCTTCACCGGGGGCGACGGCCCCGTCATGCAGGACCTCGTCGACCGGTTCAACGCTGAGCACGACGGCATCGCCGTGAAGATGACGACGATGGAGTGGGCCGACTTCCACGCCAAGCTGCCCGCCGCGCTGACCTCCGGCCAGGGCCCGCACATCGCGATCCAGCACCTCGACTCGCTGCCGACGTCCGCCGCCCGGGGGCTGCTGCTCCCGCTCGACGACCTCGCCGACGGCCTCGCGCTGACCGCGGACGACTTCATCCGGCCGGTGTGGGACGCCGGCATCTACGACAGCGCGCGGTACGGCATCCCGCTCGACGTGCACCCGCTCGGGTTCTTCTCCAACACCGCGGTGATGGCGGACGCCGGCCTCGATCCGGACGACCAGCCGATGGACCGGGAGTCCTACGAGGCGGCCCTCGACGCGCTGCTCGCGAACGGGGTGGCCGGGCACTGGATGAGCCCGCACACGTTCACCGGCGGGCAGACGCTCCAGTCCCTGATCTGGCAGTTCGGGGGCGACCTGCTCGACGCGGACGGCGCCACCGCCGCGTGGGCGCGGGACGAGGGCGTCGAGGCGCTGTCCTGGATGGTCGACGCGGTGCACAAGGGCTGGAGCGCCCGGGACGTGGGGCAGGACGCCGACCTCATCGCGCTGCAGAACGGGCAGGCGGCCTTCAACTGGAACGGCATCTGGTCCATCAACACGCTCGACGAGATCGGCGGGCTCGAGTGGGGCGTCCGCCGGCTGCCCCGGATCGGCAGCGTCGACGCCGCGTGGGCCGGCTCGCACAACTTCGTGCTGACGAAGCAGAAGGGCACGACCGACGACCAGCTCGAGGCCGCCCGCACGTTCGTCAACTGGGTGTCCCAGCAGTCCGCGGCGTGGGCCGTCGGCGGGCAGGTGCCCGCGCGCCGGTCGGCCCGCGAGTCGGCCGAGTTCACCGCCCTGGCCCCGCAGGCGGCGATCGCCGAGCAGGCCGACGACCTGCGGTTCCCGCCGTCGATCCCGGGCATCGGGGACGCGATCGGCGAGCTCTACACCGCGCTGAACGAGGCCGTGCTGCTGATGAAGGAGCCGCGCGAGGCGCTCGCCGACGCGGCGGCGCGCGCGGACCAGGTGCTCGCCGACAACCGCGACCGCTACGGCGCATGAGCGCGGCGGTCGTGCCGCGCCGGCGCCCGCTGCGCCGGGGCGCCTGGTGGACGCCGTGGGCGTTCCTGGCGCCGTTCGTGCTGGTGTTCGGCACGTTCGTCGCCCTGCCGGCGGTGCGCGGGATCTGGATGTCCCTGCACGACTGGGACTACCTCATGCCGAGCAAGCCGTTCGTCGGGCTCGGCAACTACGCCGACCTGTTCGACTCGACCAGCGTCGTCTTCCAGCGGTTCTGGGACGGGATGGCCGCCACCGGCATCTTCGTCGTGGCGTCGGTGCCGTTCCTGCTGACGCTGCCGCTCCTGCTGGCGATGGCGCTCAACCGGCGGTTCCCGGGCCGGACGTTCCTGCGGGCCGTCGTGTTCCTGCCCTACGTGCTCGGCGTCGCCGTCGTCGGCGTGCTGTTCCGGTTCGTGCTCGACCCGAACCTCGGGGTGCTCAACCACCTGCTCGGGCTGACGGGCCTGGACCGGCTGCTGCACGCGCTGGGGGCGGGCGACCCGGTCCCGTGGCTCACCGCGCAGCCGTGGACCTGGGTCTCCCTGGTCGGGGTGACCGTCTGGTGGACCCTCGGGTTCAACACGATCATCTACCTGGCGGGGCTGCAGGACGTGCCGCGCGAGCTGTACGACGCCGCCGAGGTGGACGGCGCCTCCGCGGCGCAGCGGTTCCGGCACGTGACCCTGCCGGGCCTGCGGCCCGTGCTGGCGTTCGTCCTCACGATGACGTTCCTGGCCTCGGCGAACATGTTCGGCCAGGCCGACCTCATGACCAGCGGCGGACCCGGCACCTCGACCCGGACCGCGCTCATGGTGATCCTCGACACCGGCCTCGGGCAGTACAAGATGGGCTCGGCCGCCGCCATGGGGTACCTGCTGTCGATCGGGCTGGGCCTCGTGTCGATCGCGAACTTCTGGGCCCTGCGCGAGCGGGGCGGCGGGCGCGGTGGCGGGCGCGGTGGCGGGCGGGGCGGTCGCCGGCGCGGCGCCCGCGGGCGCAGTGCTGCTGCCGGGGGTGCGTCGTGAGCGGGCGGCGGCCGGGGCGGGCGCGCCGCGGGCTCGGCGCCGGCGCCACCTGGGCGCTGGTGCTCGTGCTGGTCGCGACGTTCGTGGGGCCGCTGCTCTGGATGGGCCTGACCTCGGTGAAGTCCTACGGCGAGGCGACCGCCTCCCCGCCGACGCTGTGGCCGCAGGACGTCGACCTGTCGGCCTACGAGCGGCTGCTCAGCCTCGACGGGCCCTACCCGGTGCTGCGCTGGTTCCTGAACTCGCTGCTCGCGGGCGTCCTGCACACCGCCCTGGTGCTGGTCGTGGCGTCGACCGCGGCGTTCGCGCTGGCGCGGATGCCGTTCCGGGGCCGCGGGCTGGTGTTCGGCGTCATCGTGTCGACGCTCTTCCTGCCGGCGTTCGTGTTCCTCATGCCGAACTACCTGATGATCGACCGGCTCGGCTGGACGGACTCGGTGTGGGCGCTCGTCGTCCCGGGCGCGGCCGGCGCGTTCGGGGTGTTCTTCCTCCGGCAGTTCATGGTGAACCTGCCGGTCGAGCTGGAGGAGGCCGCCGCCCTCGACGGCGCGAACCAGTGGGGCGTGTTCCGGCGGGTGGTGCTGCCCAACACGCGCCCGGCGCTCGCGACGCTCGCCGTGCTGGCGTTCCTCGGGAACTGGAACGACTACATCTGGCCCGTCTACGTCCTGTTCAGCCCCGAGCGGCTCACGCTGCCGGCCGGGCTCCGGCTGCTGCAGGGCGCCTACGTGACGGACTACCCGTCGATCATGGCCGGCGCGGTGGTCGCGTCGGTCCCGGTCATCGTCCTGTTCGTGCTGACGCAGCGGTTCGTCGTCGAGGGCGTCGCGCGCAGCGGGCTGAAGGGGTGAGGGGCGTGCGACCAGGAGCACCGGGCGGAGCCGCCCGGACCGGCCGGGCGGCGACCCTGCGGGCCCGGGCGGCGGCCGCGGCGCTGGCGCTCGCCCTCGCGACGGTCGTGGCCGGCTGCGGCGGCGACGGCGCCCCGGGACCCGACCCCGACCCCGCGAGCACCGAGGAGAGCGACGTGGCCTTCACCAACCCCGTGTACGACGGCAACCTCCCCGACCCGTTCGTCCTGCGCGCCGAGGGCGCCTGGTACGCCTACGGCACCCAGGGCCGCCTCGGCACCCTGCCGGTCCTGCGCTCCGACGACCTCGTGGCGTGGGAGGTGGTGGGCGACGGGATGCCGGTGCTCGCCCCGTGGACCGGCGCCGGTCGGCACTGGGCCCCCGAGGTGGTCGAGCTCGGCGGGCGGTACGTCGCGTACTACACCGCGATGGAGCGCGAGACGCAGCAGCAGTGCCTGGGCGTCGCGTTCGCGGACCACCCGGCCGGCCCGTTCGTCGACGAGTCCGCGACCCCGTTCGTGTGCGAGCACGAGGAGGGGGGGTCGATCGACGCGTCGCCGTTCGTGGACGGCGACGGCACGCCGCACCTGCTGTGGAAGAACGACGGGAACCACGTCGGCGTGCGGTCCTGGATCCGGGTCCAGCAGCTGAGCCCGGACGGGTCCGCGCTCGTGGGCGAGGGCCCGGTGGACCTGATCACCCACGACCAGCCGTGGGAGGGCCACCTCGTGGAGGGACCGACCGTCGTGGCCCGCGACGGGCGGTACCACCTGCTGTACTCGGCGAACGACTACGGCTCGGCCGACTACGGCGTGGGCTGGGCCGTGGCCGACGCGCTGACGGGCCCGTGGACGAAGCCCCGCGACGAGCCGCTCATGCGGTCCTCGCCCGAGGCGGCGGGACCAGGGCACGGCTGCGTGGTCACCGCCGACGACGGCGCGACCTGGTACGTGCACCACGCCTGGCCGCCGGACGCGGTGGGCTCGACCTACCCCGGCCGGCAGGTGTGGCTCACCCCGCTCGACTGGGACCCGGACGGCGCCCCGGTCCTCGACGGGCCCGCGGTCGCGGTGGGCCGGCACCCGTGACCGTGACGCTGCGGGACGTGGCCGCCCGCGCCGGGGTGTCGTTCAAGACCGTGTCGAACGTCGTGAACGGGCACCCGCACGTGAGCGAGGTGACCCGGGCCCGGGTGCTGGCGGCGATCGAGCTGCTCGGGTACCGGCCGAACCAGACCGCGCGCAGCCTCCGGCACGGCCGGTCGGGGATCCTCGCGCTGGCCGTGCCCGAGCTGACGTCGCCGTACTTCGCCGCGCTGGCCTCCGCGGCCGGGCGGGCGGCGAAGGAGCACGGCCGCGTCCTGGTGATCGAGGAGACGCGGGGCGACGTCGAGGGGGAGCGGGTCGCGCTCGTCGACCTCACCTCGCGGCTCGTGGACGGCGTGATCCTGTCCCCGCTGGTGACCCCGCGGGAGACGGTGGTCCGGCGGATCGGGCGGACGCCGATCGTCATGCTCGGCGAGCACCGCTACGACGTCGGGGCCGACCACGTCGCGATGGACAGCGTGCGCGCCGCGCGGGAGCTGACCGAGCACCTGCTGGCCACGGGGCGCCGCCGGATCGCGGTGCTCGGCCGCCAGGAGCCCGGCAGCACCGGTGGCGAGCGGTGGCGCGGGCACGTCGAGGCGCTCGCGGCCGCCGGCCTCGAGCCCGACGAGGCCCTGGTCCCGCGCGTGGGCGCGTACCGCCGGGCCGACGGCGTGCGCGCCGTGCGCGAGCTGCTCGCCGCAGGCGTGCGCCCCGACGCGGTGCTGTGCTTCAACGACCTGCTCGCCCTGGGCGCCTGGCACGCGCTCCGCACCGCCGGGCTCGACGTCCCGGGCGACGTCGCGGTCGCGGGGTTCGACGACGTGGAGGAGTCCCGGTACGCGGGCCTGACGTCCGTCGCCCCCGATCTCGGGCTGCTCGCGCGCGAGGCGGTCCGGCTGCTGGTCCGCCGTGTCGAGGACCCGGCGGTGGGGCCGGCCCAGGTCGAGGTCCCGTTCCGGGTGCGGGTCCGCGCGAGCACGGTCGGGTAGGGACGCGGCGGTGCTCCGGGTTGCGGCCCGCGCGGACGCCCCTAGCGTGGGTCGCGGGTCCAGCGACGGCCCGGATCGCGAGTCCGGGGCCGGGACGCCCCGAGGCGCCGGCCCCGCCCCGACCCGGGTCCGGGTGGCGCCCCTCCGGACAGCGCCGCGGTCGGCGCGCCGCAGGGGGACGCGCCGACCGCGGCGTCGTGGCGCACGGGCGTCGTGGCGCACCGGCGCGCGGGGAGCCCCCCGGCTCAGGCGCGCGGGCGCTCCCGGAAGTCGTGCGGGCTGTGCGGCGCCTGGCCGGACACCGAGGCGACGATCCCGGCGGCCAGGTCGCGCATCTTCTGGTTCCGGGTCTGCGAGGCCCGCCGGAGGATCTCGAACGCCTCCTCGGGCCCGCACCGGTTCTGCGCCATGACCACGCCCAGCGCCTGGTCGATGACGGCGCGCGCGGCCATCGCGCTGCGCAGGTCCTC
This sequence comes from Cellulomonas sp., assembly GCF_035634735.1. Classification (GTDB taxonomy): domain Bacteria; phylum Actinomycetota; class Actinomycetes; order Actinomycetales; family Cellulomonadaceae; genus Cellulomonas. The sequence continues at coordinate 26,840 of NZ_DASQCJ010000060.1, forward strand.
GTTCGTGCGGCGCTGCTCCTGGGCCTGCGCCGCGACGGCCACGGCACGGGCGGCGTCGTCGGCGAACCGGGCGACGTCGCGCAGCACGTCCTCGGCCCACTCGCCGGGCTCGCGGTGGTAGAGGTCGATCGCGAGGTCGACGTCCACGCCGTCGTGCCGGGCGGCAGGGAGGGCGGCGGTCGCGCAGAACCCGGCCTCGAGCGTCGCCTCCCGCCACGCGGGCCACCGCGGGTCCTCGCGGACGTCGGGGACGGTGATCCGGCGCTGCTCGCGGGAGGCGTCGAGGCACGGCCCCTCGCCGGCCGCCTGCTCGGCCCGGTCGCACGCGGCGGCGAGCGCATCCGACGCCGCGGCCACGGCGGTCCGCCGACCCAGCCGGACCGTGATCGCCGCCGACGCGCCGGCGCGCCGCGCGGCGTGCCCCACGATCGCGTCCAGCAGGGAGTCGACCGGCACCGCGGAGACCAGGAGCTCCTGGATCTCGTCGAGCGCCCCGACGCGCCACGCCCCCGGCCCCGCGTCCTGCGCGGGGCCGTCGGGCGTGCCGGGCTGCACCACCGCGCTCATCGCCTCAGCGCCCGTCCGCGGGCGCGGCACCCTCCGGTGCGTCGTCCGCGCCCTCGGTGCCGGTGTAGCCCGCCTCGGGCCCGTCGCCGTCGGAGCCGGGGGTGCTCTGCTCCGCCCGGTCGTCGGGGTCGCCGCCGGGCAGCGGGCCGTCGGGGCGGTCGGTCGGGTCCTGGCTCATGCGGGTCCTCCTCGTGCTGCGGTCCTCACATGCTGGCGCCGGGTCCCGGCCCCCGCATCTCGGGGCGGTTCGACGCCGGCGGGACGATCCGGAGCTGGACGCCGGCGTTCTCGGCGCGGCGGCGCAGCCGGGCGATGTGCAGGGCCGCGACCGGGCCGAGCCGCAGCAGGCCCGAGCCGTCGATCACGAGCGTGCCCCGCGGCGGCACGGCCTTCAGCGCCTCGGACAGCCCGGCGACGAGGGTGGGCGCCGTCGCGGCGTCCACCTCGCCCTCGAGGCGCACGACCACCGCGCGGCCCTCCGGGGCGTGCCGGACGGTGAGCGAGGTGGGCAGCGCCGTGCCGTCGGTGCCGTGCGCGGACCCGTCGATCGCCCCGGGGGCGTCCGCCAGGCTCGCCAGGGCGGCGTCCAGGACGTCCCGGGGGTCGCGGTCGGCCGGCCGGCCCGGGAGCGCCCGCAGCAGCCGCTCCGCGACACCGCGCACCTTCACGTTGAGGTGCTCGGAGTGCCAGCGGAGGAAGTCGAACGCCGCCTCGCCGTCCAGGCCGTACGCGAGCATCGCCGCGCCCTTGGCCTGGTCGATGAGCTCCCGGGAGGCGATCGCCGCGGCGAGCATGTCGTCGGCGCGCCGGGCCGCGGTCGCGCCGATCTCGGCGCCGAGGTCGATCAGCAGGCCCAGCCGCTCGGCCGGGCGGCCGTCGAGGTGCGCGCCGCCGTCCGCCACCGCGTGACCGTCGTGCTCGGGCCGGCCGTCGCCGTCCGCGGCGCGGTGGGCGTGCCGCGGGTCGACCCCCGGGGCCAGCACCGCGAGGACCGAGCGCTCGGTGCCGGCGGTGTCCAGCAGCCGGTAGCGGACGCTGCTGCCGTCCCCGCCGGGCACGGGCGCCGCGCGGAGCACGGCCTCCAGGGCCGCGCGGTCGTCGCGGTGGCAGTGCGCCAGCATCAGGGCGGTCGAGGGGACGACGTCCCCGGGCTCGAAGCCGTGCAGCCGGTAGACGGGCTCGGACCAGGCGAGCGAGTCGCCCTCCCCGAGCACGTGGAACGTCCCCGGGGCGACCGACCGCGGCTGCGTCGACGTGGTCGAGGGACGAGAGGAAACGGACAATGTGGTGCTCCGAAGCCGAGGTGCGACGACGTTCGTGCACGTCGCACCAGGTTTCTCGCGCAGCTCGCTTCGTCCCAACGATGCGCGGAGGCCCTGGGGGGTGAGCCGGGGGACCGAGGTCGATAGTGCCAAATGGAAGCGCGGCGCGCACGTCCGGCGCACCGTCACGGGTTGCGCCCGGCACGCCACCCTCTACTCTTGGCGGCCCGGGTCGCCCGGCCGCCCCGCGGGGGCGGGGCGAGCCGACGGGCGCCGCCGCCCCGCCGGGTAGCATCGGCTCCCGTGCATCCCCCCCGTGCGAACCGGTCCTACCGCAACATCGCCCGCGTGCTGCGCCCCGTGCTGTACGCGATCACGCGGCGCGACTGGCGGGGCGCCGAGCACCTGCCGACCGGCACCGGCTTCATCGCCGCCGGCAACCACATGACCAACGTGGACCCGGTCACGTTCGCGCACTACCTGTACGACAACGGCGTGGCGCCGAAGATCCTCGCGAAGTCGTCGCTGTTCGGCGTGCCGGTCCTCGGCTGGGTCCTGCGCACCTCGGGGCAGATCCCCGTCTACCGGAACACCGCCAAGGCCGGCGACTCGCTGCGGGCCGCCGAGCAGGCGCTCGCCGAGGGCGAGTGCGTCGCGGTGTTCCCCGAGGGCACCCTGACCCGCGACCCCGACCTGTGGCCGATGGTGGCCAAGACCGGCGTCGCCCGCCTCGCGCTGACCTCGCGGGCGCCGGTCGTCCCGATCGCGCAGTGGGGCGCGCAGGACCTGCTCGGGCGGTACAAGAAGCTGTTCAAGCCGATCCCGCCGAAGAAGGTCACGGTCGTCGCCGGCCCGCCGGTGGACCTGTCCGACCTCTACGACCGGCCGCTCGACGCCGCGACGCTGCGCGAGGCGACGGGGCGCGTCATGGCTGCGATCACCGCGCTGCTCGCCGACGTCCGGGGTGGCACCCCGCCGGCCGAGCCCTACGACATGCGGCGTCCGGGCGCCGCGTCGACGGACCTGACGTGACCCGCGCCGCCGTCCTCGGGGCCGGCGCCTGGGGCACCACGTTCGCGGCCGTGCTGGCCGACGCGGGCTGCGACGTCACCGTGTGGGGCCGGGACGCCGCCGTGTGCGAGGCCATCGCCCGCGACCACCGCAACGAGCGCTACCTCCCCGGGGTCGACCTCCCGGCGCGCGTCACGGGGGAGGTCGACCCGGCCGCCGCCGTCGCCGGGGCCGACGTGGTGGCGGTCGCCGTGCCGTCGCAGTCCGCGCGCGCCGTGCTGACGCCGCTCGCCGACGCCCTCGCGCCGGGCGCCGTCGCCGTGTCGCTGATGAAGGGCGTCGAGCTCGCCACCGACCGGCGGATGAGCGAGGTCATGGGGGAGGCCCTCGGCCTGCCCGACGAGCGCCTCGCCGTGCTGTCCGGGCCGAACCTCGCCCTCGAGATCGCCGCCCGCCAGCCGACCGCGACCGTGGTCGCCTCCGCCGACGCGGGCACCGCCGAGCGCGTCGCCGCCGCGTGCGCCTCCGGGTACTTCCGGCCCTACACGAACGACGACGTCGTCGGCGTCGAGCTGTGCGGCGCCGTGAAGAACGTCATCGCCCTGGCCGTCGGCATCTCGCAGGGCCGGGGCCTCGGCTACAACACCATGGCGACGGTCATCACCCGGGGGCTGGTGGAGATCACCCGGCTCGGGCTCGCGCTCGGCGCGCGGGCCGAGACGTTCCCCGGGCTGGCCGGCATGGGTGACCTCATGGCGACGTGCGCCTCGCCCGACTCGCGGAACCACAGGCTCGGCCTCGCGGTCGGGCGCGGGCTCTCCCTGGACGAGGCCGTCGCCGCGACCGGGGGCACCGCCGAGGGCGTGAAGTCGTCCCGGTCCGTGCTCGACCTGGCCGAGCGGGTGGGCGTCGAGATGCCGATCACGCACGCGGTCGTGCAGGTCCTGCACGAGGGGCTGCCCGTCGACGCGCTCGCGCCGCTGCTGCTCGGCCGGCCGCGCAAGGCCGAGGGGCTGTAGCGGGCGCTGTCCCCGGGGTCGGTGCGCCGCGCCCCGGGGCCGGGCCCGGGGCCCGCGGCCGGGCGCGTCAGCCGCGCAGGGCCCGGTCCAGGTCCCGCCAGAGGTCCTCGACGTCCTCGATGCCGACGGACAGCCGCAGCAGGTCCTCGGGGACGGTCGGCGACTCGGTGGCGAACCGGCGGCGCCGCTCGATGCTCGACTCCACGCCGCCCAGGCTCGTCGCGGGGACCCACAGCCGCAGCGCGGCGACGACGCGATCCGCGCCCTCGGCCCCGCCGGCCGGGCGCAGGCCGATGATCGAGCCGTAGCCCGCCATCTGCGCGGTCGCCCGCGCGTGGCCGGGGTCGCCGGGCAGGCCGGGGTGCCGGACCTCGACCACGCCGGGGTGCGCGGCGAGCCGCTGCGCCAGGTCGAGCGCGGTGCGCTGCGAGCGCTCGACGCGCAGGGCGAGGGTGCGGATGCCGCGCAGGGCCAGGTAGACCTCGAACGGACCGGCGATCGCGCCGTGCACCGTGCGGTAGCCGTGCAGCTGCTCGCGCAGGGCGGCGTCGTCCGTGAGCACCGCGCCGAGCACGACGTCGCTGTGGCCCGCGAGGTACTTGGTCACCGAGTGCACGACGACGTCCGCGCCGTGCTCCAGCGGTCGCTGCACGAGCGGCGTCGCGAAGGTGTTGTCGACCGCGACGAGCGCTCCCGCCGCGTGCCCGGCGGCGACCAGCGCGGGCAGGTCCGCGACCTCCAGCATCGGGTTGGTCGGCGACTCGACCCAGAGCATCGACGTCGCGCGGCCGGTCGGCGACGCGGCGGGGGCCAGCGCGGCGACCACGGCGTCCGTGTCCGCGATGTCGACCTGCTCCACCTCGACGTCCGAGCGGCCCGCCAGGTCGCGGGCGTAGCCCAGCGTCACCTGGTAGGCGTGCCGGGGGAGGACCAGTCGGCCCCCGTGCGGGACGAGCGACAGCGCCGCGGCGATCGCCGCCATGCCGGAGCCGAGCACCAGCGCCGGGTGCGCCGAGCCCTCCAGCGCGCCGAGCGTCGCCTCGAACGGGCCCCACGTCTCGGTGTCGCCGCGGGCGTACATCATCTCGCCGGGCTGGGGCACGCCCTGCGACACGTACGTCGAGGACAGCACCACCGGCGGGTTCACGGGCGCGCCCTGCGCGCGGGCGGGGCGGCCCGCCGTCACGGCGAGGGTCTCGCGGGACAGGTCGGCGTCGTGCGCGTGCTCGGTCACGGGCCGCAGGCTACGCGCACGCGCGCGGCGGGACGGTCGCGTCTTACCCAGCGGCTAGGGTGACGGGCGATGTCCAGCCTCCCTGCGCCCGCGTCCGGGCCCGCCGCGTCCGACTCCAGCCGCCCCCGGGTGCTCGTGCTGTTCGGCGGGCGCTCCAGCGAGCACGCCATCTCGTGCGCCACCGCCGGGGCCGTGCTCCGCGCGATCGACCGGGAGCGGTACGACGTGCTGCCGATCGGCATCACCCCGCAGGGACGGTGGGTGCGCGTCGCCGACGACCCCGACCGGTGGGCCATCGTCGACGGGCGGCTGCCCGAGGTCGAGGCGGTGCCCGAGCAGGTGCTCCTCCCGCAGGAGGTCGGCTCGCGCGAGCTCCAGGTCATCGAGCCCGGGTCGCCCGCCGTCGACCTCGGCGCCGTCGACGTCGTCCTGCCGCTGCTGCACGGGCCGTTCGGCGAGGACGGCACCCTGCAGGGCATGCTCGAGCTCGCCGACGTCCGATACGTCGGCGCCGGCGTGCTCGCGTCCGCCGTGGGCATGGACAAGCACTTCATGAAGGTCGTCCTGGCCGGCGCCGGGCTCCCGGTCGGGCCGTTCGTCACCCTGCGCGGCGACGACTACGAGACGGACCGGGACGGCGTCCGCGCCCGCATCGCCGCGCTCGGGCTGCCGCTGTTCGTCAAGCCCGCCCGCGCCGGGTCGAGCATCGGCATCACCCGGGTCGTCGACGCCGCCGACCTGCCCGCCGCCGTCGCCGCGGCCCAGGAGCACGACCCGAAGGTCGTGGTCGAGGCCGGCATCGTCGGGCGGGAGATCGAGTGCGCCGTCCTCGGCGGACGCGGCGGCGCGCGCCCCCGGGCGTCCCTGCCGGGCGAGATCGTCGTCACCGACGCGGCCCACGGGTTCTACGACTTCGAGGCCAAGTACCTCGACGAGGCCGCGGTGCAGCTGTCCTGCCCGGCCGACCTGCCCGAGGACGTGATCGCCCGCGTGCAGGACGTCGCGGTGCGGACGTTCGAGGCCGTCGACGGCGAGGGGCTCGGGCGGGTCGACGTGTTCGTCACCCCGGGCGGCGAGGTCGTCGTCAACGAGATCAACACCATGCCGGGGTTCACGCCGTTCTCCATGTACCCGCGCATGTGGCAGCAGAGCGGGCTGTCCTACGCCGACCTGCTGGACGAGCTGCTGCAGCTCGCGCTCGAGCGGCCGACCGGGCTGCGCTGAGGCGGTCGCCGGGGCCGGCGGGCCGGGTGCGCGGGCCGCGCGCGGGGCGGGGTCGCCCCGCGGGGGTCAGAGGCAGGCGCGGGTCGCCTCGACCTGGGCGATCGCCGGGCTGAGCGCGTCCAGGAACGAGGTCGACCGCTCCGCGACCACCGCCGCCGGGACGTGCACCTCCACCGCGGGGTCGCGGCCGTAGGTCACGAACGTCCAGTCGGACGAGCCGGGGTCCAGCAGGGCGTCGGTGCCGGACGTGGCGGTCGCGCCGGCCGTGGGGTCGCCGGTGGGGTCGCCGGTGGGCGCGGCCGTCGGCTCGGCCGTCGCCGCGGGGTCGTGGTCCGGCGCGGCGCCGGCGTCCGCGGGCTCGGCGTCGGCCTGCACCAGCCAGTCGATGCTCGTGCCGCTCGCCGTCTCCATCGTCACGCACTGCTCGGTCGTCGGGCCGGGCACCGCCACGCCGCAGCGCAGCGTCACCGGGTCCGTCGGGTCGCCCCACGCCCAGGTCGCCTGGCTGGTCGTCCGGAGCTCCGTCAGCCCGTCGCCGAGCGACTCGGGCAGCGCCAGCACGACGCGCGCGCACGCCGGGTTCGCCGCGTCGGGGGCCACCGCGATCCCGACCGTGGACGCGCACCCCGCGAGCAGCGGGACGCCGGCCAGCGCCAGCGCGGCGGTCCCTGCGGCGGTGCGGGCGGGGCGTCGGCGGGGGGAGCGGCTCACACGGGCCACGGTAACCCGGCGCGGCCGACCCCCCGGAACCGGGGCGGCGAGCGCGGCGGTGCTCGGTCGGCTGCGGTGCTGCGGCGGCCGGAGGTGCTGCGTCCGCCGAGAGGGCAGGAAACCGGTCGAGTGAGTACCCCCCGGCTACCCGGTCGGAGGGTTTCTTGCACAGTCGCGCAGGGACGTACGGGCGGACGGGCGGACGGATAGGCGGGCGGAGACGCGGGTGGCGCTGGGCGGGAGCGCGGTGCCGGGTGGCGCGGCACGGGAGCGCGGGGCGGGTGGCCCGGGCGGCCGCGCGGGGGCCCGACGCGGCCCGGCGCGGGCCGCGGCGTCGCGGACGCTACCGTGGCGGGCGTGACCGACCGCGCCGCCCCCGACCAGCCCGACGCCGCCGGAGCCACCGTGGCCGACCTGTCGGAGGACGGCCTGCTCGCGCGGATCTTCCCGCACCTGCCCGCCGGCGACCGCACCCTGCTCGGCCCCGGGGACGACGCCGCCGTGCTCGCGGCGCCCGACGGCCGGTACGTCGTGTCGACCGACGTGCTCGTCGAGGACCGGCACTTCCGGCGCGGCTGGTCCTCCGGCGAGGACGTCGGCTGGCGTGCGGCCATGCAGAACCTCGCCGACGTGGCCGCCATGGGCGCCCGGCCGACCGCGATCGTCGTCTCGCTCGTCGTCCCGGGCGACCTGCCCGTCGCGTGGGTCGAGGGACTCGCGCGCGGGCTCGGCGCGGCGTGCGCGACGGTGGGGGCCGGCGTCGTCGGCGGCGACCTCTCCGGGGGCGCGTCCGTGGTCGTCGCGGTGACCGTGCACGGTGACCTCGGCGGCGCGGAGCCCGTCCTGCGGTCGGGCGCCCGGCCCGGCGACGTCGTGGCGCTCGCCGGGACGGTGGGCCGGTCGGCGGCGGGGCTCGCCCTGCTCGACGCGGGCCGCCCGGACGCCGACCCCGCGGTCGTCGCGGTGCACCGCCGGCCGCAGCCGCCCCTCGCGGCGGGTCCGGCCGCCGCGACCGGTGGGGCGACCGCGATGCTCGACGTGTCGGACGGGCTGCTGCGGGACGGCGAGCGGCTGGCCGTCGCGAGCGGCGTCGTGCTCGACCTCGACGACCCGGCCGACGCGCTCGCCGGCGACCTCGACGCCCTGGGCGCGGCCGCCGCGGCGGTCGGTGCCGACCCGGTCGGCTGGGCGCTCGGCGGCGGCGAGGACCACGGGCTGCTGGCGACGTTCCCGGCGGGCGCGGCGCTGCCGGCGGGGTTCCGGCGGATCGGCGTGGTGCGCGGGGCCGGCGCGGCGGGTGGCACGGGCGAGCCCGCGGGCACGGTGCTGGTCGGGGGTGCGCGACCGGCGGTCGTCGCCGGCTGGGAGCACTTCCGCCGCTAGCGCACCCGCGTCTCCGCGGGGCAGGCCGGGTGCGCGGGATCGGTGACCGCGTGGCGTAGCGGGTGAGCGGGACCGGTGACCGGGGGTCGCACCGGACTAGCGGGACCTGGTGTCCGCGGCGGCGTCCGGTACCGCGGTCAGTGCGTGCGGTACGCGTCGCGGCGGTGATCGATGCTCGTGATCACGACGGTTCCGGCCTGCTCGTCGACCACGTACAGGACCCGGTACGCGCCGCGGCGCGCGGAGTGGGTGTCGTCCAGCGGCGCGCGCAGCCGCTTGCCGACCCGGTACGGGTTCTCCCGCAGCGGTCCGTAGACGAACTCGATCGCCGCCGTCGCCGCGTGCTCCGGGAGCCGATCGAGCGCCCGCCTGCTGGTCGGCACCCACCCGATCTCCCAGCTCACGGGGCGTCGGTCGCGGGACCGTTCCACACCGGGCGCTCGAACGAGACGTGGCCGTCGGCGATCTCCTCGCGTGCCGTGGCCAGCTCCTTCACGAGCCGCTCGTCCCGGAGGACGTCGAGCGTCTCCTCGAGCGCGTCGAGGTCGTCCGCGCTCATCAGCACCAGCTCCCGGCGCCCGTTGCGGGTGATGGAGATCCGGTTGTGCGTCCGGACGACGTCCGCGGCGTACGCGCTCAGGTGCGCCTTGGCGTCGGACAGCGAGGTCTGCTCCATAGACCAGAATCCTAGTCTGCGACGCAACGGCCGGCCAGGAGTCGTCGTCATGGAGCCCGCGTGGGTCTGCCGCGGCTCCTCGGTTCGTTCGCGCACGTCGTCGGGCATGGCCTCATGCTGGAGCGCAGCCGCCGCCCGGGACGCAGCGCGGGGCAGTCGCCTGGGGACCGCGCACGCCCGGGTGGCCTGTGGAGGACTCGCCGCCCGCTCCGGGTCAGCGGCGGCGGTAGCGGACCTCGAGCAGGTCGGCGCCGCCGATGTCCTCGGTGCGCTCGGTCCCGTCGGGCTGGAAGCCGTGCCGGCGGTAGAAGTGCCGGGCGCGCTCGTTGTCCGCGAACACCCAGAGCGTCACCGGGATGCGCGGGGGGACGTCCTGCATGGCGGTGCGCAGCAGCTCGCGCGCGACGCCGGAGCCCCACATCCCGTGGTCGAGGTAGAGCGCGTACACCTGGAGCGCGGTGCGGTCGGCGTCCTCGTCGAGGGCGGGGCCGAGGGAGATGAAGCCGACGACCTCCTCGGCGTCGACGGTCGCGACCCAGGCCCGGATCCGGCTGCCGTGCGCGAGGTCGCGCTGCCAGACCTCGGTGCGCCGGGCGACGTCGAGGGACGAGAGGTAGCTGTCGGGGACGAGGCCCGCGTACGCGTGCTGCCACGTCCGGACGTGCACGGCGGCGATGCCGGCAGCGTCCCGGGGCTCGGCGGGCCGGACCGTGTGCTCGCGGCGCTGCTCGCTCATGCGCTCAGCGTGCCACACGCGGCGGCGCCGCCACAGGCCGTTCCCGCCGTCGCCCCGTCCCGCGGCGCGGAACGGGGCCGCGCCCCCGCCCGCACCGGTCCCGGGCAGCACGAAGGCCCGCGCGGACGAACCGCACGGGCCTTCGGCACGAGTCGCTCAGACGGCGCGCTGGACCTTGCCGGCCTTGAGGCACGAGGTGCAGACGTTGAGGCGCTTCGGGGTGCCCGCCACCACCACGCGCACGCGCTGGATGTTCGGGTTCCAGCGGCGCTTGGTGCGCACGTGCGAGTGCGAGATGCTGTGCCCGAAGCTCGGGCCCTTGGCGCAGACGTCGCAGTTGGCAGCCACGGTCTTCTCCTGATCCGGTCATTGCACGCCGCTCGGGAGGGAGCCCGGGCGGCAAGTCCTGGTTGGTCGGTGGGGCCCGCACCGGCGGTCCGAGGACCGTTCCGAGGGGCACACCCGTGCCCGGCAGTGACCAGGCAACCGGACAAGACTAGCCCACGAGGGCCGCGACCCTCAAAACGACGTCCGTCACACCCCGGCGCCGGGCGCTCCGGGCAGGACCCGGGCTGGGGACGACCGGGATCCTGCGGGTCGCGTGCGGCAGAGTAGGTCCCCGCGGGCGATCGGCCCGCGGGGTCGTCGGAGGGCGGGTGCCGGACGACGGCCGGGACGACGAGAGGACTGCGCGCGGACGTGGCTGGGCGACTCGGGGACGGCGGCGTGCTGCGCGACTGGCTGGACCGCGCGGTGCCCGCCCTGGAGGCGGCGCGCGAGCGGATCGACGCGGTGAACGTGTTCCCGGTGCCCGACGGTGACACGGGGACGAACGTGCTGCTCACGCTGCGCGGGGCCGCCGACGAGGTCGCCGCGCTGCCCGCCGGCGCCGACGGGGCGACCGACGACGGCGCGGCGGTGCTCCGGGCGCTCGCACGCGGGGCGCTGCTGTCGGCGCGCGGGAACTCCGGCGTCATCCTCAGCCGCTACCTCGGCGGGCTGGCCGGCGCGGCGCCCGAGGCGGCGCCAGCGGCGGCGTCCGGCCCGGCGCTCGGCGCGGCGCCCGGCGCGCTGCCCGACGCGCTGGCGGCCGCCGCCGCGGCGGCGCGGTCGGCGGTGCCGGAGCCGGAGGACGGGACGGTGCTGACCGTCGCCGCGGTGGTGGCCGACGCGGCCCGGCACGCGGCGGCGCGCGGCGCGGGCGACGCGGCGGCGCTGGACGCGGGCGTGGCCGCCGGGCGCGCGGACCTGGCGCGGATCAGCGCGGCGCACCCGGTGCTGCGGTCGGCGCGCGTGGTCGACGCGGGGGCGTGCGCGCTGCTCGTGCTGCTCGACGCGCTGGCGGCCGCGCTCGCCGACCGCCCGGCGCCGGTGGACGTCGGGTGGCTGGACGAGCACGGCGCGGCGCGCGAGCCGGGCGGCTCGGCGGACCCGACCGGAGCCGGGTCGGGCGACGGGGGCGCGGGCGGCTACGAGGTCGTCGCCCTGCTGCGCGCGGGCGCCGGGGACGGCGCGGGGCCGGCGGCCGACGCCACGGCGGCCGAGCGCGTCGCCCGGGACCTCGCCGCGACGCTGCCCGCGGTGGGCGGGGCCGTGGCGGTGGTGGCGGGCGAGGGCCTCGTGACGGCCCACGTGCACGCGCCCGCGCCCGCCGACGTGGCGACGGTGCTGACCGCCGCCGGCGCGCGGTGGACCGCGTCGGTGCGGACGCTGCTCGGCGCCGAGCGCCCGGTCGTGGCGTGCACGGGGTCGGGCGAGGCGGCCGCGGCCCTCGCGCACGCCGGCGCCGTCGCGGTGCTGCTGCCGGACGGGACGCCCGCGGAGGACGCCCGGGACGCGGTGCGCCGCGCCGTGCAGGACGCGCAGCAGCCGGTGCACGCGGCGGGCGCCCGCGGCGCGGCGCCGGCGGGGGACGACCCGACGACGGGTGCCGGCCGGCAGGGGTCCGTCACGGTGCTGCCGGGGGACCGCCTCGCCGCCGCCGACCTCGACCCCGGGTGGCTGGTCCCGGCCGGGGCGACCGACGAGGCCGGGGTGCTCGCCGCCCTCGCCCGGCTGGTCGAGCCCGGCCCCGCCTCCGCCGGCCCGGTCGCCGCCCCCGCCTCCGCCGGCCCGCCCGCCCCGACCACGACCACCCCCGCCCCACCCCCGCCCACCCCCACGACCCCGACGGAGGCGCGCCCGTGACCGTCCCCCACGACGCGGTCGTCCGGCCGCTGCCGTACCTGGACCAGGACCTCGGCACCCACGTCCCGGGCGCCGCGAAGAAGCTCGCCAAGCTCGGGCTGCGCACGGTCGGCGACCTGCTGCGCTACTACCCCCGCCGCTGGTCGCACTGGGGCGACCCGGCCACGATCGGGCACCTGCGCGTCGGGGAGCACGTGACGGTGGACGGCGTGGTCGACCGCGCGACGACCCGCACGATGCGCTCGCGGGGCGGCGTGATCCTCGAGGTGGTGGTGCGCAACGCGGGGCAGACCCTGCTGCTGACCTGGTTCGCGAAGCACCCGGGTGCGCTGCGGCACTTCGAGCAGCAGCTGAAGCCGGGCACGGCCGGCCTGTTCTCGGGCACGGTGAAGGAGTACCGCGGCCACCTCCAGCTGCTGCACCCGGAGTTCGAGATCGACGACCCGATGTCGTTCGAGGACGAGGCCCAGCGGCTGATCGAGTCGCAGCGGCCGCGTCCGGTCTACGGCCTGACCGCGGGCCTGCGGAACGAGGCGGTCGTCGCCGCCGTGGAGACGGTGCGCCGCACGCTCACGCCCGCGGACCTGCCGGACCCGCTGCCCGACGCCGTCCGCGGCGGGATGCCGGGGATCCTGGACGCGCTGCAGGGCGTGCACCACCCGCTGGACGACACGGAGAAGGACCGCGCGGTGGCGCGGCTGCGGTTCGAGGAGGCGTTCGTCCTCCAGGCCGAGCTGGCCCGCCGCAAGGCCCGGTTCGCGGCGCAGGCGGCGGTGGCCCGGCCGGCGCGCGCGGGCGGGCTGCTGGACGCGTTCGACGCGCGGCTGCCGTTCGAGCTGACGGGCGGCCAGCGGGAGATCGGCGCGCAGATCGCCGCGGAGCTCGCGGCGGCCAGCCCGATGCAGCGGCTGCTGCAGGGCGAGGTCGGCTCGGGCAAGACGGTGGTGGCGGCGCGGGCGATGCTCCAGGTGGTCGACGCCGGCGGCCAGGCCGCCCTGCTCGCGCCGACGGAGGTGCTCGCCGCGCAGCACGCCCGCACGCTGCAGAGCATGCTGGGCGACCTCGCGGAGGCGGGGATGCTCGGCGGCGCGGAGGTGGCGACCCGCGTGACGCTGCTGACCGGCTCGCAGGGCTCGGCTGCGCGGCGCCGGGCGCTCGGCGAGATCGGCGGCGGGGCGGCGGGGATCGTGGTCGGGACGCACGCGCTGCTGTCCGAGCACGTGCAGTTCGCGGACCTCGGCCTCGTGGTGGTGGACGAGCAGCACCGGTTCGGCGTCGAGCAGCGCGACGTCCTGCGCGCCAAGGCCGGCGGCGTGCCGCACCTGCTGGTGATGACCGCGACGCCGATCCCGCGCACGGTCGCGATGACGGTGTTCGGCGACCTCGAGACGTCGACGCTCCGCGAGGTGCCGCGGGGCCGCGCGGAGGTCGTGACGCACGTGGTCCCGGCCGACAAGCCCGCCTGGCTGGAGCGCACCTGGCAGCGCATCCGCGAGGAGGTCGACCGCGGGGGCCGGGCCTACGTGGTGTGCGCGCGGATCGACGGCGACGCGAAGAAGGCGGACGTCGACGGCGCCGACCTGGTGACCGACCTCTCCCCGGAGGACGGCGACGCCCGCCCGCAGCGCCCGCTGCACGCGGTGACGGAGGTCGCGGAGCTGCTGCGCGGCACGCCGGCGCTGCGGGGGGTCGCGGTCGGGGAGCTGCACGGCCGGATGTCCCCGGAGGAGAAGGACCGCGCGCTCGCGGACTTCGCGTCGGGCGCGGTGCCGGTGCTGGTCTCCACGACGGTGATCGAGGTCGGCGTCGACGTGCCGGACGCCACGGTGATGGTGGTGCTCGACGCGGACCGGTTCGGCATCTCGCAGCTGCACCAGCTGCGCGGGCGGATCGGCCGCGGCGCGAAGCCGGGCGTGTGCCTGCTCGTCGCCGACGCGCCCGAGGGCACGGACGCGGCGACCCGGCTCGGAAAGCTCGCGGAGACCCGCGACGGGTTCGCGCTCGCGGCGGTGGACCTGGAGCTGCGCCGGGAGGGCGACGTGCTCGGGGCGGCGCAGTCGGGCGGGAGCTCGTCGCTGCGGCTGCTCGAGGTCACCCGGCACGGCGACGTGATCGAGCGGGCCCGGGACGCCGCGCGCGCCCTCGTGGACGCCGACCCGGACCTGCGCGAGCACCCCGCGCTCGCGGCGGCGATCCAGCACATGCTGGCGGGGGAGCGCGAGGAGTTCCTCGACCGGACCTGACGGCGGCCGGCGTGGTCCCGGGCAGCACGGGCCGTCGGTCCCGCCGGGACCACCAGCCGCGGTGCGTACGCTGCTGCCCGTGTCGAAGCAGCCCGTGATCCGTGCCGTCGATCTGCTCGTCGGGTACGGCGGGGAGCCCGTGTGCGCCCCGGTCTCGTTCACCCTCCCGCCCGGGAAGGCCCTCGCGCTCGTCGGCGCGAACGGCTCGGGCAAGTCGACGGTGCTCCGCGCCGTGCTCGGCCTGCTGGAGCCGGTCGGCGGCCGGGTGGAGGTGCTGGGCCGCGCCGTGGACGAGCGCGAGGTCGGGTTCCGCACCCGGGTGTCGAGCGTGCTGGACGACGACGCGTACTTCCCGGCGCTCACGGTGGCCGAGCACCTGTACCTCACGGCCCGCGGGCACGGGGTGCAGGGCGCGGACGCGGTGGTCGAGGAGCTGCTCGACGAGTTCGGCCTGACCGAGCACGCGGCGGCGCTGCCCGTCGCGCTGTCCTCGGGCCAGCGGCGCCGGCTGCTGCTCGCCGCCGGGCTGGTCCGCCCGCGCTCGCTGCTGGTGCTCGACGAGCCCGAGCAGCGCCTCGACGTGGCGATGCGCGACCACCTGGCGCAGCGGCTGGTCGAGGAGAAGCGCGCGGGCGGCTCGGTGCTGCTCGCGACGCACGACCCGGAGCTGCTGCGCGTCGTGGCGGACCGCGCGGTGCTGGTCGCGGACGACCACTCGCGCCTGCTGAGCACCGCGGACGCCGTCGAGGCGCTGCGGCCGGGCGTGCTGTGAGCGAGTTCGCCGCCACCGCGGACGACGCACCGGCGGCCGCCGCGGCGGGCTGGGACGACGTCCCCGGGCCCGCCGTCGCGCCCACCGAGGGCCGGACGCCGGTCCCCGGCGCGCGGTCGATCCGCCGGTACACCGCGCAGGTCGCCCGGCGCCGCTCCGGCGCGGGCCTCGGCGAGGTGCTCGGCGACGTCTACTACGCGGTGGTCATCTCGGCGATCGGCCTCGGCGTGGCCCTGGGCCTCGCCGGCCAGCTCCGCTCCACGCTGCCGCACGTGCCCGACCAGGCCCTGCGCTCCGGCATCAGCCTGCCGACGGTCGTGGCGGTCGCCGCGTTCGTCGTGGCGGGCGTGGTGCTCTCGCTCAGCGCGCGACTCGGCCCGGTGGGCGCGGGCGGCGCGGAGGCGACCTGGTGGCTCGGCATGCCGGTGGACCGCCGCGGGCTGCTCCGGCCGGCGTCGCTCCGGCTGCCGCTCGCGTCCGGCCTGATCGGCGGGGTGGTGCTGGCGCTGCTCGACGGCGGGCTGCTCGCCGACCACGGCGTCGGCCACGTGCTGCGGCTGGGCGGCACGGCGGCGCTCGTGTGCGCCGGGCTGGCGGTGCTCGCCGGTCACCTGCAGAGCCGCGGGGTGCCGCGCCGCGCGACCGCGCTCGCGGGCGACGCGGTGATCGGCGTCGCGCCGGTGCTCGCGCTGGTCGCGGCGCTCGCGGGCTGGCGGGTCGCCGCGCTGCCGGACGTCCCCTGGTGGGTGCTCGGCGTGCTCGCGGTGGCGGTCGCCGGCGCCTGGTGGTGGCTGGACGGCCGGCTCGGCCGGATCCGCGGGCGCGACCTGCGGGAGAGCGGCTCGGTCGCCACGCAGGCCGCCGGCGCGCTCGTGTCGATGGACTCGCGCGAGCTCGGCCGGGCGCTGTCCGACTCGGCCGCGCGGCCGCGGCGGCGCCGGGTGCGCCGGATGCGGCTGGTCCGCGGCCCGGTGTCGGCGGTGGTCGTCGCCGACCTGACGGTCCTGCTGCGGTCGCCGCGGCACCTGGTGCAGCTGGTCGTCTCCGCCCTGGTGCCGGTGGTCGTCGTCATCACGCCGCAGCTCGCCGGCGTCCTCGGCGTGATCCTCGCGGTGCTGGTCAGCGGGTACGTCGGGATGCTGGCGACGGGGGAGGGCGCGCGCCGCGCCGAGATGGCCCCGATCGTCGACCGGCTGCTGCCGATGTCCGCGAAGGCCGTGCGCCGCGCGCGGCTGATCGTGCCGGGCGTGGCGATGCTGCTCTGGTCCGCCGCCGCGTTCGCCGCGGTGGGTCGCTGGGAGGGCGAGGTCGGCCCGTGGCTGCTGCTCGGCGTGGTGTCGGCGCCGGTGTGGGCGGGCGCCGCGCTGCGGGCCGCCTACCGCCCGTCGCCGAACTGGGAGGGCCCGCTCGTGGCCACGCCGATGGGCGCGCTGCCGGGCGGCGTCGCGGCCGTGCTGGCGCGGGGCCCGGACGTCGCGGTGCTCGGCATGGTGCCGGTCGTGCTGTCGGTCGCGCTGGGCACGGTGCTGCCGCAGGTCGTGGTCGTGCAGGCCGCCGTCTCGGCGATCGCGCTGGCCGTCGGGTCGAGCACCAGCACCAAGTCGATGATGGACCGCATGGCGGACATGCAGGAGACCGCGGAGGCGGAGAAGAAGCGGGGTGGCCGGTGACCCGGATCGTGGCGGGCTCGGTCGGCGGGCGCACGCTCGCCGTGCCGCCGGCGGGCACGCGCCCGACCAGCGAGCGCGTGCGGGAGGCGCTGTTCTCCCGGCTCGAGCATCTGGACGCCGTCGAGGACGCGCGGGTGCTGGACGGCTACGCCGGCTCGGGCGCGCTCGGGCTGGAGGCCGCGAGCCGCGGGGCGGCGCACGTGGTGCTCGTCGAGTGGGGCAAGGCCGCCGCGGAGGTCTGCCGGAAGAACGTCGCGGCCCTGGGCCTGCGCGACCGGGTGGACGTGGTGCGCGAGCGGGTCGAGGCGTACGTGGCGCGCCCGGCCGCGCCGTGGGACCTGGTGCTGCTCGACCCGCCGTACGACGTCCCGGACGCCACGCTGGCGGAGGTGCTGGCGGCGCTGGTGCCGGCGCTGACGGTCGAGTCGGTGGTGGTCGTGGAGCGGTCGGCCCGCAGCGGCGAGCCGCCCTGGCCGGCCGCGATGCACGGGTTCGACACCCGGGTGTACGGGGACACCGCGGTGCACCTCGGCGCCCGCAGCCCGGTCGAGGACGGGCCGGGCGACGCGCCGGCCGACGGGCCGGCCGACGGGCCGGGCGACGCGCCCGGGGACCCCGCCGCCGGGGACGCCGACGCCTGACGGCGTAGATTCGGCGACGTGGTTCTCGCGGTCTGCCCCGGCTCCTTCGACCCCTTCACGCTCGGCCACCTGGACGTGGTGCGCCGCGCGCGGCGCCTCGCCGACGAGGTGGTCGTGCTCGTCGCGCACAACGCCGCCAAGCGGCCGCTGCTCGACGTCGACGCCCGGGTGGCGCTCATCGAGGACGCGGTCGCCGACGTCCCGGGCGTGCGCGTCGCGTCCTCGTCCGGCCTGCTGGCCGACGAGCTGCGCGCCCTCGGCGCGGACCTGGTGGTGAAGGGGCTGCGCGGCGGGGCGGACTTCGACGCCGAGCTGCCGATGGCCCTGATGAACCGGCACCTGTCGGGCGTCGAGACGGCGTTCGTCGTCGGCGACCCCGCGCTGTCGCACGTCGCCTCGTCGCTGGTGAAGGACGTGGCCCGGCACGGCGGCCCGATCGGCGACCTGGTGACGCCGGCGGTGGCCGCGGCCGTCCGCGCGGCGCTCAGCACCCCCACGACGGCCGACGGGAGCCGCGCATGACCGAGCAGACGCCGCCGGCGGCCGCGGGCCGCCACGAGGGCCTCACGGCCGTCCTGGACGCCCTGGAGCAGGCCGTGCAGGCGGCGCGCGCCGTGCCGATGTCGGCCTCCGTGCTCGTGAGCCGCGCCGAGCTGCTGGACCTGGTCGACCAGGCCCGCAGCGCGCTGCCCACGCAGATCGGCCGCGCCGACGAGGTGCTGGCCGCCGCCGACGCCGAGCGGGCCGCCGCGCGCGCCGACGCCGAGCGGATCGAGGCGGCCGCGCGCCGCCGGGCCGCCGAGCTGGTCGAGCAGGAGTCCGTCGTCGCGCAGGCGACCGAGCGGGCCGCCGCGATCGTCCGCGAGGCCGAGGAGACGGCCCGCGGGCTGCGGCGGGACGCGGACGACTACTGCGACCGGCGGCTGGCCGACTTCGAGATCGACCTCGGCAAGGTGCTGACCCAGGTGCAGGCCGGGCGGGCGAAGCTCGCGGGCCGGCTGGACGACCCCGAGGACTGACCGGCCCCGCCCGGCACCGCCGGGTGTGACCCAGGCCGCCCGCCGGGCGATTGGGCGGAGGGCGGCCGGTGCCGTAAGATCGTCCGTTGGTCCTGCCGGTCATCGCAGGGACCGAGACCCCTCAACGACAGGAACAGGGACCGTGGAGCGCGCCAACCACCTCGATCCCCGCTCGCCGTTCGTGCTCGACACCCACGAGCTCGGCCGACGTCCGGGATCGATGCGTCGTGCCCACGCCACGGTGCCCGCTCCCGAGGACCTCGGTACCGACGTGATCGGCGTCCCCGTCGGCGACGACGTCGAGCTGGACCTCCAGCTCGAGGCCGTCATGGAGGGGGTGTTCGTGTCCGGCTCCGTGCGGGCCCGGGCGGTCGGGGAGTGCGTGCGCTGCCTGGACGAGGTCGTCGAGTCGCTCGACGTCCGCGTGCAGGAGCTGTTCGTCTACCCCGGTCGCGCGGAGGCCGCGAAGGAGGAGGGCGACGACGAGGAGGACCTCCCCGAGCTCGACGGCGACCTGGTCGACGTGGAGCCCCTGGTTCGGGACGCGGTCGTGACTGCGCTACCGTTCCAGCCGTTGTGCCGGGACGACTGCCCCGGGCTGTGCTCCATCTGCGGGGCGCACCTCGCGGACGACCCGCAGCATTCCCATGAGACCCTTGATCCTCGGTGGGCCGCCCTCGGTGGTCTGCAGAGCACGCTTGACGAGAAGAGAGAGAGCTAGCCGTGGCTGTTCCGAAGCGCAAGATGTCGCGCAGCAACACCCGTGCGCGTCGGTCGCAGTGGAAGACCACTGCCACGACGCTCAGCACCTGCCCGCAGTGCCAGTCGAACATGCGCCCGCACCAGGCGTGCCCGACGTGCGGCGCCTACGCCGGTCGGCGCTACGCCGAGGCGATGCGGACCGAGCACGCCGGCTGAGCCGACGCGCCGTAGGCCCGGCGCCCCGGTGACGCACCGGAGGGCGCGGGCCGCCGCACGATGAGCACCACCGCAGCACAGCTCGCCCAGCAGCTCGGGGTCCACCTGGACCCCGAGCTGCTGGTGCTGGCACTGACGCACCGGTCGTTCGCCCACGAGGCGGGCGGCACCCCGACCAACGAGCGCCTGGAGTTCCTCGGGGACACCGTGCTCGGCCTGGTCGTCACCGAGGACCTGTACCGCCGGCACCCCTCGCAGTCCGAGGGCGAGCTCGCGAAGATGCGCGCGGCGACGGTGTCGCAGCGGGCGCTCGCCGAGGTCGCCCGCACGCTGGACCTCGGGTCCTACGTGCTGCTCGGCAAGGGGGAGCTCGCCACGGGCGGGCGGGACAAGGACTCGATCCTGTCCGACACCCTCGAGGCCCTGTTCGGCGCCGTCTACCTGTCCCACGGGCTGGAGACGTCCCGCGAGATCGTCATGCGCCTGGTCGGGCCCCGGCTGGCCCAGGCGGCCGACCTCGGCGCGGGCCTCGACTGGAAGACCAGCCTCCAGGAGCTGACCGCGACGCTCGGCATGGGCGCGCCCACCTACCAGGTGACCAGCGCCGGCCCGGACCACGCCCGGGTGTTCACGGCGGACGCCGTGGTCGCCGGCGACGTGTACGGCACCGGCACGGGCACCGCCAAGAAGCTCGCCGAGCAGCGGGCGGCCGAGCTGGCCTGGACCGCGCTGCGGGACGGCGCCGAGGCCGCCGACGGCGCGGCTGCGGACGGAGCCGCCGCCGACGGCCACGTCGCGCAGGACGGCCCGACCGCCGACCGCGAGCCGGCCGGCGCCCCCGCGCCCGCCGCGGACTGACACCCGCGTGCCCGAGCTCCCCGAGGTCGAGACCGTCCGGGACGGCCTGGAGCGGCACGTCGTGGGCCGCACGGTCCGCGCGGTCGAGGTCCGGCGCCCGTACAGCGTGCGCCGGCACCTCGCTGGTCCCGACGACCTCGCGGGACGCCTCGCTGGCCGCACGCTGACCGCGGCCGCGCGGCGCGGCAAGTTCCTCTGGCTCCCGCTGGACCACCCCGGCGCGGCCGGCGCGCCGCCGGACGACGCGCTGCTCGCGCACCTCGGCATGAGCGGGCAGCTCCTGGTCCGCGGCACCGCGGACGACGTCGAGCAGGGCGGCGCGCACACCCACCTGCGGGTGCGGCTGCTGCTCGACGACGGCGGGGCCCTCGACTTCGTGGACCAGCGCACGTTCGGCCACCTGTCGGTCGTCGACCTGCTGCCGACGCCGGACGCGCGCCCGGGTGGCGCGGGCTCGGCGCTGCCGCTGGTGCCCGCCCCCGTGGCGCACATCGCCCGCGACCTGCTCGACCCCGCCGTGGACCGCGAAGCCGTCGCCCGGGCCATCCGCCGGCGGCGCACCCAGATCAAGCGCGCGGTGCTCGACCAGGGCGTCGTGTCCGGTGTCGGCAACATCTACGCCGACGAGGGCCTGTGGCGCGCGCGGGTGCACCCCGCGACGCCGACGGCCGACCTGGACCAGGCGACCGCGCTGCGGGTGCTCGACGGCGTCGCCGGCGTGATGACGGACGCGCTGGCCCAGGGCGGGACGAGCTTCGACGCCCTCTACGTGAACGTCAACGGCGCGTCCGGGTACTTCGACCGGTCGCTCGCCGTCTACGGGCAGGCGGGGGAGCCGTGCCCGCGGTGCGGGACGCCGGTCGTGCGGGAGCCGTTCATGAACCGCTCCTCGCACTTCTGCCCGGTCTGCCAGCCGGCGCCGGCCGGCTGAGGGCCCCGCGGGCCGGCGGCCCCGGCCTCAGCCCGCCAGCGCCCGCAGCTCCGTCGCCACGTCGGCCGTGACCGCCTCCGGCCAGGGGTAGCGTCGCGCCGTCGACCCGAGCGCCCAGCCGTCGAGCGCCAGCGCGGCGACCAGGGCCCGGTCCGGCAGCCGCTCGCCGCGGGCGACGGGCGACCCGGCCCGGGTGCGGTCGACCGCGCCGGGCGCCAGCTCGACGCCGGTGAGCGCGAGGAACCGCACCATGGCGACGACCCGCTCCGAGCTCGCGCAGGCCGCGAGCAGCTCGGGCAGCTCCGGCTCGTCGTGCGCGGGCAGCAGGTCGTCGAACGCCTCCTCGGCGATCCGGCCCACCAGCGCGTCGACCAGCTCCTGCACCGAGCCGTGCATGCTGAGGATCCAGTCGGGGTCCCGGCCGCTCTCCTCCGCGATGCGGTCGAGGGTCAGCGCCCCGGTGCCGCCCTCCCGGACCAGGCGCAGCACGGCGTCGGTCAGCGGCGACGGGTCGCGGAACGGCTCCGCCTCGAGCGCGAGGTCCAGGTTCGACGCGCACTGGTGCGGCACCGGCAGGCCCGCGTAGCTGGCCACGGCGGTCAGCGCCCGGCCCCACCAGCCGTCGTCCGGCGGGTGCACCTCGGCGTAGAACCCCAGCAGGACGCCGTCGACGGCCAGGGCGGCGACGGTCTCGCGCGGATCGGACCCGGCCGGGTCGCCCGGCCCGACGGGCAGCAGGCCGACGCGGTCGCGCAGGGTCGGCGCGGGGGTGGTCATCGCGTGCTCCTCTTCTCGGGGAGCGGTCCACTGTACCAACCGGACGGTGCGGCGCCCGGGGCGGCCGGGGCGTGCGGCGGGGCGCGGGGCGGGACGCGCGGCGGGTTGCCGGGCGGGGCGCGCGGCGGGTCGCGGCGCCGGTCAGCGGCGCACGACGTTCCGCAGCGGCTCGCCGCGCTCGAACGCCGCGATGTTGTCCGTGAGCAGCGTGTCCGCACCGACCGGGCGGCCGCCCGCGGCGTGCGGGGTGATCAGCACCCGCGGCTCGTCCCACAGCGGGGAGGAGGGCGGCAGCGGCTCGGTCTCGAACACGTCGAGCGCCGCGCCCGCGATCCGCCCGCCGGCGATCGCCGCGAGCAGCGCCTCCTCGTCGAGCGTCGAGCCGCGGCCGACGTTCACCACCCACGCGTGCCGTGGCAGCCGCGCGAACACGGCGGCGTCGAGGGCGCGGCGCGTGGCGTGGGTGGCGGGCAGGATGCCGATGAGCACGTCGGTGCCCGGGAGGGCCTGCGGCACCTCGGCGGGCGTGATCACCGGGTAGCCCGCGCGCTCGCCGGCCCGGGACGCGACGCCCACGACCTGCGCGCCGAGCACCGTGAGCAGCGGCGCGAGCCGGGCGGCGATCGAGCCGAAGCCCCAGATCAGCACCCGGGCGCCGGACAGCGACCGGAACTCGCCGCCCTCGTGCGGCAGCCGCTGCATCCCGCCGAGCTCCGACGCCCACCGGTGCTGGTCCTGGGCGCGCACGAGCTCGGGCAGCCGGCGCGCGGCGGCGAGCACGAGCGCGAGGGTGTGCTCCGCCACCGGGCCGTCGTGCAGGCCCCGGCCGGAGGTGATCTCGACGTGCGGCGCGAACCCGGCGGTCAGCACGGCGTCCGGACCGGCCGCCAGCGTCTGCACCCAGCGCAGCCGGCCCATCCGGCGGGCGGCGTCCGCGAGCTGGGCCGTGGAGTTCCCCCACGCGACGAGCGCCTCGGCGTCCAGCAGGTCGTCGGGCACGGGCTGGTCGACGTCGTAGGTCGCGGTGCGGACACCGTCCGGCAGCGTGGGGGACAGGGCGATCGAGGAAGGCAGCAGCACCGTCGTCATGGATCCCGAGACTGGCGCACCCGGGGTCGCCGCGCCAGGGGAGCCCCGCGCACCCGGCCGCCCCGCCGACCGCGCAGGTGGGGGAACTCGCGGCGACCCGGTGCGCCGGTGCCCGACCGGGTCGCCCGGGCTGGATACGATGACCGCGTGTCCGCCACGAACAGCGCAGTCCAGCCGGCCCGCTCCGGGGAGATCTCGGTGATGATCGTCGACGACCACGAGGTCGTCCGGCGGGGCATCGCCGAGGTCGTCGAGCGCGCCGACGGCATGAAGGTCGTCGCCGAGGCCGGGTCCGTCGCCGACGGCGTCCGCCGCGCCGGCCTGGTGCACCCCGACGTCCTGCTGGTCGACCTCCAGCTGCCCGACGGCACCGGGATCGACCTCATGACGCAGGTGCGGGCGACGCTGCCCACCGCCCGGGCGATCGTGCTCACGTCCTTCGACGACGACGACGCGCTGGCCGCCGCGCTCGAGGCCGGCGCCGCCGCCTACCTGCTCAAGAGCGTCCGCGGCGCGGAGATCACCGATGTCGTCCGGGCGGTCGCCGCCGGCCGCACGTTGCTGGACGAGCGCACCGTCACCCGCCGCCGCGCGGGCCACGAGGACCCGACCGAGAACCTCACGCCGAGCGAGCTCAAGGTGCTCGACCTGATCGGCGACGGCCTGTCGAACCGCGAGATCGCGGAGCGCCTGGGCGTGGCCGAGAAGACCGTCAAGAACCACATCACGTCGCTGCTCGCCAAGATGGGCCTCCAGCGCCGCACCCAGGTCGCGGCGTGGGTCGCGGCCCGTCGGCACTCGGGCTGGCGCGCGGAGACGCACCACTCCTGACGCCGGCACTGGCGGCACCTCTCGGGACCGGGCGCGGCCCCGCGGAGCGCCCGAGGCGGCAGCCGGACGGGTTGACCCGGCCGGAGGGCCGAGGACGGGCTGATCCGGCCCGAGCGCCGAGGACGGGCTGATCCGGCCGGAGGGCCGGGGGCCGGCTGATCCGGCCCGAGCGCCGTCGCGGCCGCGTCAGAACGGGGGCGGCTCGTTGTGGGGCTCGGCGGTGGCGTCGTGGTTCTGCCCGGTGCCGGGCCGCGTGAGGTACCGGTGCCCGGTCGGGGTGAGCCACTCGAACAGCCCGGGCTCGATCTGGCGCAGCCGGAACCCGCCGTCGGTCTTCAGCCGGTGGTGCCGGTGGCACAGCGGGCCGAGGTTGTCCGCGTCGGTGCGGCCCAGGGCAGCGTCGGGGTCGGCGCCGGGCAGGGGGTGGAACTCCTCGGTGTGGTCGAGCTCGCAGCCGCAGGCCGGGCGGACGCAGCCGGGGGCGACGCAGGTCCCGTCGCGGGTGCGGACGAACTCGTCGAGGGCGGCGGGGGGTCGGTAGCGTTCGCGGCCGACGTCCAGCAGCCGGTGGGTGACCGGGTCGGTGACCAGCCGCCGCCACACCCCGCCGACCGCCAGGGCGCGGGCGCGGACGGCGTCGAGGGCGCCGTGCCCGTCGAGGTGGGCGGGCTGGTCGTCCAGCCCGATGAGGGTGGAGGCGTTGATGGTGATGCGGACCTCGGCGCCCGGGCGGCCGGAGCAGCGGGTGCAGCCGCGGCGCGCGGTCGTCGAGGTCGGGGCGAGCGCGGC
Organism: Cellulomonas sp.; assembly: GCF_035634735.1. GTDB lineage: Bacteria > Actinomycetota > Actinomycetes > Actinomycetales > Cellulomonadaceae > Cellulomonas. The sequence continues at coordinate 51,388 of NZ_DASQCJ010000060.1, forward strand.
AGGCGCGCGCGGCGCCGCGAACGGCGCACCCGCCTGAGCGGCAGCAGGAGCAAGCGCGCGTCCCGGCGGGGGAGCGGGAGGCGGTGAGTCTGCCCCCGGGGGAGCGGGAGGCGGCGAGTCTGCCCTCGGGCGATCGGGAGGCGGTGAGTCTGCCCCCGCGGGAGCGGGGAACGACGCGGCCGCCCTCGCGGCGTCCGCCGCTCCAGCGCAGTGCGGGTCTCGGTCGCTGAGCGGGACGATCGTGG